>JAZOBV010000001.1:0-15489 GCA_045596145.1 Candidatus Pelethomonas sp.
GTAGAGAAACCCTCCCAGACGGTGTTGCTGTCGCCGGAGTTAAAGGAAAAGACGATCAGCAGGAAAATAGGAGCGTACAGGAACAAAAAGGCCAGCGCCATAATGACGCGGTTGAAGGTGACAGAAGTCTTTTTCACAGCATCACCGCCTGTTCCTCGCCCTCACCGAAGCGATTCATCACAGCCATGCAGACCACAACGACCAGCATCATCACAAGGGAGATGGCTGCGCCCAGGTGGGGGTTATACGCACCGCCCAGAAATTGCTGCTCGATCAGATCACCCAGCAGCATCTGCGTTCCGCCGCCCAGCAGACGGGAGATGGCGAATGTGGATACTGCGGGGACAAAAACCATCGTGATACCGGAGAGAATACCGGGCAGGGAGAGGGGGAAGATGACCTTGCGGAATACTCCGACAGAGTTTGCCCCCAGATCTCTTGCTGCCTCCAGCAGAGAGTGATCCAGCTTCACAATAACGGAGTAAATAGGGAGGATCATAAAGGGCAGGTAGTTATAGACCATACCCAGCACCACCGCGCCCTGAGAGCCGATCATGCGAAAATACTCGATATTGGTGCCGAAAATATTGTTGTAGAGATCAATCAGACCGATGGCTCGAAATAGCTGGTTGAGAAGTCCGTTATTCTCCAGAATGGAGAGCCACGAATAGGTTCTCAGCAGAAAGTTCATCCACATCGGCAGCATGATCAAAACCATTGCAATGCGCTGAAACCGTTCGCTTTCCCGGGAAATCATATACGCCACGGGATAGCCGATCAGAAGGCAGATCAACGTCGCTATGATCGCCAGCTTGAAGGAACGTCCAAAAACCACGGCGTAGTCGGTCATCTGAGTAAAATTACCTAAGGTAAAATGACCCAGTGAACCGTCCGTCGCGCCGGAGGAGAAAGCATAGATCACGACCATAATGATAGGCGCGATCACGAAAAATGCCATCCAACCAACGTAGGGAATGGCAAACAGGCCACGCTTATTCTTCATCATTGGCGCCGCCCTCCACAGACTCCTCATCCTCCTCGATGTCGAAGCTTGCGTCATCCATCTCCTCATATTCTTCGGAGTAGGAGGAATAGTCGCCGAACATACCGGAATACTGGCTCTTATGCATGATGTGGATATCATCTGGGTTCAGGATAATGCCAATAGTAGATCCCTCGGGATGGAAATCGGTGGTCTGGATCAGCCACTTGAAGCCCTTGAAATCAACAATGGTATCATAGTGAACGCCCTTGAAGGTGACAGAGGTGACAGTGCCCTTGAGCTGTCCCTTCTCAACGGGGACGATGTCGATATCCACGGGGCGGATAACAACATCCACCGGCTCCATGGGAGCAAAGCCCTTATCAAGGCACTTAAATTTGCGGTTAAAGAACTCGACCACGTAGTCCTCGTGCATAATTCCGTCGAGAATATTACTCTCACCGATGAAATCCGCAACAAAGGCATTCTTCGGTTCGTTGTAGATATCCTCGGGAGTGCCGATCTGCTGGATCTTACCCTGATCCATGACCACGATGGTATCGCTCATTGCCAGGGCTTCCTCCTGATCGTGGGTAACATAGATAAAGGTGATGCCCATCTGCTGCTGGATACGCTTCAGCTCGTTCTGCATATCCTTGCGAAGGCGCAGGTCAAGAGCTGCCAGAGGCTCATCCAGCAGAAGAACCTTGGGACGATTGACCAGCGCGCGGGCAATGGCAACACGCTGCTGCTGACCGCCGGAAAGCTCGGTGATGCGGCGGTTTTCAAAGCCCTTGAGGCTCACGACCTCCAGCATTTCCATAACGCGCTGCTCGATCTCGGCTTCGGAGATCTTTTCCTTGCGCTTTCTGCCGTTTTCTTCCACAGTCTTACCGATGCGCAGACCGAAAGCCACATTCTCAAAAACGTTGAGATGCGGGAACAATGCGTAGCGCTGGAAAACAGTGTTGACCTGACGCAGATTTGGCGGAATATCATTCATCCTCACACCGTCGAACAGAACATCACCGGAAGTAGGTGTGATGAAACCGCCAATGATGCGCAAGGTGGTAGTCTTGCCGCAGCCACTGGGTCCGAGAAGTGTGAGGAACTCACTATCATTGAAATAAAGATTAATGTTATCGAGAACAAGCTCGCCGTCAAACGCCATGCTGCAATCCACAAGGCGAATCAACTCTTTGGACATTTATCCTCCCCCATTCCTTTTCTTACATACAAATTTCTGCGCCGGAGGCACAGTTTGGGTGTAGAAAATTGCCCGCTTTTCCTCAGTTATTTTCCCAAAGAAAAACAGGCACATTCACTATAACTTTTTTAAGAGAAAATGTCAATCGGAATTGAGAAAAAACTGTCGCAATTTCTGGTGCTTGTCAATCCTCCTGCGTTGGGTTATAATCTTGCGGAAGGGAGTTGTAGATATGAAATGTAAACAGGGAAGAAAGCCGCTTCTCTCAATGCTTCTTCTGGTCGTCATGCTTGCGTTTGCCGCCTGCGGCGGTCTGCGTTCTGATACGGGAAAACAGGAAGAACAGCCTTATCTTCGGGTCGATTTTGTGGATGTTGGGCAGGCTGACTTTATCGTTGTGGAATGCGACGGTGTTTTTATGACCATTGACGGCGGAAACGCGGCAGACAGTCAGCTCATCTATTCTTACATGAAACAGCGTGGGATGGAGGAGATCGACACAGTTGTCATCACACATGCTCACGAGGATCACTATGGAGGCGTGAGCGCGATTCTCAATTATGCAGAGGTCGATAGGGTTTATTGTCCGGTGACCGAATATGTTAATTCAGCATTTGGAAATGTTTTGGATGCGATTTCCCGTGAAGGGCTTGAAATTACAGTCCCTGTACCGGGCGAAGCCTTTACACTTGGAAGCGCCATGGTACAGATTTTTGGACCTGTTGACACCTATGAGGATCCCAATAATATGTCTATCGTATTGAAGATCACTTTTGGTGAAAGATCCTTTTTGTTCACGGGAGATGCGGAGCGCGAGGCGGAATACGATATCATCAACGCAGGTTTTGATATCTCTGCCGATGTGCTGAAGGTGGGACATCACGGAAGCTATACATCGACATCCTATGTCTGGCTGAAGACCGTCGCGCCGGAGTACGCCGTCATCTCCAGCGACCGCGAGGAGTTTCCCGATTACAATCACCCACACGAGGAGGTCGTCAGTCGCCTGCGCGACGCGGAAGTGACAGTTTATCGAACCGATCTGCAGGGAACGGTAACGCTCATTACATACGGTGATGAGATAGCGTTTTTTGTGGAGAAAAATCCGAATGTGGATACGCTTTATGATGCCGGAGATGGAAATAGGCATACTTGACAGCGGAAGACGGAGGGAATCAGTTCATCTGATTCCCTCCGTCTTGTTTATGACATAACTTGGCTGATCGAGTCCAGCAGGGCGGTCACATCCTCATCGGTGGAACACCATGCGGTGACGAAACGGATGCAGGTATGCTCCTCGTCCACGCGCTCCTGGATTTCAAAGGTGAAATTCTTCTCAAGTTCCTCGACAACGGCGTTGGGGAGGATGGGAAAGACCTGATTGCTGGGGGACTGCGCAAGAAGCGGGATATTCATGCCCATAAGTCCTTCGGTCAATCGCTGCGCCAGTCGATTCGCGTGGGCGGCAAGCTCCAGATACAGGTTGTCTTTTAGGATGGCATCAAACTGAACGCCCAGCAGCCGCCCCTTGGCGAGGATCGCGCCCTGCTGCTTCATACAGTGGCGGAAGTTGGAGGTAAGGGCATAGTCGGTGATGACCAGAGCTTCACCGAACAGAAGACCGTTCTTGGTTCCGCCGATGGTGAAAGCATCGCAGTACACGGCATAGTCGGCAAAGGTAGTGTCGGCGCCCTTGATGGTCATGGCGCTTCCCAGACGGGCACCGTCGCAGTAGAGGAGAAGTCCAAATTCGTCGCAAACGATGTGCAGAGCGGACAGCTCGGCACGGGTATAGACCGTTCCAACCTCAGTCGTGTTGGAAATGTAGACGAGGCGGGGAACGACCATGTGTTCACTGCTGTGCGTGTTCATAACGGTGCGGATCATATCCGGTGTGACTTTGCCGTCGGAGGAGGGGCAGTGGATGATCTTGTGTCCGTTGTTTTCGATAGCTCCGGTTTCGTGGACGCAGATGTGTCCGGTGTGGGCAGCGATGATAGCTTCATAGGGTCGGAGAGCGGCGGCGATGACGGTCTTGTTCGACTGAGTACCGCCTACAAGGAAATGCACCTCAGCGTGGGGAGCATCGCAAAGCTTGCGGATCGTGTTCGCCGCGGCTTCGCAGTAGGGATCGCAGCCATAGCCTGCGGTCAGTTCAAGATTGGTTCTGGTCAGTGCGTCCAGTACGGCGGGATGAGCGCCTGCACTGTAGTCGTTACGGAAATGAATCATAAGACAATACCTCTTACAAATTTTTCTTAACTTTATCATAAAAATTGATGAATAGCAATGATTCTTGAAAAGAAGATTTTCCGCTGTTGACCCTTAAACGTTTCTGCGGTAAAATATTAAAGATATAAATTTTAGAACAGGAACGAAGATATGATACATAATTTTGAAGAACGGTATATCGCCGCGCGGCGTTCTGTTATAGAACAGCGCTATGGACATTTAAATCCTCAGCAGAGGGAAGCAGTGCTGACGACGGAAGGACCGCTTCTGCTGCTTGCGGGTGCGGGCAGCGGAAAGACGACAGTGCTCATCAACCGTGTGGATAATCTTCTGACCTTCGGCAAGGGCAGTGACACAGCCTATGTACCCGAGTGGGCAACTGCAGAGGATCTTGCTTTTTTGGAGGGTTTTCCGCAGCAGCCGTCTCCCGAGGATTGGCGGGAAGCCCGTCGCCTGTGCGCGGTGGAACCTGCTGTGCCGTGGTCTGTAATTGCTATTACCTTTACAAACAAGGCGGCAGGCGAGCTGAAGGAACGTTTGGAACGGATGTGCGGTCCCAGCGCCAATGACATCTGGGCAGCCACGTTCCACAGCGCCTGCGTTCGTATCCTGCGCAAAGACATCGAACGTCTTGGTGCTGGATTTAATTTCAATTTCACTATCTATGACAGTGACGACAGCAAGCGTGTCGTTAAGGATGTACTAAAGGATTTGGGATTGGATGAAAAGGAGTTTTCGCCCCGTTCTGTGCTTGGCATCATCAGCAGCGCAAAGGATAAAGATCAATCTCCGGATGATTTCGCGAGGGAAGCAGCTTCTTCTTACGACTGGCGGATGCCCCGCATCGCGGAGATCTACCGGGGCTATAACCGCCGCCTGCGGGATGCCAACGCATTGGATTTTGATGATATCATTCTTCACACTGTCCATCTTTTGATGAAGGATGAGGAGGTTCGCTCCTTCTATCAGCGGAAATTCCGCTATGTGCTAATCGACGAATATCAAGACACGAACCATCTGCAGTATATGCTGGCAAAGCTGCTTGCCGGAGGATATGAAAATATCTGTGTGGTGGGTGACGACGATCAGTCTATTTACCGCTTCCGTGGTGCGGATATTGAGAATATTCTGAACTTCGAGGAACAGTACAAAGCATGCCGTACGATCCGTCTGGAGCAGAATTACCGTTCCACGCAGAATATTCTGGATTCTGCCAACGCCGTGATACGCAATAATGCCGGACGAAAGGGCAAGACTCTTTGGACGGAGAGTGGTCCGGGTGACAAGGTTCTGATCAAAACGGTATACAATGAAGGCGATGAGGCGAATTTTGTCGCCGGAAAGATCATGGAGCATTACGGACAGGGCGGAAATTGGCGTGACAACGCTGTGCTTTACCGTATGAATGCCCAGTCGAACGCGCTGGAAATGGCGTTCAAGCGCAACGGCATCCCCTACAAGGTCTATGGTGGCTTGAAGTTCTTTGACCGCGCGGAAGTTAAGGATATGCTGGCTTACCTTGCCGTCATCAACAATCCATCCGATGATCTTCGCCTGCGGCGCATTGTCAATACCCCTGTACGCGGCATTGGCAATACCACGATGGAGAAAGTGCAGTACGCCGCCGCACTGGAGGAAAAAAGCCTGTTCCAGACCATGCGGGAGGCGGGGAGTTTTCCTGCTTTGAAGTCTGCCGCTGGGAAGATCTCGACCTTTGTTGCGATGATCGACGAGCTGCGGGAGCGCGAGGGGGAAATGGAGCTTCCCGAGTTCTATGATCTGGTGTGTGAAAAAACAAATTACATCAGCGCTTTGCAGGCAAAGGGAGATATGGAGAGCCGTGGACGCATTGAAAACGTACAGGAGCTTCGCTCCAGCATCATCGGCTTTCTGGATAGTGATCCGGAAGTACGTTCTCTCGCGGGCTTTTTGGATTCTGTTGCGCTGTATACCGATTTGGATGAGGCAAATTCCGATGACAATGCGGTTTCCCTTATGACCATGCACAGTGCCAAGGGTCTCGAGTTCCCCTCGGTCTACGTGGTTGGCATGGAGGAGGGCATTTTCCCCGGCGGACGTTCAGCAGGGGAGAGCGAGGAGATGGAAGAGGAGCGCAGACTGTGCTACGTCGCCATGACCCGTGCCCGGGAACGGCTGACCATGACCACTGCCAAGCAGCGTATGCTGTACGGACGAACTACCAACAACATGCCCTCACGCTTTTTAAAGGAAGTTCCGGAGGAGAACAGCGACTGGCTCAGTCGTGCCGACCAGTACGCCCGGCGTGACGATTGGGAAGGCGTTGGCTTTGGCGGAAGTGCCTTCGGCAGTGCGGGTTTCTATGAAACGCCCCGTGCCGCATCCCGCGCGGAAACGAGATCCGTTTCCACAGCCTCCGGATTTACGGCTTCAAATGCCGGCGCAGGTCTTTCGCTTAAAAAGGGAGATTGCATCAAACACCGCACGTTCGGCAGAGGATTGGTCATTTCGATCCGTCCCATGGGCGGCGACGCGCTGATCGAGGTTGCATTTGATGATGTGGGCACCAAAAAGCTTATGCTGAAGGCTGCCGGAGCCCATATTGAAAAGTTGTAAGAAAGTTTTTGAAAAATTTTTTGAAAAGAGGGAACAATTCAGAAGGATGCTCGTCTAAGAAAACGTGCCCGGTTGAATGGGCAGAAGAAATCTTACATTTAAGGAGACACTACACAATATGAAAAAGCTGATCGCTGCCGTTCTGGCACTGACCATGATGCTGGCTCTGGTTGCCTGCGGCAACAACAACGCCAACAACGGCCAGAACAACAACGACGCAAACGTCAATCAAAACGAGACCCCCAATACCGGTGATGTCGGCAACGAGGGTGATGAGACTGCTGCCCGTGACCTGACCAAGTATTATGAGGACTTCATGGCTCTGCTGGGTGAGGGCAATGCTCCTTTCATGATGCCCGCCGATCCTGACACTTTGACGGCTTTCTACCCCGGTCTGAGTGATATCGCCACCAAGCAGTGCGTGGTGCAGCTGGCTGCTATGAGCGCCGTTGCTTTCGAGTTTGCTCTGGTCGAGTGCGAGAATGCGTCTGATGTCGAGGCTGTCAAGGCTATCCTCGAGGCCCGCAAGGCTTATCAGATCGATGGCGGTGCATGGTATCCCGAGACTATCGCTGCCTGGGAGGGTGCTGAGATCATTGTTGATGGCAACGTCGTTGCTCTGATCCTTGCCGGTGAGCAGACCGAGGCTGCTGTTGCTTTCTTCAACGGCGAGGAGGTCAACATTGAGCTGCCCACCGTTCACGAGATCGATATGCAGATGTACTTTGATGATTTCATGGCAACTCTGGGTGAGGAGAATACTCCCATGATGATGCCCGCTGATCCCGATACTCTGGCTGCTTTCTACCCCGGTCTGAGCGATATCGCTACCAAGCAGTGCGTGGTGCAGCTGGCTGCCATGAGTGCCGTTGCATTTGAGTTTGCTCTGGTCGAGTGCGAAAATGCCGAGGATGTTGAGGCTGTCAAGGCTATCTTCGAGGCACGCAAGGCTTATCAGGTCGATGGCGGCGCATGGTATCCCGAGACTGTTGCCGCATGGGAGAATGCCGAGATCGTTGTTCAGGGCAACTTTGTTGCTCTGATCCTTGCCGGTGAGGCAACCGCAGACGCTTTTGTTGCTTTCAATGATCTCTTTGCTACCGCCTGGTAAGGTGCTGATATTCATTAGCTACTAAATATAAAACGCCGTGGCAGTGCTGATGTAATTTCGCGCCGCCGCGGCGTTTTTCGCAAAGCAAAACCGAGAGGAGGATCCCTGTGGTTTTTTCAAGCTTGCCGTTTCTTTTTTTCTATCTTCCGGTAGTACTTCTGATCTACAAGCTCTCACCGCTGAAGCTGCGCAATCTTTTTCTGTTGCTCGCCAGCCTTTTCTTCTACGGATGGGGCGAACCGATCTATATTTTTATTATGTTCCTTTCTATTATCGTGGACTATACCCATGGTATGCTGGTGGAACGCTGGCGAGATGATGATAAAAAGGCTAGAATGGCAGTTGCCTCATCGGTCTTTTTTAATCTTCTGATCCTGGTATTTTTTAAGTACTATGATTTCCTCGCGGGAAGCATCAATGCAGTAACAGGATTGTCTCTGCCGCTGCTCGGGATCCCACTGCCCATTGGTATCAGCTTCTATACATTCCAGACCATGAGCTATACCATTGACGTTTACCGCAAGGACGCGCCTGTGCAGAAGAACATCATTACCTTTGGTGCGTTTGTTACCCTGTTTCCTCAGCTTATCGCCGGACCGATCATTCAGTACAAGTCTGTTGCGGAGCAGTTGGTGAGCCGCAGGGAGGATCTGGAGAAATTTGTCAGCGGTGTGCAGCGCTTCTGTGTCGGTGCCGCAAAGAAGGTCCTGCTTGCCAACGCTATCGGTCAGCTTTGGGATCTGAGCCTTGCCAGTGAGCAGCTGACTGTGGTCGGCGGCTGGCTGGGTCTGATCGCGTATGCGTTCCAGATCTACTTTGATTTCTCCGGTTACAGCGATATGGCGATCGGTCTGGGTAAGATGTTTGGCTTCGATTTTATCGAAAATTTCAACTATCCCTATATCTCCCGCTCTATCGTGGAGTTCTGGAAGCGCTGGCATATCTCCTTGACAGACTGGTTCCGCCAGTATGTCTATTTTCCGCTGGGCGGCAACCGTGTTTCCAGAGCAAAGTGGATCCGGAATATTTTTATTGTCTGGCTTCTGACCGGCATCTGGCACGGCGCAGGCTGGAATTTCCTCCTGTGGGGACTTTACTATGCTCTTTTCATGCTGGCAGAGCGCCTGTTTATCGGGGAATGGCTGAAAAAGCTGCCCGTGGTGCTGCAGCATATCTATGCAATGGTGGTCGTTTTGATCGGTTGGGCGCTGTTTGCTGTTGAAAAAATGGATCATCTGCTGCGTTATCTTGTCACCTGCTTCGGTGGAGCACAGTTCTTTGATGCGGAAACGTTCTATAATCTGGTGAGCTATCTGCCCATGCTGGCGATCCTTACTGTCGCGGCGACTCCACTGGGGAAGAAGCTTTGGAATCGCTTGAGCGAACGTACTCAGCTTATTCTCACTCCGGTGCTGATGCTGGCAGCTCTGATCCTCTGCACCGCTTCGCTGGTGGACGCAAGCTACAATCCGTTCCTGTATTTCCGTTTCTAAGGAGGGGCTGTCATGAAAAAAACAATGTATCTGATCACGACAGTTCTGTTCTGTCTGTTTATCGGCGGGTTTGGTCTGCTGCATCTGATCCAGCCCGACCGCACATTTTCTCCCACAGAAAACCGCAATCTCACTACGCTCCCCACGTTTTCTTGGGATGCGCTGGTGGACGGAAGCTATACCGCAGATCTTGAGGAGTATCTCTCCGATCAATTTCCGCTGCGTGATGACTGGATGGGCTTGAAGGCGCGGTATGAGTGGCTGCTCGGCAAGCGTGAATTCCATGATGTTTATCTGAGTGGTGACACGCTGATTTCCAAGATCACAGATTCGAGCCGTGCTGAGAATAATCTGGAGCACATCCGGAAGCTTCTGGAAAAGACGGACAAGCCCGTTTATCTTGGACTGATCCCCACCGCTGCGGAAATTTGGAAGGATAAGCTTCCCGAGGGCGCACCTACCTTTGACCAAAGTGCCTATCTGGAGCAGGCAAAGGAACTGGGAGCGATCTGGGTGGATATCGCGGGCAAGCTTTCCGAACATTCCGATGAACAGATTTTTTACCGCACCGATCACCATTGGACGAGCCTTGGTGCTTATTACGGCTATTCCGCTCTGTTGGAAGCGACAGGGTTGGAAGCTCCCGCACTGGGTGAGGGCAAGACGGTTTCCAGTGATTTCTATGGTACGCTTTATTCCACCTCCGGTATCCATTGGCTGGAGCCGGATACCATTGAGTACTATGTCTTCGGCGATGAAATCACGGTGGAGAATGGTTTGACCGGTGAGATCGGCGGACTGTATGTGGAGAGTAAGCTCGCGGAGAAGGACAAGTATTCCTCTTTCATGGGCGGCAATAACCCTCTTTATATCATCCGCAATCCGAATGCCGCCACAGATAAGAAGCTTCTTGTCGTGCGTGACAGCTATACGGATAGTATGGCACCGTTCCTCAGCCAGACCTACAGCGAGATTCATCTGGTGGATCTGCGCTACTACAGAGTGTCTGTTGCCGACTATGCAGAAATGGTCGGTGCGGATGAGATTTTTCTCTGCTACAGTGTGGAGAACTTTGTGAAGGACGCTGACGCGGTCTTTATCGGGAAATAAAAATGCCGTTACTTTTGCTTTGCAATGCGTCGCAAAAGTGCAGGCTGCGCCTGTCGCACGCCTTGCGAGGCAAGGCTTAGCGAGGCATTCGATCTCATTTGAGGAGGGCTTTGCCCCCTCAAGCTCCCCCATGCAATGTGGAAAACCATCCCGAAAGGCGGTAGTTCTTTGACAGACTGAGTCAAAACCTCCGGCTCGGCTGAGCCGGAGGTTTTGACTTTTTAAACTTCCCTGTAAAGTGTGGCGGCATCCGACTTGCCAACTGTTTCCTGAACGGCGGTGACCTCCACGGTGAGCGTCTTTTCACCGAAGCGAATAGCGATCACGTCGCCAACCCTGACTTCATAGGAGGCGCGGGCGACCTTTCCGTTGACGGTGACGCGCTCGTTATCGCACGCCTCATTCGCCACGGTGCGGCGCTTGATGAGGCGGGACACCTTCAGATATTTATCCAGACGCATAGCAATTCTCCTTCCAATGATAAAAAACAGGGCGCGGCGAGTGCCGCGCCCTGTCTGATGCGGTTATTTAGCGGGCGATGCTGTCCTTGAGCAGCTTGCCTGCCTTGAAGGCGGGAACCTTGGTAGCGGGGATCTCAATGGCTTCCTTAGTCTTGGGGTTGCGGCCCACGCGAGCCTCGCGCTTCTTCACCTCGAAGGAGCCAAAGCCAACCAGCTGGACCTTGTCACCATCGCACAGGGCATCGGTGATGGCTTCGATCATAGCGGAAACAGCGATCTCGGACTCCTTCTTGGTCATATTTGCTCTTTCAGCAACAGCGGCGATCAGTTCGTTTTTATTCATGGGAAAAATCTCCTTTTGTGTTCGATTACCGGCAATTTTGCGCGGTTATTTTCATGACGGTAATAATCTATCATACTTTTTCCACCGTTGCAAGGAAATTATGCCAGAAATCAGAGATTTTTGCAAATTTTATCGGATATGAAGAAGCTTTGCGAGCTTTTCACCCCTGGGGATCATTTTGAGATCCTCGGCGGTGATCATGCGCAGGGCGAGAACCAGGATAAAGTACACCACCACGGCAATGCCGATGGCGCCAAGCGTTGCCAGCGCGGTGGCGGCATAGCCGCCGGAAAGCACGCGGCTCAGCAGTCCGTAGGATGCCCACGCGGCGGCACCCATGACCGCGGACGCGAAGACAGGCTTGAAGAAAATGGTGAAATAGTTGGGCTTTTTCTCCAGCATACGGTGGACAATGGCGAGGTTGATGACCGCCACAAGACCGTAGCACACCAGCGTGCCGATGGGGGCGCCCTTGATGTTGATATCGGGGTTTCCCACCAGAACATAGTTGATAATGACCTTGACAGTGCCGCCGATCAGCATGGTGATGATGGGAAGATACACCCTGCCGTGGGCCTGCATGATGGAGTTGGTCAGAAGCATCACGCACACGAAGGCGGAGGCAATGCCAAGGATCTGCAGGTGATAGGTCGCTGCTGCGGCGGCTTCCGGCTGAGCGGGGTAGAGCAGCTGCAGAATGGGGCCTGCCATGACGGACATACCCACGCCCGCAGGCAGTGCCAGCATACCGATCAGACGGAAGCTGGTGGTGACAACACGGTTGACCTCGCTGTGCTCCTTTCGGGTGACTGCCACGGAGATAGCGGGGATCAGACTGATGGCGACCGCCGGCAGGAAGGAGGAGGGCAGGTTAAAGAGTGTGCTGGAGAAGGTGTACTGTCCGTAAAGCTGGGAGGAGACCTTCTCGATCTCTGCGGCGGTCATGGCGGCAAGCTCGCCTGCGGCGATCTGACGTTCCGTGAGGGACTGAAGCTGCCCCATGATGATCTTCTGATCCAGAAGGTTCAGAAGGCTCATGCCCGCTTGACCGATGGTGATGGGGATACCAAGTCCAAGCAGGCGGCGGAGGATCACACCGTGGCTCTGAGGGGTGTCTGTACCCCGCAGGTCGCGGTCGCGGTTTTTGCGCTGCTCGAAGATCATGTAGAACATGGCTACGATGATGCCGAAGCTGACACCGATGATCGCACCGGCGGCGCCCACATCCAGCCCCATGCCCTGATTAATGAAATACCACGCCAGCGGCAGACCGATCACAAGCTTGAAGAACGCCTCAAGGAACTGGGAAACGGCGGTGGGCACCATGTTCTGCCGCCCCTGGGCGTAGCCTCGGTAGGCACACATGACGGACACGCAGATCACCGAAACACCCAGCGCCTTGATGGGCCAATACGCCAGAGAGTTGTTCATCCATGCCGCCAGCTCCTCGGTAAACACCAGCATGGCGGTGGTTCCGATAACGCCCAGCGCTGCAAACAGACCCAGCGCGGTATGGAAGCAGCGGCGGATCTGATTTTTTCGTCCGGTGGCGTTTGCCTCGCTGATGAGCTTGGAAAGCGCCAGCGGAAGTCCTGCGGTGGAGAGGGTGAGCAGGAACGAATAGATGTTGTACGCGCTCATGAAGTGGGCAATGCCCTCATCGCCCAGAATGTTGTTGAGGGGGATCTTGTACAGGGCGCCGCAAACCTTGACAAACACGGTGGAGATGGCAAGGATGGTCACGCCGCCCATAAAGGACTGCTTTTTTTCGTTGGACATGGGTAAACCTCTTTCCGCTTAGGACTGTTTGGTGGTGGAAACGGGCAGCGGCTGACCGCACTTCAGACAATAGACATCGCCTTCTGTGACATTCTCGCCGCAGATGGGGCAGCTATAGACGCCCTGCAGGATCAGAAGCTGCTGTTCATGCCCTTCGATCTGGTCGTGGAGGTCATCCACATAGCTGAGGATCTTCTGCATTTCGTCGCTGTCGGACGGATTTCCGCGGTGGGTGGCATAGACCAGCTCGCCGATGGCGCACATCTGGAGCGCGATCTCGTCCTCCAGCTCGGAGATGGCACGCATCAGCTTCGCGCGCTCCATCAATTCGGCGGCTTTTTCGCTCAGAACAGAAACGGCGGGCGCCGTACTTTTGTCGGAGCGGTCATGCCGCGTAGTCAGAGTGCAGGGCTTCAGATTAAAATGGATCGCCATACGAAACCTCCCGGGATCAATCGTCGTAGATGCCGCCGCCGATGAACTCGCGGATCAGGGAGTCGGCTGCAACATATTTTTCATCCAGTGTTTCCAGCTTGGGATATGCCTCCACCAGATGACCGATCTCCTCGTAGCGTTCCATATCGGGGGAGAGGTGCATCTTCTCGAAGAGAGGCTGGGCGTAATTCTTCACCACGCTGACTTCGTAGGGCAGGGAGCTGTCGAATTGGATATTTGCATTGTCCTTGAAGGGGGAGATGTACAGCTTTTCGCCCCGGCGGACATTCGCCCACATCTTGATGGTCACATCCGGCTCCCACGCGCGGAACTTGGCATCGCGCACGGTGCGGCGGGCAAGGCGCATCCAGGTGCCCTTGAAGACGGTCTTTCCCTCCTCGTCCAGAATATTGGAGCGGGCAGAGATGTACAGCTTCATGGCGGCAGGATTTTTGCCGGTGATGATGTCGTTGAGGGCGTGGATGCCTTCAAAAATGGCGATCTCATCGCTGTGGAGCTGAAGGGGATGGCTCTTGATGGCGGAGCGCATCTGGCGGGCAAACTCAAACTTGGGAATGTGGATCTTCTCGCCCCGGTCCAGCATGGCGAAGTGGCGGTTCAGGAGGTCCATGTCCAGACAGAAGGGGGATTCGTAGTCGATCTGTCCCTCACGGTTGCGGGGGGCAGTTTCGGGATCTACGGTTTGAAAATAGTTGTCCATAGCGATGGCGTGGGAGTGGATGCCCATTTCCTCCAGCTTCGCTTCGATCTTTTTTGCCGTGGTGGTCTTGCCGCTGCCGGAGGGACCGGAGAGCAGCACGATGCGGGAGTTTTTGCGGTTATTCGCGATCTCAAGCGCGGCTTTTTCGATCTTTTTGTTGTAAGCCGCGTCACATTCCTCCACAAAACCTCTGGGGTCGCTGCGAACAGCTTCGTTGATCTCTTTCAGCGAATATGCCATAGTAGTGCCTCCTTATCTGTTTTCATAGAACAGGCGGACAGCAGCCTGGTTTTCCCGGATCTTTTCCGCCCGGTCAATATACTCCTTGGGATATTTGAGATTGAATACGCGCTCAATACGGTTGTTTTTCAGATCGACCAGCTTGGTGGAGCCGCCCGCACCCAGACTTAGTATCGTATGCAGCTCTTCCATGATATAGATGTTATACCATCCGGTGCCGCCCTCCTTGCACCAGCCTACGTTCTCAAAGCTGCCAGACATGTACTTCTGGCGGTAGAGGTAGTAGGGGGCGAAAGCGGCGCTTCGCAGGGTGGGATCGGCGTAGTCCAGCATAGCGGCGACCTCGTCCACATTGGGGATGCGGGTGCCCTCCAGCGTGATGCGGCTGCCCTTCTTGAGGGAGAGCGTATGAATGGTGATGTTGTCCGTTCCGAAGGCGATGACCTCGTCCAGCGTGCGGCGGAAGCCCTCGGCAGTGTCCTCGGGAAGGCCGGCGATGAGATCCATATTCACATGGGGGAAGCCAACGGAACCCACCAACTCCATCGCCGCGCGGATATCGTCACTGCTGTGGCGGCGGCCAATAGCGGCGAGAACATTGTCCTCCATGCTTTGCGGGTTGATGCTCACGCGGGACACGCCGCCGTTTTTAAGAGCCAGCAGCTTATCCATTGTGATCGTGTCGGGTCTGCCTGCCTCCACCGTATATTCTACCACACGGGAGAGGTCGAATTTCGTATTTAACCGCTCCAGAAGGCGGCTCATCTGGTCGGCGGTGAG
>JAZOBV010000002.1:0-4087 GCA_045596145.1 Candidatus Pelethomonas sp.
GACTGCTTCGCAGTCCGGACGGCGCGGTATCTGATTCCCTGTATCATCGGGAGACAGCCACCGACGGTGAAATCGTTCTTATCGGCATTGACCAGACCTCTCTGGACGAGCTTGGTCCCTGGCCCTGGCCCCGCTATCTGATGGCGGACGTGATCGGTATTCTCAACGCTGACCCCAAAACTGCACCCGCTGTCATCGGCATCGACGTTCTCTATGTGGGCGAAAGCGCCGATCCCGAGGATGACTACTATCTTGCCGACACCGCCGGCTGGGGCGGCAACGTGGTCACCGCCGCCGCCGCCACCTTCGGCAGCGACCTTGTGACCGAAGACGGCAATTTCTACATGGATACCATGGCGGTCCTTGCGTGGGACACTCCTTTTGATGCCCTCGCCGCTGTCACGGATATTGGACACATCAACGCCATGGCTGACGATGACGGTTTTATCCGCCACGCCATGCTCTACGTTGATACACCGGACGGTGAGCGGGTCTATTCCTTCGCCCGCACCATCTACGAGAAGTACGCCGCCTACCACGGTCTGGAGGTCACCCCCCTGCCGGAAACCGATGCAAACGGATTTTTCTACCTGCCCTACAGCGCCGCTCCCGGCGGCTATAACAGCGGCATTTCCTTTGTAGATGTGCTGGATGGTCTGGTAGATCCCGAGCTGTTTGCGGGAAAGATCGTCCTCATCGGTCCCTATGCCGCCGGTCTGCAGGACGAATACCGCACCGCCATTGACCACGCCGCTCCCATGTACGGCGTGGAGATCCAGGCAAACCAGATCGATTCCTACCGCACCGGAAATATCCCCCGCGAGGTATCCGACACGCTTCAGCTGGTGATCCTTTTCATTCTCACTGCACTGATGCTCTTTTTCCTTGCGGACAGGAAGGTGATCCTCTCGATCATCGTCTGGCTTGCGGTATGCCTTGGCTGGCTTGGTCTTTGTCTTGCCGCCTACGCAAACGGCTTCGTCCTCCACGCGCTGTGGATCCCACTCGCTGCAACGGTCAGCTTCGTTGTCAGCGTGGCAGCCAACTACATCCGCGCCGCGCGGGAAAAGCAGCGCGTTACCAGAACCTTCGGACGATATGTTGACCCCGCTATTTTGAAGGAGCTTCTGGTACAGGGCGGCAGCGCGGAGGATCTGGGCGGCAAAATGTTCAACATCGCTGTTCTGTTCGTAGATGTCCGCGGCTTCACCACCATGAGCGAGGCGCTGGACCCTCCCACCGTTGTTGAGATCATCAACAAGTACCTGACGCTGACCACCGAGTGCATTATGCGACATCACGGAACGCTGGATAAGTTCGTTGGCGATTGTACGATGGCGTTCTGGAACGCTCCCCTGCCTCAGGAGGATGCCATATACCTTGCCTGCCGTGCCGCTATGGACATGGTGGAAGGCTCCAGGGCTCTGGGCGAGGAGCTTCAGCAGAAATACGGGCGCAGCGTTTCCTTCGGCGTAGGCGTTCACTATGGTCCTGCTGTCGTTGGCAATATCGGCGCACCCCAGCGCATGGACTACACCGCCATCGGCGACACCGTCAACACCTCCGCCCGCCTGGAAGCAAACGCTCCCGGCGGCAAAATCCTCATTTCACGCGTCGTTGCCGATGCTCTGGGTGACCGGGCAAAGGTGACTTCTCTGGGCGATTCCATCAAGCTCAAGGGCAAAGCGGAAGGCTTTGAATGTCTTACCCTTGACGAACTGGTATGAAAGGAACGGCAGCTATGAAAAGATTTTTGACAGCCTGCACGCTGATCCTTGCGCTTTCCCTCTCCTGTTTTATCCCCGCAGCCGCGTTCTCCGCCGAGAACATCTCCAACGGTTCCCCCTCGTCCATCATTGCAACGGAGGACGGCGGCTATCTGATGACCGACGTGTTCAACAAGGTCATCTGGAAGGTTGCCGCTGACGGAACTGCCACCCGAATGGCAGGCAGGATCAGCGTCAGCGATGTGACCGGCGAGCCTATCGGCTTTGTTTCCGACGGAACGCTCTCCACTGCCCTGTTTATGAATCCGTGGGGCATCGCACCCTTTCTGGACGGCTACCTCGTCAGCGAACCGGACGCAAACGTGATTCGTTTCTTTGACGACACCGCTGTGCAGACTGCCGCCGGCAGCGGAAAAGAAGGCGATCTTGATGGCAATGGTGTCAATGCCGCATTTTCCTTTCCCACCGGACTGGCTGCCGGCGATAACGGAGAGGTCTATATCGCTGACACCGGAAACGGCTCCATTCGCTGCCTGTTCCCCAGCGGCGAGGTGACCACGGTGTACACCGGGCTGTCCGATCCCACCGGCCTCTGCTGGTGGAACGGGGCACTGTACATCGCGGAGACCGGCGCACACTGCATCTGTAAGCTTGAAAACGGTATCCGCACCGTTGTGGTCGGTATTGAGAACGATGACGGCTATGTGGACGGTTATGTCGGTGCCGCACGGCTGCGTGACCCTCAGGGCGTGACCGTCGGCAATGACGGTACGATCTACATCTCTGATACCGGAAACCATGCCGTGCGCTGTCTGCGGGGCGATCAACTCTCCACCATCACCCGCGACCAAAATGTTGTCATGCCAAGAGGTCTTCTGGTGCAGAACAGCACTCTGCTCATCGCAGATCCCTTCTCCCGCACGGTGACCTCTCTCTCCCTCACTCCTGAAAGGTTTGAGGACGTAGTCAGCGGCGAGTGGTATGAGGCGGCTGTATACGATGCCGTGCAGCGTGGTCTGTTCAATGGTGTTGGAAACCACCGTTTTGATCCTCAGGGCACCACCAACCGCGCCATGCTTGCACAAATGCTGGCAAATCTCCAGCAGCAGCTCAACGGTGATACTGTCATCTCCGGTGAAGCAGAGCTGACAGATGCTCCCGCAGACAGCTGGTACGCTGATACAGCACGCTGGGCGGTGGACAACGGTTATATGACCGCAGAAAACGGTAAATTTGCCCCCCTGCGGGAGATCAGCCGGCAGGATATGACCGTGGCTCTGTGGCGTTTCGCCACGGCGCTGGGCGCTGACACCTCCGAACGCGGTGACCTTTCCGATTATCAGGATGCAGACCGTATTGCCGCCGAGGCACAGGCTGCCATGTCCTGGGCACTTGCCAGCGGACTGATCCGCGGTGTTGGAGACGCTCAGCTCTCCCCGGATACCACGACCACCCGCGCCCAGATGGTACAGGTCATGATCCGGTTCATGGATCTTCTGCAAAAAAATTGATAAATTGCAAGAAAAGAGTTCTGCAACACGATGCAGAACTCTTTCTTGCAACTTTAAGCGGCAAACTATGGCTTATTAATTCTTTATCATAAAAAAACAGGGAGCGCTGCAAGACAACCGGCAGCACTCCCTGTTTCAATTTTAAATACGGGACAGCTTCACCTGGGAGAGGATCTTACGCTCCCACTCGGCAGCGCTCTGCTGCAGCTTATCCGTTTCAGCGGACAGCTCAGCAACAAACGCCTCATCCTTGATGGACTCCAGATTCACGCGGACATTGAACAGCGCACCCAGAATACCGGTGCGCGCCATCATGGTGCCCACCATGCCGTCGGTGACAGCGTTGGGGTTGCCGATGGTAACAGCCTTCTCCAGAGAGGGGAACAGCATGTTGATCGCCTGCGCGACACCCAGAGGCACACGGGCGGCAGCCTTCAATCCCTCCTGCATAGCAGCGGAGCGGGCGGACTTCTCCTCATCGGTGGTCTTGGGCATGGCAAGGGCGGCCATATACTGGTCGAATGCCTTGCTGTCCTCATCCACAGCGTTCATCAGCTTTTCACGAACGGGAGGAAAAGCCTCAATGATCTTCTCCATCTCAGCCTGAGAGGAGGCGTACTTCTCGCGTCCCACAGTCAGACGGGCAACCATCTCACCCAGCGCGGCAGCAATGCTGCCCGCCAGAGCGGACACACTTCCGCCGCCGGGGGCGGGTGCGTCTGAGGCGGTAATGGCGGCAAACTCAGTTACGGAAAGATTTTTCAGTTCCATTTAACCGCTCCTTACAGGTTGTTCTCCAGAACCTGCTTGTCGTCAAAGTTCTCGATCTGCAGGTAATAGGCGGCGCAG
>JAZOBV010000003.1:0-6812 GCA_045596145.1 Candidatus Pelethomonas sp.
AGCGCCCCTTGGATTATGGCTGAAGTATAGCATGAGAAAATTTTGTTGTCAAGACATAATGAATGGGAAAATAAAAAGTTAAAATCCCCACGCCGTGAGGCATGGGGATCGCATCTGTACCAAGATTAGACAGCGCGGGTAACTTTACCGGAACGCAGACACCGGGTACAAACGTACACATGGCGGGGAGAATCACCGACAATCGCCTTAACGCGCTTGACGTTGGGCTTCCACATACGATTGGAACGTCTGTGGGAGTGGGAAACAGCGATACCAAAGGTCACGCCCTTGTCGCAGAACTGACACTTAGCCATCCGTTGCACCTCCTTGCTGTGCTGAATAATTGGTACAAAAAGAACCATGAGCTATAATACCAGAGTTTAAAACAAAATGCAAGCATAAATTTGAAAAATTTTTAAACTTTTTCATTTTTGGCTTTTGCGCTGCTCTCTTGTCAACCAGAGTCATTTATACTATAATATATTTGTGAAATTTCGCGCGCTTAGACTATAAACTGAGGAGGACACCGGAATGAAGCGTGATGACAGAGATAAGATGAACGGCGGCGTACCCCTGCCGGAGCTGGTAAAGGAGCTTGGTCTGGAACTGATCCACTGCGGCGCGGACTATGAGACCGCTCTGGTGGGGATCAAGGATGTAAACCGTCCCGGTCTGCAGCTCGTCGGCTTCTTTGACTACTTCGACGAGCGCCGCCTGCAGGTCATCGGCATGGCGGAGACTCAGATGCTGGAGGGCTTGACCCACGAGCAGCGCGAGGAGAGCTTTGCAAACCTCTTTGCCTACAGCATCCCCGCACTGGTGGTCGCCCGGGATCTGGATATTTTCCCCGAATGTCTGGACATGGCGCGCAAATATCAGCGCACCCTCCTGCACACAAAGGAAACCACCGTGGATTTCACCACGAATGTCATCGGGCTTCTGACCCAGCGCCTCGCGCCCAGCATCACCCGCCACGGCGTGCTGCTGGATATCTACGGCGAGGGCGTGCTCATCACGGGCGAAAGCGGTGTCGGCAAGAGCGAGACCGCCATTGAGCTGGTCAAGCGCGGTCACCGTCTGGTGGCGGATGACGCGGTGGAGATCCGCCGTGTTTCCAATCAGCTCATCGGCAAGGCGCCCGAGCTGATCCGCCATTACATCGAGCTGCGCGGAATCGGCGTGATCGACGTGCAGCAGCTCTTCGGCATGAGCGCGGTCAAGCTGGAATCCCAGATCGACTTTGTCATCTATTTGGAGCGCTGGCAGGAGAACAAATTCTATGACCGGCTGGGTCTGGACGAGGAAAAGGTGGATATTCTGGGAATGCAGCTCCCCATTCTCACGATCCCCGTGCAGCCGGGGCGCAACCTCGCCGCCATTGTTGAGGTCGCAGCAATGAACAACCGCGCGAAGAAGTATGGATATAACGCAGCGAAAGCTCTGGTGGAAACGCTGGAGCGTCACGCAATGGAGCAATCCGAATAAAAGAGAGGAACAGTCATGTATTATATTGGAATCGACGTTGGCGGAACCAACCTGAAGGCAGGATTGGTGGACGAAAGCTACCGGATCGTTGCCACGAAGAAAATGCCGCTGGAATTCAAATCTATGGAGCAGATGGGCGAAACTCTAGCTCAGATGGCGCTGGCTCTGGTCAGCGAGAGCGGCATTTCCCGGGAGGAAGTGGCATGCGTTGGTATGGGCTTTCCCGGACCTGTGGATAATAAAGCAGGTGTGGTCATCAAGACGGTGAATATTCCCATCCGCTTCATGCCCGTGGCAGAGATCTTCCACCGCTACTGGGATGTGCCCGTCTATCTGGGCAATGATGCCGACTGCGCCGCTTTGGGCGAATATTACCACTATGAGAACAAGGATATCGAGAGCCTGATCCTCGTCACACTGGGCACCGGAATCGGAACGGGAATCATTCTGAACGGAAAGATCCATTCCGGCATCAACGGCTGCGCCGGTGAGGGTGGACATATCACCATCGTCCACCGCGGCGAGGAATGCACCTGCGGCCGCCGCGGCTGCTGGGAGCGCTACGGCTCCGCTTCCGCGCTGGTGCGTCAGACACAGCGCGCTATGGAGGAGCACAGGGACTCCAAAATGTGGGAGATCGCCGGAACGCTCGAAAATGTGGATGGGCGCACCGCATTCGAGGCCCTCGATGCAGGCGACAGCACTGCGCAGCAGGTCGTGGAACAGTACCTCGACTATCTGGCAGACGGTCTTGCAAACTTTATCAACATTTTCCAACCCGAGGTCATCGCGCTGGGCGGCGGCGTAAGCCACCAGAAGGACGAGAATCTGCTCCTGCCCCTGCGCGAGCGGATCTCCACCATGTGCTTCGGTCGCGAGGCTGACCGCCACACGACCCTGGTCAGGGCAAAGCTCGGCAACGACGCGGGCATCATCGGTGCCGCGCTGCTGGGATTGAAGCAGTAATTATTTCATCAGTTAGGAGAATATCCATGTCGGTATGGTTTGAACGGTTTGACAAAGCGTGCGCACAGAAGCTTCCGGAGCTTACAGTTCTGCGGGATGAACCCATGATCAGGTATACCTCCTTCCGCATCGGCGGACCCGCCCGGCGCTTGGCGCAGGTGAAGACCACCGCCGAGCTTGCGTCGCTTCTTTCTTTGGCGAAGGAGAATGCCATCCCCTATCTGCTGCTGGGCAATGGCTCAAACCTTCTGGTTTCTGATGACGGCATCGACCGTCTGGTGATCCATACCGGCGCTCTCAGCGAGATGAAGCTCGTCGGGGGCGATACATTGTACGCCGAAGCAGGTGTTTCCCTTGCAAAGCTGGCAGTCTTTGCTCAAAAACATGCGCTGACGGGGCTTGAATTTGCCCACGGCATCCCCGGAAGCCTTGGCGGCGCGGTGTGCATGAACGCCGGCGCTTACGGCGGCGAGATGGTGCAGGTTATTGAGGAAGTGACGGCGTGGCTGCCCGGAAAGGGCGTGTGCGCCATGACTCCGGATGAACTTGCGCTCAGCTATCGTCACAGCTACTTTTCCGACCACGAGGGTGTGGTGCTGGGCGCAAAGCTCAAGCTGCAAAAGGGCGACGAAAACGCCATCCGCGCACAGATGGAGGAGCTGATCCGCCGCAGGAAGGAAAAACAGCCCTTGAATTATCCCAGCGCCGGCAGCACCTTCAAGCGTCCCGAGGGACATTTCGCCGGGGCGCTGATCGAACAGTGCGGCTTGAAGGGAGCAAGCGTCGGCGGCGCGCAGGTATCGGAAAAGCACGCGGGTTTTATCATCAACACCGGAAACGCGACCTGCGCCGATGTGATGAACCTGATTGAAACGGTTCAGCGGACCGTTCTGGAGCAGACCGGCGTTGCGCTGGAGCCGGAAGTTAAGGTCATCGGCTGAGGAGGAAGAAATAAAATGGAAATTCTGTTGATATCCGGTCTTTCCGGCAGCGGAAAGAGCAAAGCCGCGTCCTTTTTGGAGGATATGGGCTTCTATATCGTGGATAATATGCCCGCCGGAATGATCTTAAAATTCGCGGAGTTCTGTGCCGTCGGCAGCGGCGGACGGTACAGCCGCGTGGCACTGGTTTACGATGTACGCACAGCGGACAGCTTTGATGAATTTCTCGATGTGCTGGACACACTGCGCCGCCACGAGTACGACTGCAAGCTGCTGTTTCTGGAGGCAGAAATGCAGACCATCATCAAGCGCTACAAGGAGACACGCCGCGCCCATCCCCTGCAGGATCAGAGCGGAACGCTGGAGGATGCGGTTCGCCGCGAGATTGAACTGACGGAGGACGTTCGCCGCAGGGCGGATATCGTCATCAATTCCACAACATTTTCCACCGCGCGGCTCAAAGGGGAGCTTGCCCGCCTGTTCGGCGGCAGCCAGAACTCCGGTGAAATGGCGGTCAGTGTCGTATCCTTCGGGTTCAAGCACGGTCTGCCCATGGAGGCGGATCTGGTATTTGACGTGCGCTTTATGCCCAATCCGTTTTACATTGACGAATTGCGCCACAAGACCGGATTGGACGCTCCGGTGCGCGATTACGTTTTTTCCTTCCGGGAAACGGAAGAATTTATGGAAAAGCTGCGTGATATGATCCGCTACCTCCTCCCCCGCTACCGCGAGGAGGGCAAGACGGTGCTGGTCATCGCCATCGGCTGCACGGGCGGGCATCACCGCTCGGTAGCCGTTACCCACGCAATGAGTGAATACATAGCGTCCCTTGGTTATCCGGTGGCGGAGAACCATCGGGACATGACCCGTTCATAGGAGGATCACCATGACGGAAACTTATCGTGGTCCCAGCGGAAAGGGACCGCGCATCGTCGCCATCGGCGGCGGCACGGGCCTCAGCACCATGCTGCGCGGTTTGAAACGATACACCAACAACGTCACCGCCATCGTCACAGTGGCGGATGACGGCGGCGGCTCCGGCGTACTGCGTCAGGAGCTGGGTATGCTGCCGCCGGGCGATATCCGCAACTGTCTGGAGGCGCTTGCCAACGTGGAGCCGGTAATGAGCGAACTGCTCCATTACCGCTTTACAGAGGGCTCCCTGCGGGGGCAGAGCTTCGGTAACCTCTTTCTCGCTGCCCTCAACGGCATTTCTGACAGCTTCGATCAGGCGGTCAGCCGCATGAGCCAGGTGCTTGCCATTACTGGCACCGTTCTGCCCGTGACCAACTGCGATGTGCAGCTGGAGGCTGAATTCGAGAACGGAGCGCGGGTGCTGGGCGAGTCAAAGATCTTTTACTGCAAAAAGCGGGAAGAATGCCGCGTACAGCGGGTGCGTCTGCTGCCGGAGCATCCCGCCGCCCTGCCCGGAGCACTGGAGGCGATCCGAAATGCTGACATGATCCTGCTGGGGCCGGGCAGTCTGTACACCAGTGTGATCCCTAACCTGCTGGTAGATGGCATCACGGAAGCCATCATGGCATCGGACGCGCTGAAAATTTACATTGGAAACGTTATGACGCAGGAAGGAGAAACGGAGGGGTACACTCATGCTGATCATATCCGCGCGCTATTTGAGCATTCAGCCCCCGGACTGTTCTCCCTGTGTCTCGTAAATCATACCGAGATCCCTGCGGAGGTGCAAAAGCGCTACGCGGTGGAGGGTGCCGAACCCGTCCGCTGCGACAAGGAGGCCTGCGCCGCGCTGGGCGTGGAGCTGATCAGCCGTCCGGTTTCCTGCGTGATCAACGGTCTGGTTCGTCACGACGGCGAGCTGCTGGCTGCGGCGATCCTTGAGCTGCACGCCCAGCGCAGCGTGCGCATCGCGGGATTGGGCCGCTACCGCAAGGAACAGGCGTAAAGGAGGGGCAATATGTCTTTTTCCGGTGAAGTGAAAAGTGAGCTGTGCCGCAATGCGGTCAGCCGCGAATGCTGCGCCTGCGCGGAAATGTACGGCGTGTTGCTGTGCTGCAACACCTTTACCCCCCGGGAAATCCGTATCATCACCGAAAGTGAGCCCTTTTCCCAGCGGCTGCCAAAGCTGTTGGAGCGGGCATTTGGCATGAGCTTTGACCGCCTGCCCGCCGATGGAGAGCAGAAATTCATCTTTCAAATCACAGATGAAGAAAAGCTCAGCCGCATCGTGGATTCTTTCGGCTTTGACCCCTGCCAGAGTTCTGTGCTGCATATCAACTTCGGACTTCTGGAGGATGAATGCTGCCGGGGTGCGTTCCTGCGGGGTGTCTTTCTCTCCGGCGGCAGCATCACCGATCCCACCAAGCACTACCATCTGGAGATGGCGACCAGTCATACGCAGGCAAGCCGTGAGTTGCAGGCGTTGCTTACTGACATGGGACACCGCCCCCGGCAGGTGACCCGCGGCGGCTATCAGGTCACATATTTTAAAAACTGCGACCAGATTGAGGATCTTCTCACCGCCATCGGCGCACCGCTTTCCGCTATGAATCTGATGAATTTGCGGGTGGAAAAGGATCTTAGAAACGATGTCAACCGCCGGGTCAACTGCGAAGCGGCAAATCTCGACAAGGCGGTGGATGCCGCCCAGGAGCAGCTCTCGGCGATCCGCCTGCTCTATGAGCTGGACCGGGTGGAAAGTCTGCCGGACAAGCTGAAGGAGACCATTATCCTGCGGGAGATGTATCCCGAGCTGACCCTTGCGCAGCTTGCCGCGGAATTTGATCCGCCGGTGAGCAAGAGCTGCTTAAACCATAGATTGCGTAAGCTCGTTGAGCTGTCCAAACAATAAAGATACGGAGGAAATCACGATGTCTCATCGTACCGAACTTGCCAATACCTACCACGAGCGTGGATACAGCTGCGCGCAGGCCGTTGCCTGCGCTTTTTCCGATGTGATCGGACTTCCGGAGGAAACTATCGCCGCACTGCTCAGCGGTTTTGGCGGCGGATTTCGCAGCGGTGAGATCTGCGGCGTTCTGAGCGGTGCCATCACCGTTCTGGGCGCAAAGTGGCCCCACGCGGTGGCAGAGGATCAGACCGCCAAGGAGTTCGCAGCGGAAAAGGCGCGGGAATTTCAGCGCCGCTGGCGGGAGAAATTCCCCGAGGTGCGCTGCGCCCCCCTCAAGGAACTGCCCTGCGCGCCGCAGCACAGCAGCGCCGCACAGAAGCTGGGGCTTACCAAAAATTGCGCGGTCTATATCGTCGCGGCGGTGGAGATCGTGGAGGAAATGCTGAGCGAGTAAGCAGTGATTTGCTTGGCAAATTGGGGTTTGTCTTACTATTTAGATTTTGCTGTGCCGCTGGCGCGGCAGACCGCTGTCATCGATTAGCAACCGTGTTCAGCCTCCGGCGGGTGACTTTTGTCCGGACAAAAGTCAC
>JAZOBV010000004.1:0-2752 GCA_045596145.1 Candidatus Pelethomonas sp.
CTCCAGAAACTGCTTCATCAGTCCTTCTTCGTGGCGGCGCAGACGGTCAATTCCCTGCTCTTCCCACCAAGCCAGAGCCGCTTCCCAGCCGTAGATGCCGGGGAGGTTGGGGGTGCCGGATTCAAACTTGTCCGGCATATAGGATGGCTGAACTTCGGTATCGGACGCGCTGCCGGTACCGCCTGTGAGGATCGGCGTGAGGGTGCGTGCGAAATCGTGGGAGAGCAGGAGGGCACCGATGCCGCTGGGACCCATCAGACCCTTGTGTCCGGGGACAGATAACGCGGAAAGAGACCAGCCATCGAAGTCAATCTCCCAGTGTCCTGCGGTCTGGGCAGCGTCAAGAACAAAGGGAATGCCATGCCGCTTGCAGATCGCGCCAACTGCCGCTGCATCCTGTACAACACCGCTGACATTGGAGCCGTGGGCGATCACAACCAACTTGGTGTTGGGGCGGATCATCCCTTCAATGGCACTGATATCCAGTTTTCCGTCACTGTCGCAGGGAATACGGTCGAAGGTTACGCCCTGAGCAAGCAGGTCGGTGAGGGGGCGCATAACAGCGTTGTGCTCCATGCTGCTGACGAGGCAGTGGTCGCCGCTTTTTAACGCTCCCCGCAGCACCATGTTTAAGCCCATAGTGTTGCCTGCGGTAAGAACACAGTGAGTTGGGTCGCTATGGTGAAACAGTTCACACAATCCCTCACGCAGCAGCAGAGTGGTCATTCCGGCATCCTGCGCGCTGGCGTAAACTCCACGGTTGATGGAGGCACCGACCTGTGTCATATACTGCATCATGGCCTCTGCTACCTCGGGAGGTTTGGGAAAGGAGGTAGCACCGTTATCAAGATATATACTGGTCATTTTCAAATCCTCCTATAGATAAAACTTATAAGATATAGCAGACTTATTGAAGAACACAATAAGCGGAGCATAAAACAGAAAATAACTCAAAATAAAACAAAAAAGCTGTGCATTTTTGAATTATATCATAAAATCCGAACTTTTGCAACGCTTGATTTTGATCGATAAAGTGGATTAACACTTGAAAATAAACCACAAAAGGATTATATTTACAAATAGATACCATAGATATCATAAATATCTGTGGAAAAAAGAGAATGAGGAGAAACCCTTATGCAGAAAGAAAGTTTTATGAAAAAGTACGGTCTGCTGATCGGCACAGGTCTGGCAGTCGGTATTGCCGCAGTGCTGCTGACCAAGCTGGGCAACCCCGCAAACATGGGCTTTTGCATTGCCTGCTTCCTTCGTGACATTGCAGGTGCGCTGAATTTCCAGCGTGCAGGCTTTGACGCAGAGGTTGGCACCGGTATCGTCCAGTACATTCGTCCCGAGATCATCGGTCTGGTGCTTGGCTCCACCGTGATCGCAATGCTCCGCAAGGAATTCCGTCCCAAGGGCGGTTCCTCCCCCTTTATTCGCTTTGTCCTCGCAGTGATCGTTATGATCGGCGCTCTGGTGTTCCTGGGCTGCCCCCTGCGCATGGTCATCCGTATCGGCGGCGGCGATCTGAATGCTGTTGTCGGTCTGGTCGGTTTTGTGATCGGTATTCTGATTGGCATCCTGTTCCTGAAGAAGGGCTTCAGCCTGCGCCGCGCATATAATCAGTCCATGACCGAAGGTCTGGCATTCCCCGGCGTGATGGTTGCTCTGCTGGTTCTGCTTGTTCTGGCTCCCAGCTTCATCATCTTCAGCGCCAAGGGTCCCGGTTCCCAGCATGCTCCCGTTATCGTTGCTTTGATCGTTGCTCTGGTCGTTGGCGCGCTGGCTCAGCGCTCCCGTCTGTGCATGGTCGGCGGTATCCGTGATGCCGTTATGTTCAAGGATTTCCGTTTGATCAGTGGCTTTATCGCAATCATCGTTGCGGTTCTGGTTGGCAATCTGATCCTCGGCAGCTTCAAGCTTGGCTTCGCTGAGCAGGCGATCGCTCATACCGACGGTCTGTGGAACCTGCTGGGCATGGTTCTGGTCGGCTGGGGCTCCGTACTGCTGGGTGGCTGCCCCCTGCGTCAGCTGATCCTTGCCGGTGAGGGCAACACTGACAGCGCTGTGACCGTTAGCGGTTATGTGGTCGGTGCCGCCGTGGCACACAACTTCGGTCTGGCTTCCTCCGGTACCGGTATCGGCGCCGGTCCCGTTGCCATCGTTGTTATTCTGAGCATGGTCGTTCTGGGCGTTATTTCCGTTATGAATCTGCAGAAGCTGGAGGGCTGAAAAAATGGTTGATGTTCGTGGTCTGTCCTGCCCCATGCCTGTCGTTATGACTCGCCGGGCAGTTGAGAATGGTAATCCCGCAAAGCTGGAGGTTCTGGTTGACAGCAAGACTGCTCTGGAAAATGTGACCCACTATGCAAACGGTGCCGGTTACAAGGTTGAGGTCTCCGATTTTGAGGGCGATTACAAGCTGACGCTCACAAAGTAATGGCACAGTACATTGCAACATTTCACACCCATCTGGCGGCACTGCGAAGCTGTAACGCATTAAAAAAAGCCGGTGTAGGTGACGCGCGACTGGCTCCGGTGCCCAGAAAGCTCAGCTCCTCCTGTGGGACCTGTGCGTTCTACAACAGTGAGGAGCCGATGCTCTCCTGCATGGACAGTGATGTAGAGGCGGTCTATGAGCAGAAGGGCGAGGAATTTACTGTGCTCCATCGTGGAGAAGAATAAAAATAAGGAGTGCCGACCGGCAAAGTCGGAGGCCAAGCGGTCTTAGGAAGACAAATGTCTTAGC
>JAZOBV010000005.1:0-37350 GCA_045596145.1 Candidatus Pelethomonas sp.
CCCCAATCAGGCACTCCAAAACAAAAGCACAAACTGCCGAAAATCACCGCAGGAGCGGGCGAGCGGGGCAAATGCTTCGCCTTTTCAATGAGAATGTGCCGAAAATAGACATACCGCAGACAGTTTTCTCAAGGGGATACATAAGGGGATATCCCCTTATGTGGCGCTTTGGTGACTTTCTCGACCAAGGAGAAAGTCACCCGCCGGAGGCTGGACACGGTATCGAATAGATTTTGCTTTCCATGCCGCGTCAGCGGCACGGTAAAAACAAAACAAACTAACAAACCCCAATTTGTCATCGGTTTTCAATTTGTCTGGAAAAGCCTGTGAAAATGATGTATAAATATATTAAATATTCTTGTAGATGGGAGTAATACCATGAAGATCGCGCTTGCCTGTGCCGCAACTGTGGATCGGGACATTGAAAGAAATCTCTCCGCGATGCTGGATATGATCAAAGCCGTCAGCGGACAGGCTGACATGATTGTATTCGGCGAATCTGCCCTGCAGGGGTTCGACTGTCTTTGCTGGGACTATGCCGTCGACAGGGAAATGGCTGTTTCTCAGGAGTCCGCGCCGATCGCCCGCCTGCGCTCTGCCGCGCGGGAACATGGACTGGCTGTTTCTTTTGGCTATATCGAGTGCGTAGAAGGCGTTTTATACAGCAGCCAGATGGTCATTGATCCTTCCGGCGCGACCCTGCACAACTTTCACCGTGTCAGTGCCGGCTGGAAGGAGCCGCAGGCGGATGAGCGCTACAGGGAGGGGGAGCGTTTTGCGCGATTCTCCTACGGGGGCAAGAGCTTTGCCATTGGATTGTGCGGCGACCTCTGGACAGAGGGGCGACCGGAGGAGATGAAAGCACTGAGCGCGGATCTTGTCCTTTGGCCGGTATACTGTGACTACGATGCTGATGAATGGAACACCTCTGTGAAGCACGAGTATGCAGAACAGGCATCACTGTGCGGCGAAAACGTCCTGTTTGTGAATCCGTTTTGTGTGACGGGAACAGCGGGTGAACCGAGAGCCGCAGGCGGCGCGGCGCACTTTCAAAACGGCAGGATCATCAGTGAGCGTCTCGCGGGAGAGCCGGGATATCTTATTGTTGAGCTGTAAAACAGCAGATATGAAAAGGGAGTGTTGCTTCATTGCAACACTCCCTTAAAAATATTCTCTTAGCGGTACAGGGGATACTTGTCGGTGATGGCCTTGACCTTGGCGCAGACCTCAGCGACAGCGTCCTCGCGCTTGGTGACCAGCAGGTCGATGCACTCAGCGACGACCTCCATATCAGCAGGCTGCAGGCCACGGGCGGCGCAGGCGGCAGAGCCCAGACGGATACCGTTGGGGTTGTTGGCACCGGCGGTGTCGTAGGGGATGGAGTTCTTGTTGCAGGTCAGGTGACCCTTGTCCATCAGAACCTCCAGCTCGCGGCCGGTGATGCCCTTGCTGCGCAGATCGACCAGCATCAGGTGGTTATCGGTACCGTTGGACACCAGCTTGAAACCACGGTTCATAAGACCCTTAGCCAGAGCCTGAGCGTTGTCCAGAACCAGCTGGGCATACTGCTTGTACTCGGGCTGCAGAACCTCGCCCAGAACGACAGCCTTAGCGGCGATAACGTGCATCAGAGGACCGCCCTGGATGCCGGGGAAGACCCAGCGGTTGAGCTTGTGCTCGGTGGCAAACTCAACAGTGGACATGATCATACCGCCGCGGGGACCGCGCAGGGTCTTGTGAGTGGTGGTGGTGGCAACATGCACATAGGGGAAGGGACTGGGATGCAGACCAGCTGCGACCAGACCGGCAATGTGAGCGATATCGCTCATGAGGTAAGCACCGCACTTGTCAGCGATCTCACGGAAGCGCTTGAAGTCGATGATGCGGGGATAGGCGCTGGCGCCGCAGATGATGAGCTTGGGCTTGTGCTCCATAGCCAGACGCTCGACCTCATCGTAGTCGATGTAGCCTTCCTCGGTGACACCGTAGGGAACGATGTTGTAGAGCTGACCAGAGAAGTTGACGTGCTGCCGTGGGTCAGGTGACCACCGTGAGCCAGATTCATGCCCATCAGAGTGTCACCGGGCTGCAGCAGAGCCATCTCAACAGCCATGTTGGCCTGAGCGCCGGAGTGGGGCTGCACGTTGACATAGGTGCAGTTGAAGATCTTCTTGGCGCGCTCGATGGCGATGTTCTCAACAACGTCCACCTGCTCGCAGCCGCCGTAGTAGCGGGCACCGGGATAACCCTCGGCATACTTGTTGGTCAGAGCGGTGCCCTGAGCCATCTGAACGGTCTTGCTGGCGAAGTTCTCGGAAGCGATCAGCTCAATGTGAGCCTCCTGACGGTCGATTTCACCCTGAATGGCGGCAGCGATCTCGGGGTCCTGCTGCTTGATCAGATCGAGTTCAAAAGACATAGCAAATTCTCCTTTATCAATTACGGTAATCATAGCGTAATCCGGTACAACTGCGGGAAATCATTCATACCTTTACGTTTAATATTATAACATTGGCGAAAAACACTGTCAAATGCCGTAAAACACAGAAAAAAATGCTGTAAATCTATATTTTTGTAAAAATAGCACAAGTGGAGCGGAAGCGTTTTCGGAAAAAGAAGGGGCGGTACCCATACTGCGGTGTCCTGTTAAGATACCAACTGGGATTTTTTGCTTGAAATAAGGTTAGATTTACAGTATACTATACTGTAAACTATTCTGTCCTTCAGGAGGCGCTATGAGTACTGTCATCACATCTGTCGATCCCGGATCGCCTGCCGAACGCGCGGGATTGCGCGTGGGGGAGCGTCTGCTTTCCATCAACGACCATCCGATCGAGGATGTCCTCGATTACCGTTTTTATGGCTATGACGGCGGTTTGACTGTGGAGCTGGAGGATGCGGACGGCGGGCGGCGCACTGTGCGCGTCAGCAAGGACGACGGTACGGAGCTTGGCTTGAATTTTGATACCTATCTTATGGATGAGCCCCGTCCGTGCAGCAACCACTGCCTGTTCTGCTTTGTTGACCAGATGGCACCCGGCTGCCGCGATACACTGTATTTTAAGGATGATGATGCCCGGCTGAGCTTTCTGATGGGCAACTATATCACTCTTACCAACCTCTCAGAGCGGGAGGCGCAGCGGATCATTGATCTCAGGATCAGTCCCATTAATGTTTCTGTCCACGCCACCGATCCGAAAATGAGAAGTATGCTGCTTGGCAATAAGGCGGGGGCGACCAGTCTGGAGTATATGAAGGCTTTTGGCGAGGCGGGCATCTGCATGAACGGTCAGATCGTTCTCTGTCCGGGCTATAATGACGGGGAGCAGCTCCAGCGCACCATGGAGGACATGGCGGCATGGGGATTTGCAAGCTGCTCTATCGTCCCTGTGGGTTTGACAAAGTACCGGGATAAGCTTTCGAAGCTTCGCCCTGTTACAAAGGAAGAGGCGTGCGCTATCATTGATCAGGTGGATGCCTTTGGCGCGAGGTGCATGGAGAGCCATGGAACCAGAATGTTCTTCTGCTCCGATGAGCTGTATATCCGCGCGGAGCGCGAGCTGCCGGATGAGGAATATTACGAGGGCTATGTGCAGATCGAAAACGGTGTTGGTATGCTCCGCAGCTTGATCGAGGAATTTGAGGCGGGACTCCGCATGGAGGATGAGCCTGTGGAGGTGAGCCGCTTCACCATCGCTACGGGTGTCAGTGCCAGACCGTATCTGCAGGAGCTTCTGGATCACGCAGCGGGTAAGCTGGGGATCTCCGGCGAGGTCGTTGCCATTCAGAACGACTTTTTCGGGCACACCATTGATGTGGCGGGTCTGATTACCGGGCGGGATCTGATCGCCCAGCTCAAAAATCGTGATCTGGGAGAGCGTTTGCTGATCCCTGTGAATATGCTGCGGCATGGCGGCGATGTATTTCTGGATGATACCCGGGTGAGCGATGTGGAGACTGCGCTGGGTGTGACCGTCACCGTCGTAGAGCAGGACGGCTTCGACCTGCTGGATGCCATGCTGAATAGAAAATAAATGTAGAAGGTTCTTTTCTCACGAAAGGAGAATGTGAAAATGGCTAAACCTGTTGTAGCGATCGTTGGACGCCCCAATGTGGGTAAGTCCATGCTGTTTAACAAGCTGATCGGAAAGCGTGTTTCTATTGTGGAGGATACTCCCGGTGTGACCCGTGACCGCATTTACGGTGAGACCGACTGGAACGGACGAAAGTTCACTCTGATCGACACCGGCGGTATCGAACCCCGCACGGACAACGAGATTTTGTCCTTCATGCGTGAGCAGGCGAACATCGCCATCAGCCACGCGGATGTTATCGTTTTTTTGACGGATATCAAGACCGGTCTCACCGCCTCCGACCAGGAGGTGGCGAATATGCTGCTGCGAAGCGGCAAGCCCATCGTGCTGGCAGTCAATAAGATGGACAGCGTGGGTCGCATTGATCCGGATTATTATGAGTTTTATAACCTCGGCATGGGTGACCCCATCGCCGTTTCCGCTGTCCACGGTCACGGCACCGGCGATCTGCTGGATGCCTGCGTTGCCTATTTCCCTCCCGAGGAGGAAGAGGAGGAGGAAGAGGAGTACCTGCAGGTCGCTATCATCGGCAAGCCCAACGTTGGCAAATCCTCTCTCACCAACCGTATTCTTGGCCAGCAGCGCACTATCGTGAGCAACGTTGCGGGTACCACCCGTGATGCCATCGATTCTTTCTTTGAGAATGAAACAGGAAAGTATGTGTTTATCGACACCGCCGGTATGCGCAAGAAATCCAAGGTGGATGAGAGTATTGAGCGCTACAGCGTGCTGCGCGCGCAGATGGCGATCGAGCGCGCGGATGTATGTTTGATCCTTATTGACGCGCAGGAAGGCGTTACCGAGCAGGATACCAAGGTCGCCGGTATGGCGCATGAGGCGGGCAAGGCGTGTATCATAGTGGTCAACAAGTGGGATCTGATCGAAAAAGACGGCAAGACCATGGATAAGATGCGCGAGGATATCTACCGTGATTTGAGCTTCATGACCTACGCCCCCGTTCTCTTTATCTCCGCCATGACCGGACAGCGTGTGGAGCGCCTGTTTGAGCTGATCCAGTATGTCAATAATCAAGCAAGCACCCGCATCACCACCGGTATGCTCAACAATGTTCTGGCTGACGCGCAGACCCGTGTGCAGCCTCCGTCTGATAAGGGCCGCCGTCTGAAGATCTATTACATGACCCAGACCGGCGTGAAGCCCCCGCATTTTATCTGCTTCTGCAACGATGCCCGCCTGTTCCACTTCTCCTATCAGCGTTATCTGGAGAATCAGCTGCGCAACGTGTTTGGTCTGGAGGGAACGCCTATCCGATTGACCATCCGTCAGAAGGGCGATAAGGAGGACTAAGCGATGCTGATCAAAGCTCTTTTGGCTGCTGTGGTTTCTTACTTCTGCGGCTGCATCAACGGCGCGATCCTGATCTCCAAGCACTACTTGAAAGAGGATGTCCGCACCCGCGGCAGCGGTAACGCGGGACTCACGAACTTTTACCGCAATTACGGCGCGAAATATGCTGCGCTGGTTCTTGCGCTGGACGCTCTGAAAATGGTCGCTGCGGTTCTGATCGCCTGCGCGATTATGGGAACGCATCCGTTCGTGAAGCTTTTCGGCGGATTTTTCTGTGCGCTGGGTCATATTTTCCCTGTGACCTTCCGATTCAAGGGGGGGAAGGGCATTCTGTCCGGCGTAACGCTGTTGTTTATGCTCGATTGGCGGGTGGGACTGATCTGCCTTGGAATTTTCGTGGTTCTTGTTGCGGCAACGCGGTATATTTCTCTCGGTTCCATTGTCGGCTCCGGTATCGCTCCCTTTGTATTTCTGGTGTTCTACTGGGGATACTGGTGGTCCTTCGCGTTGCTGACGCTGACCGCCGCGCTTCTCATCTGGTCTCACCGTAGCAATATCCGCCGCCTTTTGAGCGGAACGGAGAGTAAATTCAGCTTTCAGTAAGTGAGAAAGGCAAAAAGCATGAAAATCACGGTTATGGGCAGCGGCGCGTGGGGTACCGCTCTGGCGCTGGTGCTTGTGGATAACGGTCATGATGTGACCCTTTGGACCTATAAAACTGAGCAGGCGGAGGAGATGCGCAAGACCCGGTGCAACAGCCGCTTGAAGGGAGTGGAGCTTCCCGGTGTCCTTGCGATCAGCGATGAGCTTTCCTCGATACCCGAAAGCGATATGATCGTGATGGGAACGCCGTCCTTCGCTGTGCGGAGCACAGCGAAAATGATCGCTCCATTGGTCAAGGAGGATGCGGTCATTGTAACGGTTTCCAAGGGTGTGGAGCGGGATAACGCGCTTTGCATGTCGCAGGTCATTGAGCAGGAACTGGGCGGTAAGGGGCGTGTAGTGGCGTTGTCCGGTCCCTCTCATGCCGAGGAGGTGGCGCGCCGTGTCCCTACCGGCTGCGTTGCCGCCGCAAAGGACATGGATGCCGCTCTTTTGACGCAGGACGCTTTTATGAACGCCAATTTCCGCGTGTATACCAACCCGGATATCGTCGGCGTGGAGCTCGGCGGCGCGTTGAAAAATGTGCTGGCTCTGTGCTGCGGCATCAGCGACGGTATGGGGCTTGGCGATAATACCAAGGCACTTCTGATGACCCGCGGGATGACTGAGATGGCACGCCTCGGCGTGGCGATGGGGGGACACAAAGAGACTTTTGCGGGTCTCAGTGGTATGGGTGATCTGATCGTGACCTGTACCTCCATGCATTCCCGCAACCGCCGCTGTGGTATTCTGATCGGACAGGGAAAGACTGTTCAGGAGGCAATGGCGGAGGTGGGCGCAACTGTGGAGGGCTATTATGCCGCCTTCAGTGCCAGACAGCTGGCGGAAAAGCTGGGGGTGGAGATGCCTATCTGCGACTGCGCGTTCCAGATCCTCTACGAATCTCAGCCTGTGAGCAAGGTCGTGGAGCGGCTGATGACCCGCGGAAAGCGCCGTGAGGAAGACGAAAGCTGGATCTGAGCTTTTTGTGGCGCTGCTGCCAATTATCTACTTGCAAATCAAATCAAAAACGCTATAATAGAATTATAAGCACAAACCCATTCAGAATTGATGAGGTGAAAAACATGGAAAACACGAAGAAGAAGCTGATTTTGGCGATCCTGCAGGGTGATGACTACGCCGACACAGTCGATGAGTTGAACCAGAACGGATTTTTTGCCACGATCCTCAGTTCCACCGGCGGTTTTTTGAAGAAAAAGAGCGTTACGGTGATGATCGGTGTTGAGCAGGAGAAGGTTCAGAAGGTGCTGGATATTCTCAAGCAGTGCGCCGGCCGCCGTCAGCAGCTTACCTATTCCGATGTGTCCATGTCCACCAGCGCCCATGCGCCACAGATCCCTATGGTGCCTGTGCCGATGAATGTGGGCGGCGTGGTCGTCTTTATCATGGAGTTGGACGATCTGCAGAAGTTCTGATATCATTCAATAAGATCGATCCGACCTGCGTTGCCGCAGGTCGGATTTTTTGTTGGAACACAGCGGTGCGCGGCGGCATACACTCCTATAGGGAGGCGGTCGAGTTGCAAAACTATTTACTGCTCTGCCGCTCCATCACGCATGCCCAGCGCATGAGCGCTGTTTTGGAGCGCGCGGGCGTGCGCGGCAGGATCTTTCGCCCGCCGTTAGGGCTGACAGACAGGGGATGCAGCTACGCTGTGGGGATCGGGGCGCGGTATCTGGAAGCGGCAATGCGTCAGCTTCGCGCAGAGCGGCTTCTTCCCGAGCGTATCTTCTATGCTGTCGGTGACGGGACTTATCGTGAGGTCATGCCGCGATGAGCGGTATACGGGGCCGGGTGAAATGCCCGGCTCCTTTGTTTGGATCGGGAGGGATCGTATGATTTATATGGATAGTGCCGCCACGACACTGCAAAAGCCCAAGACGGTCGCGGCAGCTGTTGCGGGGGCGATCGGGAGCATGACCACACCGGGGCGGGGAGAGCATCCTGCCTCACGCCTGGCGGCGGATAAAATGCTGGCAATGCGAACGGCTGCGGCGAAGCTGTTCGATGTCTCCTCGCCGGAAAATGTTATTCTGACGATGAATGCCACTCACGCGCTGAATCTGGCGATCAGAAGTCTGGTATCACCGGGTGATACCGTGGTGATATCGGGATACGAGCACAACGCAGTCACCCGTCCGCTTCACGCGATCGGCGATGTAAAGATTCGGGTCGTAAACGGTCAGGTTTTTAACGCGGACCAGATGGCGGAAGGATTTGAGCAAGCCGTGGACAGCGGTGTAAAGGCGGTGATCTGTACACATGTTTCCAATGTGTTCGGGTATGCTCTCCCGGTGGATGATATTGCCGCGGTCTGCAAAAAGCAGGGCGTGCCGCTGATCGTTGATGCGTCTCAATCCGCAGGGATACTGCCGGTTCGGGTGGAGTCCTGGGGCGCGGCTTATGTTGCCATGCCGGGGCATAAGGGGCTGTACGGGCCGCAGGGGACAGGATTGCTGCTTTGCGGCAGGGGATACCTGCCCGAGCCGCTCTTGCAGGGCGGCACCGGAAGCCTTTCCCGGTTACAGGAAATGCCGGACTTCCTGCCGGACCGGCTGGAGGCGGGAACGCAGAATGTTCACGGCGCGGCGGGACTTCTGGAGGGGATGCGGTTTGTGAGCGGCTTTCCACCCGGACGAATTGCCGGGTATGAAGGGCACTTAATGGCGATGCTGGCAGATGGGCTGCGCAAAAAAGGGGGGTACCGTGTATTTCACGGAGGGAGCGACACATCGGTGCTGTCCGTTGTTTCGGAAAATATGGCACCGGAGGAGCTGGGAGAGAGACTGGCGGCACGGGGCGTTGCCACCCGCGCGGGACTGCACTGCGCTCCGCTGGCGCATATGTCCGCGGGTACCGCACAGACCGGCACGCTGCGCTTTTCTGCCTCGGTGTTCAATACAGAAGCCGAGATCGAGCGTGTGTTGCGGCTGATGCCGTAATTTAGAAACAGAAAGTTTACAGAACGCTCAAAAAAACCGCATAGATTTTGTTGCTTTTTTCCTCAGCTTAGATTAAAATATAAGTACCTATGGAATTTTAAGAAGCGGGGGAAAAAACATGGAAGTAGTCGCCGGCGTAATTCAGCGTTTGTTGGAGTATGTCCAGTCGATCGAGATTTGGGATGTAGTCGATATTCTGACCATTGCCTTTTTGGCTTACCAGCTTATCAAGCTGGTTCAGAAGACCAATTCCTCCCGCATCATCAAGGGTGTCGCGCTGGTGCTGGTCGCTCTTTGGCTGTCTGCGGGGCGTCTGCGTGCGCTCAATTATCTGATCGCGCACATTGTTGATATCGGTATCCTTGCGCTTCTGATTTTGTTCCAGCCGGAGATCCGCCGTGTTCTGGAGCAGATGGGCAGCAGCAAGCTGAATGTTTTCCGCCTGTTCTCCCGTCCGCAGGTGGACCGGCAGGCGCTTGAGCGTGCGATCGAAGAGACCGTCAGTGCCTGCGGCGATATGAGCAGATCCCGTACCGGCGCGCTGATCGTCTTTGAGCGGGAGCTGCAGCTCGATGAGCATGTTCGCAGCGGTACCCGACTGGATGCGGAGATCTCCTCGGAGCTGTTGAAAAATATTTTCTTTGTCAAGGCGCCGATGCATGACGGTGCCGCTATCGTAAGAAACGGACGGCTGCTGGGTGCCGGCTGTATGCTGCCCCTCAGCCGCAATGTTAACCTGAGCCGCGATCTGGGAATGCGCCACCGCGCCGGTATCGGTATGAGCGAGAACTCCGATGCTGTGGTCGTTCTGGTCAGTGAGGAAACCGGCTCCATCTCTGTTGCGGTTGGCGGTATGCTCAAGCGCCATCTGATGACGGAAACGCTGGAGCAGCTTCTTCGCAATGAGCTTCTGCCTGTAGACGAAAACAGCGAAAACGCCGCGAAGAAGAAGCCTGCGTGGCTCAATTCCCTGCATAAGGACAAAAAGGACGGTGAAGGCAAGGATGAGTGAAAAAGGGAATAAGGTTCTTTACATCATATTGTCGCTGATGTTTGCCATTGCGTTCTGGCTTTATGTGGACAATGTTGAGGGAAACACCATCACAAAGGAATTCTATAATGTGCCGGTTGAGTTTATTGGCGAAACAGACACCCTTCCCAGCCGTGGCCTGATGCTGACGCAGGGGGCTGACGCAACCGTGGACATTGAGCTGCGCGGTCCCCGAAGCGTCATCACCGGTCTGAACCGCTCCGATCTGAGTATTCAAGTGGACCTTACCAATATCACGGCTGTTGGCACCTATCCGCTGACATACCGCCTGCTGACACCGGATAATGTCAGCTCTTCCAGTGTTACCATTGAAAAAGCATCGGTGTCCACCGTCACGGTGCGCATCATTGAGATGTATGAGAAGACTGTGCCGGTGAATGTGGTCGTTGTGGGCGAGGTCGCTCCCGATCATATCTACATGGCTGAGAAGCTGGTTGCCCAGCCGTCTGTGATTACGATCAGCGGACGCGAGGAGGATGTTGATCTGATCACTGAGGCGCGTATCAAGATCGATCTTACCGACGCAAGCGCTACCGTAAGGGGGGAACAGCAGTATACCCTGCGGGATCAGGACGGCAACATAATTGAAAACGCCGCGATCCGCGTATCGGACAAGCGAGTTCGTGTGACCGCTCCTGTTTATGTGATCAAGACGCTGCCTCTGGTCATGAATTTCAGCGAGGCACCCGGTTCTACGCTGAAAAATGTTGACTGGGAGCTGAGTGTGGACTCTATCGAAATTGCGGGTGAGGCAGCTACGCTTGAAAAGCTGGAGGATATCAAGCTTGATGTGATCGATCTGAGCGGTCTGCTTTCCGATACAGACATCAATATGGCTATTGAGATCCCGTCTTCGTGCGTTAATCTCAGCGGTTTTACATCCACTATGCTCTCCATTAAGTTCAAAAATCTTGAGACCCGCGCCTTTACAGTAACTGATATCACCGCAGTGGGTTTAAGCGAAAATCAGGTATTCAGCCGGGTAACGAACAGCGTGGATGTGATCCTGCGCGGTCCGGCTGAGTATCTTGAACTGCTGACACCGGAGAATATCCGGATCGTTGTTGACCTTTCCCAGTATGTCTTCAACGGAACATATTCCGTTCCTGCTACGGTGATCGTGGATGGTTTCAGTCAAGTCGGCGCGGTGGGCACGTATTCCATCGCCTGCAAGATATCCTCGGTGCAATGACCCAGAACGCGACCGTTGTCCGCATGATCGGACAGGATATGGCAGAGGTGACCACTGTGCGCCGGAGCGCGTGCGCTCACAACTGCGCTGAGTGCGCGGGCTGCGGCTCGCAGCCGGTCAGCATCACTGTGCGGGTCAAATGCCCGTTTGAGGTATCACCCGGCGACAAGGTGGAGATCTACAGCGATAACCGTGTGCTGGGATACGCCGCCCTTGTCTATCTGGTGCCGGTGGCACTGTTTCTCGCGGGATATTTTGCGGCACCGTTTTTATCGGAGCCTCTGCGCTATATCTGTGCGGGAGCAGGATTTGCGCTGGGGATCGCGCTGGCGGTGTTGTGTGACCGTGCAGCTCGCCGGAGGAATGCCGTAACCTATCAGATCATACGAAAGCTTTGAAACTATGTTTGGATATGTCAGACCGTCCATGGAGCGTCTCGCAGAGGAGGAGCGGCAGCAGTTTTCCGCTGTATACTGCGGTTTATGCCGCACGCTGGGCGAGCGTTATGGACTGGGTGCCCGCTTTATTCTGAATTATGACTTTGCGTTTCTTGCGTTGATCCTCGCTGAACCCCGCGCACCGGAAATGCGGCATCGCGGCTGTATTGCCCATCCGTTCAAGGGGCGGGATTATTACCTTTCCAACGATGCGCTGGAGCTTGCCGCCGATTGCAGTGTGATCCTCGCATGGTGGCAGCTTAGGGACGGAGTGCAGGATCATGGGGCGCTTAGCGGGATGAAATACCGCGCCGCCGCCGCGGCATTGACATCCGCCTATCACAAGGCGAGGGAAAAACGACCGGAGTTTGACCGCTCTACCCGTGAGCATCTTCAAAAGCTTACTGAGCTGGAGGCGGCTTGCTGTCCGTCTATGGACGAGGCTGCCGATACCTTTGCCCGGCTTCTTCAAGGCATCAGTCGTGAGGTGAAGGATAGCGTAAAATCCCGAATCCTGGAGCAAATGCTGTATCATCTGGGCCGCTGGATCTATCTGGTGGACGCGGTGGACGATCTTGCCGATGATTTCGAAAGCGGAAGCTACAATCCGCTGATACCGCGTTTTTCGCTTACCTCGGGCGAGCTGAGCGGAGAGGCAAGGGAAACGCTGGTGATCTCGCTGGATCATTCCGTTCGTTTGATTGCGTCCGCGTTTGAACTATGGGACTTTGGCGATTGGAGCAACATTATCCGCAGCACTGTTTATGAGGGGCTTTTCTTTGTGGGAAAGGCTGTTTTAGAGGGAACATTCCACGCCGGGCACACCTTTACGCCCGGCAGAGACGAGGAGCATCTATGACCGACCCCTATCAGGTATTAAATGTTTCGCCATCCGCATCAGATGACGAGATAAAAAAAGCATATCGTGAGCTTGCGCGAAAGTATCACCCCGATAATTACCACGACAATCCGCTGGCGGATCTTGCGCAGGAGAAGATGAAGGAGATCAATGCGGCCTACGATGAGATCCAGCGCAGGCGCAGCGGATCGGGCAGTGGACATGCCACCGCCTACCAGAGCTACGGCGGATACCAGCAGCAGACAGCGTATAGCGGCAATGCCGCTTTTCGGCAGGTCAGACTTGCCATCAATCGCAATGATCTGAATGCGGCGGAGCAGCTTCTTGCCGGAATCAGTGACCATGACGCTGAGTGGAATTATCTGAAGGGAACGATCTGTTACCGCCGCGGCTGGATCGACGAGGCACGGCGGTATTACCAGAATGCCTGTCAGATGGAGCCGGGAAATGCGGAGTACCGCAGGGCGCTGGATCATCTGGAAAACGGCAGCGCGGCTTACCGTCCCGAGGGGTACGATGTGTACTCCGCAGGGTGCGGCGATAATATCTGTTCCAAGGTGCTGTGCACCTATTTGTTGTGTAATGCATGCAGCTTTGGCGGAATGCGCTTTATCTGCTGCTGATAGAATAGTGAGGGATTTGCTTTGGTTAAGAGTATGACTGGCTATGGCCGTGCCAGAGAGACAAGAAACGGCCGCGATATCACCGTTGAGGTGCGCAGCGTCAACAACCGCTATCTCGACTGCACAGTGAAGATGCCCCGTGCGTATATCTTTGCTGAGGACGCAGTCAAGACTGCCGTGCAGAAGGCAGCCAGCCGCGGTAAGGTCGATGTGTTTATCAGTGTGGACTCTCTTGGCGCGGAGGAAACTGTCGTCAAAGTCAATGAGCCGTTGGCGCGTCAGTATATCGATGCCATGAAGCAGCTGATTGAGATGGGTAAGGGATATATTGATGATGATTATCGTGCCACGGATCTGGCGCGGCTTCCCGATGTGCTGACCGTTACCAAGGCAGAGGAGGATCTGGACACCATCAGCGCGGATCTCTCTGCTGTTCTGGAGGAAGCCTTGAAGAATTACGTTTCCATGCGGGAAACAGAGGGCGCAAAGCTTGCGGAGGATATTCTCTCCCGTCTGGATACCATCGAGGCGATCACCGCAAAGGTGGAGGAGCGTTCTCCTCAGACCGTTGCGGAGTACCGTGAAAAGCTGACTGCGCGTATGCAGGAGGTCCTTCAGAGCACGACGATTGACGAGAGCCGTATTCTCACCGAAGCGGCGATTTTTGCTGACAAGGTGGCGGTGGATGAAGAAACGGTTCGTCTGCGCAGTCATCTCAGCCAGCTTCGTGAGATGCTGAGAAGTGATATTCCTGTGGGACGCAAGCTTGACTTCCTCATTCAGGAGGTCAACCGTGAGTCCAATACCATCGGATCGAAGTGCACCGACCTTGAGATCAGCCGTTATGTGGTGGATCTCAAGGCTGAGATCGAGAAGATCCGCGAGCAGGTGCAGAATATCGAGTAAGGAGGCTGCGATGGATCTCGTCAATATTGGTTACGGCAATATGATCTCTGCGCAGCGCCTGATCGCAGTGGTCAGCCCCGACTCCGCGCCGGTCAAGCGTCTGGTATCTGAGGCGCGGGAGCGCAGTATGCTGATCGATGCTACGTTTGGACGCAAAACCGCCGCAGTGCTGGTCATGGACAGTGACCATGTTGTGCTGTCGGGGCTTCCGATGGAAAAACTTGCACCCAGATTTGGTGTAGATCCGACTGTTTTGGAGGATGAAGTATGAGAAAGGGAAAGACATTCATCATCTGTGGTCCTTCCGGTGTGGGAAAGGGTACCGTAGTAGCCCGCCTGATGGCAAGCGATCCGACCCTGTATTTCTCAGTTTCCGCAACGACCAGAGCACCCCGTCCCGGTGAGGTCGATGGAAAGCATTACCATTTTCTCACGCAGGAGCAGTTTGAGGAATGGGTTCAGGAGGATCTGTTTCTTGAACACGCGGAATTTGTTGGAAACCGCTACGGCACGCCCCGCCAGTTTATTGATAAGGCAATGGAACAGGGCAGGGATGTGATCCTTGATATAGAGATCCAGGGTGCCGAACAGGTACATCAGAAGCGTCCCGACGCGGTGCGTATTTTTATCGCTCCTCCCAGTTGGGATGAACTGGAGCGCCGTCTGATCGGACGCGGTACGGAGGATATGGAAAAAGTGAAGTCCCGTCTTCAGCGCGGCAAGGAGGAGTTCCTTGTTGCCAAGGATTTTGACTATTTTGTTATCAACGATACGGTCGATCGGGCTGTTGAGGAGATCAGCGCCATTATGTGCGCTGAACACTGCAAGCCCGATGAGCGCATTGCCATGATAAACCGCTGATTTAAAATTTTTTATAAAGGAATGATACTGTTATGATGCTCTATCCCGCTATGAATAAGCTGACCGCTCATGTCCCCAACCGTTACCTGCTGGTCAATGTGGTCGCCCGCCGTGCGCGCCAGATCGCGCAGGAGGCTGAAAATGCAGGGGAGAAGATGAATGTGAAGCCTGTTACGCTTGCCATTCAAGAGGTTGCTGATGGTAAGCTGTCGGTTGCTGACGCTCAGATCGAGGTCGCAAACGTAGAAGGTTAATGATTGAAATGTTGGGGTTGTCGGTGCATATTGTGTGCCGACAGCCCCGAATGTCCGTTAATAAGGTAAAGAAATAATGCCCTGTACCGGGTATCAAAGGGGGGGAAGGCAGTGGATCAGATCACAGTTGCGCGTGTTGCGGTCGCCGCGGCGACGTACAGCATTGATAAACCGTACGATTATATCGTTCCGGACAGCTTGAAGCATCGCGTGCGGATCGGTGTCCGCGTGACCGTTCCCTTCGGTCGGGGTAACCGGACCAGTGAAGGGATGATCCTTGGTCTGGACCATGAAAAGCGCCGCGAGGAGCTGAAAACGCTTACATCTGTTCTGGACGATGAAAGCGTTCTTGGACCGGCACAGATCAAGCTTGCCCTTTGGCTGCGTGAAAGATACTTCTGCACTCTCTATGATGCAGTAAAGACGCTTCTCCCCGCAGGGCTTCTGTACAAGCTGAGGGAGGTCTATCACCTTTCGCTTGACCGGGAGAGCGCTTTAGACGCGGGGAAGGATGACCGGGAGAGCCGGGTGCTGGAAACGGTCGTAGCCCATGGAGGCTGCGCCGAGCTGGAGACCCTCAAGCTCGCCTGCGGAGAAGAAGTGACGGCGGTACTTCGTGAGCTGTGCCGCCGGGGCATTCTGACGGCAGAAACCAGCGCGAAGCAGCGTGTCGGAGATAAGATGGTCAAGCGGGTCGCCCTTGCCCTCAGTCCGGAGGAAGCTCTGGCACTGGTGGAGCCGAAAAAACGCTCTGCCCCCCTGAGGTATGAAGTCATCCGCCTGCTCAGCTCCATCGGAAGCGCGCTCAGCAGTGATATCTGCTATTTTACCGGAGCCTCCATGCAGACACTGCGCGGACTGGAAAAAAGCGGACTGGTCACGATCACGCAGGAGGAGGCGTTCCGCGTACCAAAGGTCGTGGAAGCGGAGTGTGCTGATATCGTCCTGTCGGACGAGCAGCAGGCTGTTTACAATGACATTATCAAGAATCTGGATGTTGAACAGCCTACCTGTACCTTACTATACGGTGTGACCGGAAGCGGAAAAACCGCTGTCTACATTGAATTGCTGAAAGAAACCGTGCGCCGCGGAAAACGGGGCATGATTTTGGTTCCGGAGATCGCGCTGACCCCTCAGATGATGGCGCGGTTCTCTGCTCACTTCGGTAGTAAAGTAGTCATGCTTCACAGCGGACTGCATCTCACCGAGCGCTATGACCAGTGGAAACGGGTACGGCGGGGTGAGGTAGATGTTGTTCTGGGCACCAGAAGCGCAGTTTTTGCGCCTCTCGATCAGATCGGTATGATCATTGTGGACGAGGAGCATGAGGACAGCTATCAGTCCGAAAACGCGCCGCGGTATCACGCCCGGGATGTGGCGAAATTCCTCTGTACGCATCATGGTGCCGCTCTGGTGCTGGGAAGCGCAACGCCCTCCGTGGAATCAACATGGCAGGCGCAGCGGGGGAGTTATCAGAAGGCGATCCTGCGCAGCCGGTATAACCGCCAGCCTTTGCCGAGGGTGCTGATCGCGGACCTTCGTGATGAAGTACGCGCCGGAAATAATGGAACCATCAGTGCGCCGCTTCGCCGGGAGCTGGAAGAAAACATCCGGCGCGGCGAGCAGAGCATCCTATTTCTCAACCGTCGGGGCAACAGCCGTATGATCCTGTGTGGCGAATGCGGTACGGTTCCAGAGTGTCCCCGATGCAGCGTGCCATTGACCTATCACAGCGCGAATGGGCGCCTTATGTGCCATTACTGCGGTCACTCGGAGCGGGCATGGGATTCCTGTGATGAGTGCGGCGGCGTGATGAAGTATGTAGGCACCGGAACACAGAAGGTCGAAGATGAGCTGCACGAACTGTTTCCGGGTGTAGAAGTGCTGCGTATGGACGCGGATACCGTTTCAGGAAACCATGAGCAGCTTTTGGAGAAATTTGAAAAAAAGAAGATCCCCATTCTGCTTGGCACACAGATGGTCGCCAAGGGATTGGATTTTGAAAATGTAACGCTGGTTGGCGTTCTTTCCGCGGATACAGGACTGTATATGGATAACTACCGCGCGGCGGAGCGGACCTTCAGCCTGTTGACGCAGGTCGTTGGACGTGCAGGACGCGGCAGCAAGGACGGAAGAGCGGTCATCCAGACGTTCACGCCGGATAACGAGGTCATCACCAGTGCGGCAAATCAGGATTACAATGCCTTTTACAGCAGTGAGATCCGTATGCGCAGGGCGAGACGTTATCCGCCCTTTGCGGATGTGTTTACGCTGACCATCTCCGGACTGGAGGAGGGGGCAGTGCTTCGCGCGGCTGTCCAGCTTCGGGACGGAATGCGTCAGGCGCTGAGTTATCCGTCAGCCGCCAATCTCCAGACGGAGCTTCTGGGTCCCGCGCCCGCTCCTGTTCTGAAAGTAAATAACCGCTACCGCTACCGCCTGTTCTGGGTAGGACGCAATGACCACGCTACCCGGGAAGTGCTGGCATACTATATCCGCGCGTTCCATGAGAAAAAGGAAAACCGCGGAATGAATTTGTTTGTTGACTGCAATGCAGTTTTATAATTAAAAAACAGCCGGATTAGAATCGGCTGGAGGAGGATATAATGGCTATTAGAAAGATCGTGACGCAGGGTGACGAGGTGCTGACCAAAAAGTGCCGCGAGGTAACGGAGTTTAATGAGCGTCTGCATGACCTGCTGGATGATATGGCGGACACATTGGAGGAGTCCGGCGGTGTGGGTCTTGCCGCGCCTCAGGTCGGTGTTCTGCGCCGTGTGGTGCTTGTCATCAACGATGAGGAGGAGATCCTTGAGCTTATCAATCCTGAGATCATTCACACCGAGGGAGAGCAGACCGGGCCTGAGGGCTGTCTGAGTGTGCCGGGCAAGTTCGGCATGGTCACTCGTCCCAACTTTGTGCGCGTTCGTGCGCAGGACCGCTTTGGTGAGTGGTTTGAGGCGGAGGGCGAGGAGCTGACTGCACGCTGCTTCTGCCATGAGCTGGAGCATCTGGATGGTCATCTCTATGTGGAGCATATCGACCACTTCCTCACCGAGGAGGAGCTTCAGGCTTACTATAAGGAACAGGGCTACGAGATCGAGGAGGACGAGGATTAACCATGCGCATTGTATTTATGGGTACGCCGGAGTTCGGCGTTTCCGTGCTGCGCCGTCTGGTTGAGGATAACTGGAATGTTGTGGCGGCATATACCCAGCCCGATAAGCCAAAAAATCGAGGTATGAAGCTTGTACCAACACCTGTCAAGGAATATGCCTTAACGCAGAATATCCCGGTTTATCAGCCGCTTTCCTGCCGTGACGAGGCTGTGCTGGAGGAGCTTCGTGCTCTTGAACCCGATGTGATCGTTGTGGCGGCATATGGCAAGATCCTGCCCGGAGCACTTCTGGAGATCCCCAGGACTGCCATCATCAACGTCCACTCCTCCATTCTTCCCCAGTACCGTGGAGCCGCCCCTATCAACTGGGCGATCCTCAACGGTGACGAGGAGACCGGTGTTACGATCCAGTATATGGGTGAGGAGCTGGACGCGGGAGATATCCTCCTCATCAAGCGCACTGCCATTGATCCCGGTGAGGATGCTTCCCAGCTTTATGACCGTCTGGCTCTTATGGGCGGCGAGGCTGCCAGCGAGGCGCTTGCGCAGCTTCGTGATGGTACCGCCACCCGCACGCCGCAGGTTTACGGCGAGCAGTACCAGTACGCTTCCATGCTCTCCCGCGAAATGTCCGCCATGGATTTCAACAAGGCGGCGAAAACGCTGGTCGATCAGGTGCGCGGTCTGATCCCCTGGCCCTGCGCGACCACTGATGCTGCCGGTGTGCGCTGGAAGGTATTCCGTGCCCATGTGGGGGAAAAGACCGGAGCGGAGGCGGGAAAGATCCTCTCTGCCGACAAGAATGGCATCGCTATCGCCTGCGGTGATGGAAACTCCATCGTCATTACCGAGCTGCAGCCCGATGGCGGCAAGCGTATGGCGGCAGCGGATTATCTGAGGGGACGCCCCATTCAGATTTGATAACAGGGCATCTCTAAAAAATTTATTGGCTTCGACAAAAAAGGAGACCGATATGCCGTTTTATTATGATACGATCTATTGGATCGTTCTGATCCCGGTGCTGCTCCTGTCTGTTTACGCGCAGATTCAGGTCAGCTCCAGCTTTAACCGATACAGCGCGGTGCAAAACCGCCGTGGTATCACCGGTGCGCAGGCGGCAAATGCAGTGCTGCGCGCTCATGGCGTCACCGATGTTGCGATCCACCCCTGTCAGGGACATCTGACGGATCACTATGACCCCCGGGACAATACCATTTATCTTTCCGAGCCTGTATATAACACTGCCAGTGTTGCCGCTGTGGGCGTTGCAGCCCACGAAGCGGGACATGCCGTGCAGTATGCTGTGGGCTATGGTCCTGTGCGGGTGCGTATGGCGATCCTTCCGGTAACGCAGTTCGGTTCCCGGTTTTCCTTTATTGCTATTATGCTGGGACTGGTGCTGTACGCGCAGCCGTTGTTTGCCATCGGCATAGTTCTGTTTGGTTTGACGACTTTGTTCCAGCTTGTGACGCTTCCTGTTGAGTTTGATGCCTCTGCCCGCGCGATCGGTACCATTGAGGGCACGGTCATGCTGGACGAGGAGGAACAGAAGGGAGCGAAGAAGGTTTTGCGTGCCGCGGCTTTGACCTATGTGGCTGCTCTGCTTGCCTCTCTTGCGCAGCTTCTTCGCTATGTGATGCTGTTTGCCGGACGTGACAGCCGGCGCCGCAGATGACCGGGCGCGAGGCGGCGCTGCAGGTGTTGACCGCCTGCAGAAAGCTGGACGCATGGTCAGACGGCAGCTTAAAGGCTGCGGTCAAGGGCATGGACCGCCGCGAGGCGGCATTTGCCACAAGATTGACCTACAGTGTGCTGCAAAACCGCGCGCTGTTGGATTTTTACCTGAGTCAGTACTGTACCCAGAGCTTCGACAAGCTGGAACCCTTTGTGCGGGATGTGCTGCGGCTGGGAGCCTGTCAGATTCTCTTCATGGATCGTGTGCCGGACAGTGCGGCTGTCAGTGAAGCGGTGGACATGGTCAAACGCCATAAGCGCCAGCGTGCTGCAGGCTTTGTGAATGCGGTGCTCCGCAATCTCAGCCGCAATCGGGACGCGCTGTCCGAAATTCCGGCCGATGATCCCGTGGAATACCTCTCTGTTCGGTACAGTCATCCCAAATGGCTGGTGGAGAAGCTCGTAAGCATCCTTGGAAGGGAACAAGCGGAGGAGTTTTTGCGTCTTGATAATGAAGCAGTTCCCATGACGATCCAGCGCAATACCCTCAAATGCACTGCTGATGAGCTGTTGGAGCAGCTCTGTGCCGCAGGTGCGGCTGCAACGCCCCACCGCTGGCTGACCGACTGCTGGGAGGTCACCGGAACCGGTGATCTGGAGCAGCTTCAAGCGTTCCAAAACGGTCTTTTCCAGGTGCAGGACGCGGCGGCAAAGACGGCTGCCCTCGCCGCGGGCGCAAAGCCGGGGAACAGGGTGCTGGATGTCTGCGCCGCTCCGGGCGGCAAGACCTTTGCCTGCGCTATGGCGATGGAGAACAGGGGAGAGATCATCTCCTGCGATATCCATGCCCATAAGCTGGAGCTGATCGAGCGCAGCGCGGAGCGTCTGGGCATTGAATGTGTGAAAACAGAGCTTGCTGACGGACGGGAGAACCGTGCGGAGTGGAACGAACAGTTTGATCTTGTTGTCTGTGACGTTCCCTGTTCCGGGCTGGGCATTATTCGAAAGAAGACGGATATCCGCTATAAGGATCCGGGGCCTATGCAGGGGCTTCCGAAAGTGCAGCGGGCAATTCTTGAAAATGCCTGCCGCTACGTCAAGAGCGGCGGCGTGCTCCTTTATGCCACATGCACCATTCTCCCCGAGGAGAATGACTGCGTGGTGAATGATTTCCTTGCGATCCATTCGGAATTTCGCAAGGAACCCTTCCGTCTGGTGGAGGGACAGGAGGAAACAGATGGCAGCCTGACTCTTTGGCCGCAGCGCCACGGTACGGACGGCTTCTATCTCTGTAAAATGAGGAAAGTATGAAAAAAGATATCAAATCCATGACGCTGGAGGAAATGATCGCCGAGATGAAAGCGATGGGAGAGCCATCGTTTCGGGGAAAACAGGTCTTTTCCTGGCTGCATAAGGGCGTGACATCCTTCGATGAGATGAGCAATCTCTCCAAGGGGCTGCGTGAAAAGCTGGATAACGGTTATTACATCACTGTCCCTACCGTGGAGCGTAAGCAGGTCTCCCGGCAGGACGGTACAGTCAAATATCTTTGGAAGCTTGCAGACGGAAACTGCATTGAAACAGTCCTTATGCAGTATCATCACGGTAATACGGTCTGCATCTCCAGTCAGGTCGGCTGCCGTATGGGCTGCGCGTTCTGCGCATCCACCATCGGCGGCAAGGTGCGCGACCTTACGCCCTCGGAGATCCTTGACCAGGTGTTGTTTACGCAGATCGACAGCGGGTTGCCTGTTTCCAACATCGTTTTGATGGGAATCGGGGAGCCGATGGATAATTTGGATAATGTTTTGCGCTTTTTGGAGCTGGTCAATCACAGCGAGGGCTTGAATATCGGTATGCGCCATATCAGCCTGTCCACCTGCGGTGTGATCCCGGGGATCGAGCGGCTGACTGAGCTGGGGCTTCAGCTTACGCTGAGTGTTTCCCTGCACGCACCGGACAGTGCCACGCGCTCAAAGATCATGCCTGTCAACAAGGCGTATGATGTGGAGAAGCTTTTTGCCGCGTGCCATGCTTATTTTAAGAAGACGGGGCGGCGCATCAGCTTTGAGTATGCCATGATCGACGGTGTGAATGACAGCGACGCGCAGGCGGATCTCATTGCCGAGAAAATACGGGGAATGCCCGGTCATGTGAATTTGATCCCGCTCAATGATGTGGCGGAAAGTCCGCTGAAGCCAAGTAAACGAACCCGTCAGTTCCAACAGCGGCTGGAAAGTCACGGCGTTACGGCGACCGTTCGGCGCAGTCTGGGCGGCGATATCGACGCATCCTGCGGCCAGCTTCGCAGGAAGGCAATGGAGGATGGAAAGAAGGAATGCTGAGATGATAAATGTATGGGGCCTTACGGATATCGGCCTTGTGCGGAAAGAAAATCAGGATGCCTATGCAGTTCGCAGGAATACTGAGAGCGGGCATTTGATCTGCGTTGTCTGTGACGGAATGGGTGGCGCCAAGGGCGGACGTATTGCCAGCACTATGGCGGTGAGTATGTTTTTAAACTCCTGTCTTGCCAATCTTCGCGCCGGCATGGGCGAAGCTGAGGTACAGCAGGTGGCAGAATTTGCGGTGGCTGCCGCAAACAGCGCGATCTTTGAGCGCGCTCAGGCAGATCCCGGCCTTACCGGTATGGGAACGACGCTGGTATCCGCTATCGCATGGGAGGATAAGATTCTTTTCTGCAATGTGGGTGACAGCCGTGCTTACTTGATCCGTTCCGACAGAGAGGATGATTCCGGCGCTGTTTCCCGTATCACCAAGGATCACTCCTGGGTAGAAAAGCTGGTGGATATGGGGAATATCACAGAGGAAGAGGCACTGGTTCACCCGGATCGCAATCTGGTGACCCGTGTTCTGGGACCGGATAAAGAGGTGCCCTGTGACAGCTATCTGGTTCAAGTGATCCCCGGCGACTATATTTTGCTGTGTACGGACGGTCTGGTGGACACGGTCTCCAGCCGCGAGATCGAACGCGAAGTCCTTGGCAATTCGGATGATAATACCTGTCTGGACCGCCTGCTGTTTTTGGCGAAGGATCGCGGCGCACCGGACAATGTGACTGCGGTGCTGCTGCATGTGCAGTAATACCGGACGATAAGAAGAAAGGAAGCTTTACTATGGAACGATACATAGGAAAGACTTTGGATAACCGCTACGAGATTCTGGAGATCATTGGAACAGGCGGAATGGCGGTGGTCTTTAAGGCAAAATGCCATCGACTGAACCGTCTGGTCGCTGTCAAGATGCTCAAGAAGGATCTCTCTGATGATGCGGAATTCCGCAGGAAATTCCATGAGGAATCCCGTGCGGTCGCCATGCTCTCCCATCCCAACATCATGGCGGTTTACGATGTTTCCCGCGGCGGTGATATGGACTATATCGTTATGGAGCTGCTGGATGGCATTACGCTGAAGCAGTATATGGAACGGCGCGGCAAGCTGGACTGGCGCGAAACGCTGCATTTTATTACACAGATCATGCGCGGCTTGAGCCATGCTCACAGCCGCAATCTGATCCACCGCGACATCAAGCCTCAGAACATCATGGTGCTGCGGGATGGTACAGTCAAGGTTACGGATTTCGGTATTGCCTGCCTCTCCAACGGGGCCAACCCGTCCAACGAGGCGATCGGTTCCGTTCACTACATTGCTCCCGAACAGGCAAAGGGCGATTATACCGATAATCGCAGTGATATCTATTCTGCCGGTGTTGTGCTTTATGAGATGCTGACCGGACGGCTGCCCTTTGAGGGGGATAATCCGGTTTCCGTTGCGATCCAGCATTTCAGTGCAGTCCCGCTGCGTCCCCGTGAGGTCAATCCGGATATTCCCGAGGCGCTGGAGCAGATCTGCGTGAAGGCAATGGCAACGGACAGAAAAAAGCGTTACGCGACTGCGGATGAGATGATCGCGGACCTTGAGGCATTTCGCAAGGACCCCAGTCTGAGCTTTGATTATTCTATCGACGATCTGCGGGACCGTTCCGGTGAGGAGGAACCCACCAGACCGATCCCCAATGTTTCCGCCGCGCGCTCCAAGCCTGCCAGATACGCGAAACCGGTGGAGGACGACGATGATGAGGATTACGGACCTCCCCGTTGGTGGAGCTGGGTGAAGGGACTGCTTCTCCTTGCGTTGATCGGCGGTATCGGCTATTTTGCGGCGACAAATCTCTATGAAGGAGTTCTTAACAGCTTTACTCCTGCTTCTCCCACGGAATATGAGGTCCCCTATGTGATCGGACTGACTGTGGATGAAGCGATGGCGCTTCCCGAGGTGGATGGCGTTTTTACCATTTTGGACACTTATTATGAGTATAACAAGGATTACCCCAAGGGGACGATCATTGCCCAGAGTCCTGAGGCGGGGCGCTCAAAAAAGCTTAGTGAGGGTGAGCTGATCCCCATCACGGTGACGGTAAGCCGGGGCGTTACTTCCGGAAGTATGCCCAATCTGGTCGGAGAAGAAGTGCGCGCGGCAAAGCTGATCCTTGAGCAGAGCAAGGATCTTGCAAAGCTGGATATTGAGATCGAGATCTCAGAGGAGACCGAGTACCATGACGAGATCCCCGAGGGCAATATCATTCGCACAGATCCTGTGGCGGGCACCACGCTCAAGGAAGGCGATAAGGTAACGCTCTATCTGAGCAAGGGACCCGAGATCATTTACTGCACCATGATCTCCTGCGTTGGTGAAAATATGGAGTGGGTCCAGCTCCAGATGGAAAAGATGAATCTGATCCCTGTGTTCCAGCCGGTGGAGGATTCCGCTCCGGTGGGTACAGTCCTGACCCAGAGTGTTGACACCAACACGGAGGTGGCCGAGGGAAGTACGATCACTTTCACCTACAGCGATGGTGAAAAGCTGATCGAGCAGACAGTCGTATATGAACTGCCGTTCCACGATTATACGGTGTACGTTGAAATTTATCTGGATGATACGCTGGTCTTTGAAAGCGATCTTCCCGGTGATTACGGAACCATCCGTGTACCTGTGTTCGCAAAGCGCGGAACCCATACGATTCAGATTTTTGTCGATTACGGCTTAATGGAGCAGAGGGAGATCGCGTTCCAGTGAGCAGGGGAAGGATTTTAAAGGCCCTCAGCGGCTTCTATTATGTGGATATTGGTGCTGATGCACCTCTGCAATGCCGGGCGCGCGGAAAGTTCCGGCGGGACGGCATGAGTCCTCTCGTAGGTGACTGGGTCGAGGTAAGGGAGACTGAGCCGGGCTGCGGTATGGTTTGGGAGATCGAACCGCGACACAGCGCCTTTGAGCGCCCTGCCGTTGCCAATATCGATCAGCTGGTTGTTATCGCTTCGCAGGCGATCCCGGTGACCGATCCCTTTCTGATCGACCGGGTGGCTGCCATCGCAGCGCTGAAAAATTGCGGCGTAGTCGTTTGCGTCAACAAGGTCGATCTTGCGGACGGTGATGAGCTGGCGGATATATACCGCAGAGCCGGTTTTCCAACCGTCTGCGTCAGTGCCGAAACTGGAGAGGGGATAGACCGGCTGATCCCGCTGATCTCCGGAAAGCTTTCTGCCTTTACAGGCAACTCTGGCGTTGGAAAATCCAGCATTTTGAATGCCATTGAGCCGGGATTTTCTCTGCGCGTTGACGAGGTGAGCGAAAAGCTCGGACGCGGAAAGCATACCACGCGCCATGTGGAGCTTTTCCGGCTTGCCTGCGGTGCGGAGGTGATCGACACACCCGGCTTCAGCTCCTTTGACGGGGCAGAGCTGGGATTGGATCTTAAGGAAAAGCTGGATCAGTGCTTTGTGGAGTTTCGCCCGTTTCTGGAGGATTGCCGCTATGTGGGGTGCAGTCATACCAAGGAAAAGGGCTGTGCTGTGCTCAAGGCGGTGAAAAGCGGAGAGATTGCTGAAAGCCGCCATGCAAGCTATGTCCGCATGTATGAGGAATTAAAGGATCTGCGGTCGTGGAATGCACCCGGAGAATCCGGAAAAAAGAAGTGATGAACAGAGGGAGCTCCGTGTTAAGGGTATGCGGCGCTCCCTCTTTCTCTGTGCACAAACAGACCGTTCTCTGTATATACTGAAATTGAGTCAAAGGAAAGAGGAGGGCGGTCTGTATGCGCTGCGGCTGGAGTCGTTTTCTTGGTTTGTGCGCGTTTGCGCTGGGATGCGGTATCCTGATTTCCGCAATTTTTCCGGTAGGTGCGCTCCTGTTTCTTGTGGCATTTTTGCTGATTGGCTGCGGCTGTGCCTGTCTGCGCAGGTAGGAAGGGAGGATAGTATGAAGATCGTTGTCGTCAAATCCCCGAAGTTTCTGAAAGGAATTTTACGGATGCTGTTTGGAATTCGGGAATAAAAGAGTCGGTTCTTCCGTATACTGATGTGACAATGACCACATTACGGGAGGATGAATATATGGAGCTTAAGCTGAAGACGGCACGGTATGACCACTACGAACCGCTGACCGCGGTGCCAATGACCTGTGAAACGATGCGCGAGCACATTGTGCCCGATAGCTGTACCGATATCGCGCGGATCGTGGAAACCACCGGACAGGTTTTTGTGACCGGACGGGAGCTGAGCAGTGACGGGCGGCTATGTGCCAGCGGAACGGTAGATGTATCGGTTCTGTACATACCGGAAAAAGGGAACGGTCCCTGTGTGCTGCATTTCCAGCTGCCGTTTCAGTGCTGCGGAGACAGGCAGTGGAATGACGCGGAATATTTGGATATCTGCGGGGAGCTGCAAAGTGTTGATACCCGGCTGCTCAATCCCCGCAAGGTGCTTACCCGGGTCAATCTCATTCTGTATCCCACGATGTGCCGCAAGGTTTCCCGGTCAGTTTGCACGGATGCGCTGAACGATGACGATCTGGAGCTTCTTCGATGTCAGAAGCAGACGAGAGTGATCGCCGGAGTGCAGGAAAAGGAGTTTACTTTTCTGGAGGAGCTTCCGGTTTCTCAAGGACGCGGCGGGGTGGAGGAGGTCATCTCCTGCCGGGCAGATGTGCGGGGAACGGACTGTAAGCTGATCGGAACCAAACTGGTGCTGAAGGGGATCGTTGCTGTAACGGTGTTGTACCGTGAAAGCGGAGGGACTCTGGAGCAGCTGCGCACCGAGCTTCCGTTCTCACAGATCGTCGACGGAGCGGGAATGCAGGAGGAGTGGGATTTTGACAGCGGTTACCAGCTTCTTAGTCTGGATTGCCGCATTGGATGCGAGAACGGGGCGGATGACCGGCATGTACTGACACTCAACCTTCTTCTGCGCGGGCGGGTGACAGCATGGCGGACGGAGGAGATCTGTTTTATTGCCGATCTCTACAGCACCCGTGCGAGCATTGTGTGCCACACTGACGAGCTTTCTCTGCGTGAGAACTGCCAGCGGTCTGTAAAACGGCTGAATATTCGTGAAACACTGGAAACAGGAACACCGGTCAAGTCCATTCTTGATATGGAAGTTGGCTGCGGCAGCGTACGTGTGGACAGCGCGGCGCAAGCTCTGGAGATACCGCTTTGGGCACGGTGTGTCTACCTGGACGAAAACGATGCCCTGCACAGTGTACGCAGAGATTTTGTCACCGGATGTCCCACTGAGCAGGATGCCGATATGCAGATCGAAGGCTGGGCATCCTGCCGTGGTGATATTATGGCAAGCATCCTGCCGGATGGGATCGAGCTGCGTTTTCCGGTGGATTGCTCGATAGACGCGGGGCGCGTCCACAATTATATCTGTGTCAGCGGCGGTGAGTTTGATGAGGAGCAGGCAATTCCGCCCTCCTCCTCTCTGGTTTTGCGGAAGATCGGCAGGGAGGAAAGTCTTTGGTCTGTGGCAAAGGCATACCGAACTACATGCAAATCAATTTTGGAGGTCAATGAGATCCCGGATGAGCATCAGCTTCCCCACGATAAGCTCCTTTTGATCCCACGCTGCCGGTAAGAACGGTAACAACCGTTGCAGACAGCTTGTCTGCAACGGTTGTTTGTGCAAAATAACGAAAGATGGTGAGGAAAAAAGTTGTTATTCGTGCAGTTTTTCTCTGTTTTTCCAACTGTCTTTTCGGAGCGGACTTTACTATACTTGATATATGAGATATATCATTTGTTGGCGATATGAATTACAGGAGGATCAAAATGGAACACGAAACTTCTTACCGGCCGGAAAATCTGCATTATCTGAAAATGCTGGCGCGGCAGTATCCCACCGTTCAGGCGGCGAGTACGGAGATCATCAACCTTCAGGCGATCCTGAATCTTCCGAAAGGAACGGAGCATTTCATCTCTGATGTTCACGGCGAGCATGAGGCGTTTGCCCATATTCTCAATTCCGCTTCCGGCGTGGTTCGTGAGAAGCTGGATGAGCTGTTTGGCGCAAGCGTATCCCGCTTTGAGCTGGATCAGCTGGCGACCCTTATCTATTATCCCCGGGAAAAGCTGGAGGAGGTCGCCCGTGAAACCCGCGATATGGCGGAATGGTACCGCATTACCTTCCATCGTTTGATCGAAATGTGCCGTCTTGTCAGCTCAAAGTATACGCGGTCCAAGGTTCGTAAAGCCATGCCCAAGGAGTACGCGTATATTATTGATGAATTGATCCACACCCACTATGAGGACAGTGACAAGCGGGATTATTACGAGAATATCATAACCACGATCATCAGAATTGACCGTGCGCCCAATTTTCTGATTCATCTTTGTGAGCTGATCAAACGTCTGGCGGTGGACAGGCTTCATCTGGTGGGAGATATCTATGATCGAGGCCCCGGCGCGGACATGGTCATGGATGAGCTGATGAATTACCACAGCGTGGATATTCAGTGGGGCAACCATGATATTCTTTGGATGGGCGCTGCATCCGGCTCCCGCACGCTGGTGGCTACTGTGCTTGCAAATTCCCTTCGCTATAACAATCTGGATATCATCGAGACCGGATACGGTATTTCCCTGCGTCCTCTTTCCGTGTTTGCCAACGAGGTATACAGCGACTGTGACACCAGACAGTTTACGGTCAAGCTTTCCGGTGAGGATGAAGTCCATTATTCGGAAAAGGATAAGCTGCTGGCGGCCCGTATGCACAAGGCAATCACGATGATCCTCTTCAAGCTGGAGGGGCAGAAGATCCTGCGTAATCCCTGGTTTGGCATGGAGGATCGACTCCAGCTTGACAAGGTGGACTACCAAAACAAGTGCATTACGATCAACGGCGTCAGCTATCCTATGGAAGACACTGACTTCCCGACGGTCGATCCCGCTGATCCCTACCGTCTGACTGCGGAAGAGGAAGATGTTATCAACCAGATGACCCGCTCCTTCCGTCACAGCGAAAAGCTGCAGCGCCATATTCGATTCCTGTATTCCAAGGGAAGTCTTTACCGGGTCTATAACGGGAATCTCCTATTTCATGGCTGCATTCCCATGACGGAAGACGGAAAGCTGATGGAATTTACGATAGACGGCAAGACCATGTCGGGTAAGGCATTTCTGGATCATGCGGATCTTATCGCGCGGCGCGCGTACTACAGTCCCCGCGGCTCCAGCGAGCGGGAGTTTGGCATGGACTTCCTCTGGTGGCTGTGGGCAGGTCGTAACAGTCCGATTTTCGGTCGTGACCGAATGACTACGTTTGAGCGCCGGTTCATTACGGATGAATCGATTTGGACAGAGCCGAAAAACGCATACTATCAGCATTATAATGATCCCACAGTCTGCGAAATGATCCTCAATGAATTTGGCTTGAAGGGAAATCATTGCCATATCATTAACGGACATGTTCCGGTCAAGTTCAAAAAGGGCGAAAGTCCTCTGAAAGCTGGCGGAAAGCTGCTGGTCATTGATGGCGGATTTTGTAAGGCGTACCAGAAGACCACCGGAATAGCGGGCTACACTCTGATTTATAATTCCAACTGTCTGCGTCTGGTTTCCCATGAGCCGTTTGCCGGAAAGGAAAACGCGATCAAGGAAAACCGGGATATCGCCTCCACCTCTATGGTGTTTGAACGGCTTGAATCCCGTATTAAAATCATGGAAACGGATAATGGTCGTCAGCTCCAGGAGCAGATCGACGACCTGATGGCGCTGCTTTGGGCGTACCGCCATGGTAAGATCGTTGAGGATCATAAATAGATAAGCGAAGCAGGGGTGCCGCGCATTTCATGTGCGGCACCCCTGCTTCATTTATGATTGCTCCGATCCGGTTTGTTCATCATTGTAGAAGAGTGAAAGGATCTTGCTGTAAAGCACCTCAGCGTTGGCTTGAAATTTGCGCTGAAGATCCTTTGCCATATCCTCTCTGGTGATCATCAGCTCCATTTTCATAAGCTGATCCAGCTCATCGCTCAGAGAGAGTGTAACGGTGTACCCGCCTTTGCTGCGTGGCTCGATGCGGGAATTGACCAGATTGCGGCGCTTGATCTGTTCATTGTGGCTGACAATATTTTTTTCGACCTGCATTCGCACAGAGTAGGGGAGCATGGTTTCACAGGCAGCGCAGTTCAAGCGTCCCTTTTCTGTGATCGTGTACTGCTCGTCTTCATCCAGTATGAGGTGTTCGGTGCGAACAAGATCGGCAAGGCATTCGGAAAAACCAAAATAGTCAACACCTTCATCGCACATGCTGAGATCCTGCATCACCTCAAAGGGGGCGGGCCCAACCAGACGAGAGGCGATATAAAGGATCAACAGCTTGATCTCCAGTTTATCCGTTATAAAACCGACCTGACCCATGTTATCCCTCCAAATTTGATGCTGTTTATATTATACTCGCCGCGGCGTGATTTGTATAGACCAAATTTTTCACGAAAAGACCTCAGCACCAATGGACGATTTTTGCATAGTATGGAATGAAGGCGGCCGCCTTCTGTTCAACCGTACTTACCATTTCTAGGAGGTTCGTTATGCCTGATATCAATACTACCGTTCCGGCATCCGATGAGCAGGATTTCTGCCAGAGCGTTTGCATCCATACCAAGAAGATTTACGATTCCTGCCGTGACAAGGACTGTGTGGAGGATCTGCAATTTTTCCCCACAGCGGCAAGCCAGGAAATTTTAAATCGTGCTCAGACTGTCAAGGGCGGTAAAGCAGAATTGCTTTACACATATATTGACGTTGAGCCGGTTGTGTTTAACCGTGGATACTATACGATCGACATCCGCTATTTCTATCGTGTGACACTGAATGCCTATTGTGCCTGCCCGCGGCCTGTTGAGGTCGAAGGACTATGCGTGTTTGATAAGCGCGTCATTCTTTTCGGAAGCGAAGGCAGCGCCAGAATTTTCTCCTCTGAGGTTCGTTTGGACGCACTGGACCGTCAGATGATCGAGCGAAGCAATATGCCGGTGGCAGTTGTTACAGCGGTGGACCCTATCGTCCTCGATGCCAAGCTTGTGGAGCGCTGCGCGGGACGCTGCTGCGAATGCGACATCTGCGAAATTCCGGACAGCATTCGTCAGTGCTTTGAAAATGACTTGACGATGGGCGAGGAGACCCGCCGGGTACTTGTCACGCTGGGGCAATTCTCTGTTGTCCGGCTGGAGCGTGACAGTCAGCTGTTGATCCCTGTGATCGATTACTGTATGCCTGAAAAGGAGTGTTCCTGCGGCAGCAGCAATGATCCCTGTGACCTGTTCCAGCGCATTGCATTCCCTGTGGATGAATTTTTCCCGCCCAATGATCTGGATATCCCAGGAGATTATGAGGGAGCAAAGCACTACTGCACCTGCCAGAGATAAGCACTTCAAAAATGCCGATACTTTTGCTTTGCAATGCGCCGCAAAAGTGCATGCTGCGCCTGTCGCACGCCTTGCGAGGCAAGGCTTAGCGAGGCATTCGATTTCATTTGAGGAGGGCTTTGCCCCCTCAAACTCCCCCATGCAACGGGGAGGCTAATCCTAAAAGATGGCAGCTTTTTTATAAGGCGCTTTTCAGATTGACAAGGGGCGCGCAGGGTGCTATAGTTATTCTCATAAAGTGTCTGCCAGAGCAGACCGGAAAGGAGCTTAAAAAGTATGATTGTTCGTGAGGTCGTTACCGGCTAACTGAATATGGGCGCGAACAGAAGCGGGGGTGCAGACCCCTCGGTCTCGTGCGCCGTTTTTAAGTAACTTTCGGATATGTGGCAACCGCAGGACGCGCCCCACGACGAGGGCTGCTTTACTGCGGTATTTTTGCGCCCATTTTCAGTTAGCGGTATGGAAAGGAGTGTTGTTACTATGAAATTATTTGCACAAGTACAAACCCAATTACTGAATTTGGAGGAACAAAACCTTGAATATAAACGATTACGGCTGTGTGCCGAATACAGAAAACCTCGCGGGTATTCCGGCGCGGATCACTGCCCAGCACAGGGAGCGGTATGAGATCGTCTGCCAGTATGGGATGACCCACGCAAGGTTGAAAACAAAAGAATACTATGCGGGGACAGAGCAGTTCCCCACCACAGGCGATTTTGTGATGGTGAACTATATTGAGAATAGTGACAGTCAGATCATCGCCACTCTGCCCCGGAAGACCTTTTTCTCCCGCCGTGAGCCGGGGCCTGTCCCAAGAGATCAGGCAGTAGCCGCCAATTTTGACTATGTGTTCATCATGCAGTCCCTTAATCTGGACTTCAATCCCAAGCGGCTGGAGCGGTATCTGACCCTTGCGTGGCAGTCCGGCGCAACGCCGGTGATCCTCTTGACCAAAGCCGACCTTGTGGAGGACTACTGGGACTATCTCACCGCAGTTGAGCGGGTCGCCGCCGGAGTGAATACCCACGTGGTCAGCGCACACACAGGCTACGGTCTGAATCGGCTGAACGTTTATCTCCAGCCGGGAAATACGCTGGTATTCCTCGGCTCGTCCGGTGTGGGCAAGTCCAGTCTTGTCAACGCTCTTGCCGGGGAGGAAATCATGACCGTCAGCGGCATCCGTGAGGATGACAGCAAGGGCCGACACACCACCACACACCGCCAGCTCATTCGGCTGAAAAGCGGCGTTATGATCATCGACACGCCGGGAATGCGGGAGCTGGGCATGTGGGATGTGTCCGAGGGACTGGGCGATGCCTTTGCGGATGTGGAGCGGTTCATGGGAAAGTGCCGTTTTTCCGACTGCCGCCACGAAAGCGAGCCCGGCTGCGCCATCAGAGCGGCACTGGATGCCGGAGAACTGGATGCATCCCGCTGGGAGAGCTACCGGAAGCTGAAGGAAGAAGCCGTCAGCAAGCAAGAAATGCTCCGCCGCAAGAATGAATGGCATAAAGGCATCGCGAAATTCAGCAAACAGCGAAAAAAGGAGGTGTGGTGATGAACAGAGTTATCAAATCTATGGAAGAAAAATACCTGCTTCCCTCAGCGGAGCTGGTGGAAGCAGTATTCACCGCTCACGAAAACGCGGAAGAAGGCAGGTTAGTGCGTTCTCTTGTGGAGGAAATTCGCACCATGCGGTATTATGTGCCCGCACTGGAGTTGGTCATGGTCGATGAGAACGACGAAGTGATCGGATACTGCATGTTCTCCCGCTTCCGGTTGGAAGGGAGGTACGAAAACGAGCTGCTGCTTCTATCCCCGGTGGCGGTGAAAACCGAGCTGCAGCGGCAGCACATTTCCAAAGAGCTGATTGAATACGGCTTCCAAAAGGCCGCGGCATTAGGCTACAAAGCGGTCATCGTGGAGGGAAACCCCATGAATTACCGCAGCCGTGGGTTCGTGACCTCTGCCGACCACGGCATCACCGCCCACGAATCCGTGGGTCTGCCCGCGCCGGAGTGTTTGATGGTCAAAGAACTGCTCCCCGGCGGTCTCACGGGTATCCGTGGTCAGGTGAACTACAGCGAGTATCAGTCTCTTAGGTAAATTACGAAAAAATCGGGCATTTTCGGCAGATGCTGCCGAAAATGCCCGATTTCTGTTCGCTCTCATTCTTCTGTTTTTTCCTCGATCATGGGTGCCAGACCCGCCACGTCGGAGACCGGCAGGGAAAAGACGATGCCCTTCGCCTTTTTGCTCATACCCATCTCCTGATAGATAGCGTTGAGGACCTTATCCCGGATGTCCCGCTCGATCACCGTCATCAGAATTTCCTTGTCGGCATGGAGGGGGATACCGAAGAATGCCGCCGCGTCCTCCTTGACCACGCCTCGCGCGTTGATGATCGTGCCGCCGCGGACACCCAGCGGCCGAATCACGTCCATCATATCCTCTGCATAGCCGGAATTGACGACGGCAAAAATTACTTCATGGTTATCAGTCTTCATGGTTATTCCCCCCTGCCCATGCGGTTATCGCTCAAGAATTGATAGCTGTTGACGCCGATGACGCTGCTGAGCGGCACGGCAAAGCAGATGCCCTTTCCGTTTCGGACGGTGCGGAACTTATCCTCCAGACAATTCACGATTCCGTCCACCAGATCCTCGCGAACCACGCTGACGATCACGGCCTTATGGGTCTCCAGACCCAGCAGCTCCAGAAGCTCGGAGGTTGCCGTACCTCTGCCGGACAGAACCATCTGAAAATTCACATCAAACTGGCCCAGAACGTCCAGATAAAATTCAGCCTTGGGGCGTGCCACCACCGTAAAGAGGAGCTTCAGCTTTTTAATGGCAGATTCATTGATCGTGTTGCTCATACCGCTCCTCCTTTACATGAAGTTGATGATCTGCTGATCGTCAGCATCCAGAATGCGCTTCATGGCTCTGCGCTCGTTGACCCGCTCTGCCACGATGCCTCGGAAGCCCAGAAGCTGAATGGTGATCAGCGGTGTCATGGCGACCATTGCCACCACGCCGAAGGCATCCCGCAGGACCGCCGCTTCGCCCTGCAGCCCCACACAGGCTCCAACCGCAAAGGGAAGGATAAAGCCCGAGGTCATGGGACCGCTGGCAACGCCGCCGGAGTCAAAGGCGATGGCGGTATACACCGGCGGCACAAACAGACTCAGCGCCAGCGCGATGAAATAGCCGGGGATCACATAGAATACCAGAGAAAAATCAAATACGATCCGGATCATACTCAGCGCAATGGACGCGCCCACGCCAATGCACAGTCCGATCATCATGGACTTTTTGCTGACCAGTCCGCCGGTAACCTCTTCAACCTGCGCGTTCAGCACATGGATGGCAGGCTCCGCCAGTACAGTCAAAACACCGATGCACAAGCCAAATACGATCAGAAAAACACTGTCGCCCTGCGCCAGAGTATTGCCCAGCTTGTAGCCGATGGGCATAAAACCCACATTAACTCCGGTGAGGAAGATCACCAATCCAACGTATGTAAAGATAACACCCATGGCAATGCGAAGAAGCTGCCTTTTGGGAAGCTTCAGAAAGATGATCTGGCAGATCAGGAAGAACACAACGATCAGCCCCAGTGCGATAGCAACTTCCTTGCAGGTATGACCTGCGGTATGAAGGAACGACCCCAGAATATCTTCACTTACCGTATAACCCGGGACTTGATAGGTAAGATCATTTCCGGAAAAAATGCCAAGCACAAGCACCGCAAGGATCGGACCCACGCTGCACAGCGACACCAGACCGAAGCTGTTGTCCTTGCTCCGCTTGTCACCCAGAACGTTGGAAATACCGACACCCAGCGCCATGATAAAGGGCACCGTAATTGGTCCGGTGGTAACACCGCCGGAGTCAAACGCCATGGGGAGCAGAGGCTCGTTTCCGCTGACCACCAGCATCAGCGCCACGGCAAACAGCAGCATGTAAAACAGCATTAAGATCTGGGACAGGGATCTGCGGAACACGATCTTCAAAATCGCCACCACAAGAAACGCTCCAACTCCAAGACCGACCGCATAGATCAGAACCGTTCCGTTCATAACCGCGCTGACCTGATTGGCAAGCACCTGCAGATCGGGCTCCGCAATGGTGATCAGCATACCAAGAACGAAGCAGACGCTCAGCAGAAGACTCATCTTTTTCTGCCGGGACAGACCGGAACCCACATGGGTACCCATCGGTGTCATTGCGAGATCCGCGCCCATGCTGAACAGGCCAATGCCCAAAATCAGCAGCACCGCACCCACGGTAAATGTAATAAGCTCTGTTGCAGACAGGTTAAACAGAGGGGTCAGCGCCAGCACATACACAATAACGGTGATCGGCAGTGCTGAGATCAGCGCTTCCTTGATTTTTTCGCGCAATTCCTTCAAAGATCTGCTCCTTTCCTGTATAACAAATATCAATAAATACTATACCAGAAAATGCGGTCTATTCCAATACAAAAAACGCTTTTTTTACTAAATCTTTGCCAAACCGACCGATGCTGCGTCCAAACCGGGGATGCATTCTGCATTGAACTGGTCGCGAGTTTGCCCATCCGTGATTTTTTCAAGATCGGCATCCCGTTCACTCTGTCTGCCGGCCTTCCCGCGCATATTCTGATCTGGGTTCTGTCCGGCATATAAAACTGTCCGAACAGCACGCCATGATAAACAGGCAGAATCGGCGCACAGCAAAATACAGCCTTTGATTTCCAATTCTCCCGGTCATTCCCTCTGCATAGGTGAAAAAAACCTGCGGATACTAACCATGTTTTCCAAAGAAAAACATGGGAGGAATTCGCAAATGAAAGCAACAGGAATCGTGCGCCGCATCGACGACCTCGGGCGGGTGGTGATCCCCAAAGAGATCCGGCGCACCATGCGCATCCGGGAGGGCGACCCGCTGGAGATCTACACCAGCCGGGAGGGTGAAGTGATCTTTAAGAAATATTCCCTGATGGGAGAACTGGACGATTTTGCCGCGCAGTTCTGCGAAACGCTGTCCAAAACCTCCGGCACCATCACCGCCGTTACCGACCGTGACGCAGTCATCGCCGTGGCAGGCGGCGGAAAGCGTGAGCTGATGGGCAAGCGGATCAGTGCCGCGCTGGAGCAGATCATGGAAGACCGCCGCATCTATCAGCGCGCCGGAGATGAGAAACGCATCCCCGTCATCGACGCTGCCGATAAGTACTGCGCAGGCGTTGCCGCGCCTATCATCTCCGAGGGCGATGTTCTGGGGTTGGTGCTGTTCATCGAGGACAGCGAAACTGCCGTCACCGGAGAAACCGAGTTCAAACTGGCGCAGACCATCGCCGCGTTTCTCGGCAAACACATGGAAAGCTGAAAAGAAGGAGTGTTGCCTGGCAGCACTCCTTCTTTTCGTAATGGGTAAATTGTTGTTTAGCTTACTATGATTGATTTATTGTGCCGCTGGCGCAGCAAATATCCGATATCTATTTGAAAACTGGTTCAGCCTCCGGCGGGTGACTTTTGTGCGGACAAAAGTCACCAAAAACCGTTAAGGGGACACCCCTTAATATCCCCGTTTGGACATAAAATGAACTTTCCCGGCTGCTTATCGGCACGCCCTCGAAGGAAACGCGCTGCGTTTGCC
>JAZOBV010000006.1:0-5239 GCA_045596145.1 Candidatus Pelethomonas sp.
CTGTCGGTCTCGTCACGGAGGTCGGAAATGCCCTCCAGACGCTTTTCCTTCACCTGCTGGCCGATATTCTTAATGAGCTGGCGCTTGTTGACCTGATAGGGAAGTCGGAGGCCAAGCGGTCTTAGGAAGACAAATGTCTTAGCCAACTCCTTGGCTCACAGAACGACATGGCTACGATCCGACTTCTGTCGGTCTCGTCACGGAGGTCGGAAATGCCCTCCAGACGCTTTTCCTTCACCTGCTCGGCGATATTCTTAATGAGCTGGCGCTTGTTGACCTGATAGGGCAGCTCCGTAACGATGATACGCATACGGTTCTGACCGAATTCCTCGAATTCGGTGCGGGCGCGCACGACGACCTTGCCGCGTCCGGTGGCGTAAGCGGCGCGGATGCCGCTTCTGCCCATGATGATGCCCCTTGTGGGGAAATCGGGACCGGAAATATGCTCCATGAGGTCGTGTAAGTCCGCCTCGGGGTTATCCAGCACGCACACGCAGGCGTTGATGACCTCTTTGAGGTTGTGGGGCGGGATATTGGTCGCCATACCGACGGCGATACCGCTGGAACCGTTCACCAGAAGGTTCGGGAAGCGGCTGGGCAGCACACGGGGCTCCTTGCGGCTCTCGTCAAAGTTGGGGTCCCAGTCCACGGTGTCCTTCTCAATGTCGCGCAGCATCTCCTCAGAGATCCTGGACATACGCGCCTCGGTGTAACGGTAAGCGGCAGGGGGATCTCCGTCCACGGAGCCGAAGTTACCGTGACCATCCACCAGCATGTAGCGCATGGAGAAATCCTGCGCCAGACGCACCATCGCGTCGTATACGGACGCGTCGCCGTGGGGATGATACTTACCCAGAACGTCACCCACGCAGGTGGCGGATTTTTTGAAGGGCTTATCGGATGTCAGACCGCTTTCGTACATGGTGTACAGGATACGGCGGTGGACAGGCTTCAGACCGTCGCGCACATCGGGCAGCGCGCGGCCGATGATGACGCTCATGGCGTACTCAAGGTAGCTGTCCTGCATTTCGGTGACGAGGTTTGACTCGGTGATCACCTGATTGGGGAACATAATATCTTCCGGTTTATAATCTCTGTTATGAGCCATGTTTCGTCACCTCCTTAGAAATCAAGATTGTCGGCATACTTGGCGTTGCGCTGGATCCAATCCTTGCGGGGCTCCACCTCTTCGCCCATAAGAATGGAGAAGATGCGGTCTGCCTCCACGGCATCGTCCAGCGTTACGCGGCGCAGGGAGCGCTGCTCGGGGTCCATCGTGGTCTCCCACAGCTCATGGGGATCCATCTCACCCAGACCCTTAAAGCGGCTGATCTCGACCCTTGCGTTCTCATTGTCGCCGCGCATTTCGGCGCTGACCGCGTCACGCTGGGGGTCGGAATAGGCAACACGGGTTGTCTTGCCTCTTGTCAGCTTATAGAGCGGAGGAACAGCGGAATAGATATATCCATTCTCAATAAGAGGACGCATATAGCGGAAGAAGAAGGTCAGCAGAAGCGTTCTGATGTGCGCGCCGTCCACGTCCGCATCGGACATAATGATGATCTTGTGATAGCGCAGCTTATTGATATCAAACTCCTCGCCGATGCCCGCGCCCAGCGCGACGATCAGCGGATAGAGCTTATCGTTGCCATAGACCTTGTCGGCTCTCGCCTTTTCCACGTTCAGCATCTTGCCCCACATGGCAAGGATCGCCTGAAAACGGGAGTCACGCCCCTGAATGGCAGAGCCCGCAGCGGAGTCACCCTCGACGATATACAGCTCGCACAGGGCGGGATCACGTTCGTTGCAGTCCTGCAGCTTATCGGGCATCTGACCGGATTCCAGTCCCGTCTTTCGGCGGACGGACTCCTTCGCCTTGCGGGCGGCCTCGCGGGCACGGTTTGCCATCATCGCCTTGTCCAGCAGCATACGGGCAACTCTGGGATTCTCCTCCAGATAGATGTCCAGCTGCTCGGTCATCACGCTGTTGACCAGCGCGCGGATGTAGGCATTACCCAGCTTCGCCTTGGTCTGCCCCTCAAACTGGGCGTCAGTGAGCTTGACGGAGATGACGGCGGTGATACCCTCGCGGCAGTCCTCGCCGCTGACCTTGTCATCACCCTTGATGATGCCCGCCTTTTTACCATAATTATTGAGTACGGTAGTGAGCGCGCGCTTAAAGCCTTCCTCGTGCATACCGCCCTCAGGGGTGCGGACATCGTTGGCAAAGGAAACGATATTTTCGGAGTAGCCGTCATTGTACTGCACGGCGATCTCAACGCTGGCGTCGTCCTTCTGACCGGACACATAGATGACATCCTGCTGAATGGGAGTCTTGCTCTGGTTGTGCCAGACGGCGTACTCGCGGATACCGCCCTCGTAGCACATCTCATCCTTTTCGCCGTGTCCCTCGCGGTCATCGGCGGTGGCGATCTTCAGTCCGGCATTCAAAAATGCCTGCTGCTGCATACGGGTGTGGATGGTCTCATAGTTGTACACCGTAGTGTCAAACATTTCGGGATCGGGCTTGAAGGTGACGGTGGTTCCGGTGTGATCGGTGTCGCCCACAATGTGCATTTTCTCCACGATATTGCCGCGCTCGAACTTCATGCGGTGGATCTTGCCGTTCTTGTGTACCTCGACCACCAGCCACTCAGAGAGGGCGTTAACGACAGAAGCGCCGACACCGTGGAGACCGCCGGAGACCTTATAGCCGCCGCCGCCGAACTTACCGCCGGCGTGGAGCACGGTGAAGACGACCTCCAGAGCGGGAAGTCCGGTCTGAGGCTGGATATCAACAGGGATACCGCGTCCGTTATCGGTAACGGTGATAGTGTCCCCCTCGTTGATGGTGACAGTGATCTCGGTGCAGTAGCCCGCCAGCGCCTCGTCGATGGCATTGTCCACGATCTCGTACACCAGATGGTGCAGACCCGACTCACTGGTGGAGCCGATGTACATACCCGGGCGCTTGCGGACTGCCTCCAGTCCCTCCAGCACCTGAATTTCCGCGCCGCCGTACTCGTGGTCAACGGCGGTGGTGTTCATTTCCTTGATTTCTGACATGTATTTGTTTGACCTCCTTAAAGGGTCTTTTTTACTGTTTTATTTCTGTTTTTTTACAAACCTCACGCTCTCCAACCGCCCTGCAAGGGTCGCCGCTGCCAGCGGCGAGATATACACCCTCTGCCAGCTTCCTCTCGGACAGCACACCACCAGCGATTTAGGGAGATCCCCCTCCACGTTGATGACCATGCCCTCCTCCTCCGCCGCGCGGAGAAACGCCCGGGTGACGCGGGAGGTGGAAGCGTTATCCAGATCGAAGATGCCGATGATATCGTCCAGCGGGACGGAAACATTGCTACCCAAATGCAGATACATGGTGGTTTTCCTTCGTCTTAATCAGTTCCGGTATCAGATCACCCGTCCGCCGCTGATGCGGAGGACCTTGCCGCTGAGCAGGGTATGCAGGCGGTCATCCTCGCAGCAGGTGATGAACACCTGCCCGCTGCCCAGCCGGTTAAGCACAAATTCCTGACGTCTGGGGTCCAGCTCGCTGAGAACATCGTCCAGAAGCAGCACCGGATACTCCCCGATGATGTCCTTGTGGATCTCCCGTGCGGCAAGCTTCAGCGAGAGCGCCGCCGTCCTCGTCTGCCCCTGGGAGGCGAAGGATTTGGCGCTCAGTCCGTCCAGCTCCACCTCAAGATCGTCCTTATGGGGACCGGACAGGCATTGCCGCACAGCTTTTTCCGCGTCGGCATGGCTGCGCTGATGCTCAATCAGCTGAGAAAGAAGCGTTTCCTGATCGGCAAAGGGATCGGTAACGGTGCTAACCGTGCGGTACTGCACCGTCAAACGTTCCCTTCCGCCGCTGCATTCCGCGTGGGACGCTGCCGCGTACTGCGTGAGAAGCCGCGCGAACCTTGCCCGGTAGTAGATCACCACCGCGCCGGTCTGCGCCATGCGCAGATCAAAGTCCGGCAGCGTCTTCAAAAGGTCGGGGTATTCGTCGCTGTCCCGCAGGATGCGGGTCTTGTGCTCCCACAGGCGGTTGTATTCATTCAGCGCGTCGGCGTAGCGGGGACGAAGCTGGGCGAGGGACACGTCCATAAACCGCCGCCGTGCGGCAGCCCCCTCTTTGATGAGATAGAGATCCTCGGGGCTGAAAAACACCGTCCCCAGCACGCCGCTCAGCTCGCTTGCCGCCTTTGCGGGCACTTTATTAATGGTGATTTTCTTTTTTCGCCCTGCGTTTACCTCGATGCGGCTCACAAATTCCCGCTCACGGGAGTAGATGCCGCCCTCGATGGTAAAACCGCTCTCTCCAAAGCGGATCAGCTCCCTGTCGCTTCTGGTGCGGGGTGACTTTCCCTGCGAAAGACAGATGACCGCCTCTAAAAGATTGGTCTTGCCCTGGGCATTTTCGCCGCAGATAACGTTGCACGCGCTGTCAAACACGATAGTTTGATCGGCGTAATTTCTGAAATTTTTTAGAGAGAGGCGTTCAATCCTCATAAGCGACCGTATACTCGCCGCCGTCGAAGCTGACGACATCGCCGGGGCGGATCTTTTTGCCGCGCATCAGACACTCTTCCCCGTTCACAGCCACCTGACCGTCCAGGATGAGCTGCTTTGCCTCGCCGCCGGTAGAGACCAGATTGGCGAACTTCAGAAGATCCTGAAGCTTGATAAATTCAGTTGTAATGGTAATCGTTTCCATAGTAGTATTCCTTGTTTAGTTGTTTTTCAGACGCACCGGCAGCACCATGTAGAGGAAGTTCTCCTCCCCCTCGGTGGGAACGATGATGGCGGGAGAAATGCCGGTGTTCAGCTCCATTTTCACCTCATCAGCGGGGGCGTACTTCAGCGCCTCCATGAGATAGCGGTTGTTGAAGCCGATCTCCAGCTTATTTCCGTTGCCAGCCACACGGCAGACATCCTTTGCCTCGCCGTTGCCGGTTTTGGTGGACATATAGACGCGGTCCTCGTCAAAAACGCAGCGCACCGGGCTCTTCTGCTTCTCGCTGATGACCACACTGACGCGGTCAATGGAGTTGATCATGCCGCGCTTCTCCAAATGGATAGCAATGGGATTGTTGCGGGGAATTGCGGTTTTATAATCCAGAAATTCGCCCTCAAGACGGCGGCAGATGAGCTCTGTCTCGCCGATCTCAAAGAGAATGTGGCGCTGGCCGAGGGTGATATTGACCATCGTGTCGACCGCTTCACAGATCTT
>JAZOBV010000007.1:0-6644 GCA_045596145.1 Candidatus Pelethomonas sp.
ACCGTTGAGGCACTGGAGAAGGAACTGTTCTTCAACGACCTCGCGTGGAAGTTGAAGTAATTCAAAAAAACAAAGGGTTTGCCGTGTTTTGCGGCAAACCCTTTCCATAAAAGGAGCAAAAAATATGCTGGAAGAACTGAAAAAGATCGTATGTGAAGCCAATCTGGAGCTTCCTAAGTATAACCTGGTCACTTTCACATGGGGCAATGTGTCCGGTGTGGACAGGGAAAAGGGTCTGATGGTCATCAAACCCAGCGGCGTAGAGTATGATAATATGACCCCCGAGGATATGGTGGTCGTGTCCCTTGCCACGGGCGAGAAGGTTGAGGGTAAATGGAAGCCCTCCAGCGATACCGCTACCCATGTGGCGCTTTATAATGCTTTTCCCAACATCGGCGGCGTGGTGCATACCCATTCCCGCTGGGCGACAAGCTGGGCGCAGGCGGGTCGCGGTATCAAACCCTACGGCACCACCCACGGTGACTATTTCTACGGCGAGATCCCCTGCACCCGCAAGATGACTCCTGAGGAGATCGCGGGCGCTTACGAGCTGGAAACCGGAAATGTCATCATCGAGACCTTTAAGGACAAGCAGGCGGATGATATCCCCGCTGTTCTGGTCCATAGCCACGGTCCCTTCACCTGGGGTACCGATCCCCACAATGCCGTTCACAACAGCGTGGTGCTGGAGGAGCTGGCGTTCATGGCGTTCCAGACGGAGAGCCTTGCGCCCGGCATCGGTGCCATGCAGCAGGAGCTGCTGGATAAGCACTATCTGCGCAAGCACGGCGCAAACGCCTATTACGGGCAAAATTAAATCAAAAAAACCAGGTGGACTTCCAAACGAAACGGAAGTCCACCTGTTTTCAATGTGATAACCGCTATATAAATGACAAATCCGAACTTATTTCCTGCCAGAAATAAGTTCGGATTATCTTGGTGTGGTGGAGATAAGCGGGATCGAACCGCTGACCTCTTGAATGCCATTCAAGCGCTCTCCCAGCTGAGCTATACCCCCATATGACTCATTATCAGAACATAAGAGACTATAGCATACATGTGGAGAAATGTCAATAGTTTTGTCAGAAATTCTGTTTTTCTACTGCGCAGGGCATCACAGGATCAGCAGCTTCTTGGGAGCCTCCATGATATCACGGCAGCCGTTTTCCTCGATGACCAGTACATCCTCAATTCGGACACCGAACTTGCCGGGGATGTAGATGCCGGGCTCTGCGGAGATGACCGCGCCGACGGGCAGGGGCTTATCATTGTTAAGGTTAGCGCCGGGCTGCTCATGGACCTCCACGCCCAGACCGTGACCGAAACCGTGACCGAAATACGCACCGTAGCCTGCGTCAGCGATGACCTTGGCGGCGGCTTCGTGGACTGCCCTGCCGGTTACGCCTGCCTTTGCGGTGGCGATTCCGGCAAGCTGCGCATTCAAAACAGTGTGGTAGACCTTGTCCATCTCCTCGGTGACGTGACCAACCGCAACGGTGCGGGTCATATCGGAGCAGTAACCGTTCAAAACACAGCCAAAATCCATGGTGAGGAAATCGCCGGCTTCTACTGCCTTATCAGTGGGAACACCGTGGGGCAGGCTGCTATTGGCGCCGCTGACCACGATGGGGGAGAAGGAATTGCGCTCACTGCCGTAGCTCAGCATTTTGTACTGCAGGAAAGCGGAGATCTCTTTTTCGGTACGTCCGACCTTGATGAAGTCAAGAACATCCTGCAGGGCACGCTCCGCAATGCGCTGGGCGGAGATCAGCAGCCGCACTTCCTCCTCATCCTTGACGGAACGCAGTTCGGTGAGCAGGGCGGTCGCGCCGATCAGCTCGCAGGCGAGCTTCTTTTTCCAGGTGTTTTCCAACTCAGAAACAGTCATATACTGCTCCTCGAAGCCAAGACGTTTGATGCCGTGGCGCTCGATCAGCTCGGAGACCAGCTTGCTGAGAGGATTTTCACGGTTGGTTTCACGCACCTCGCCGCCGGTGATGCGCTTGGAGGCGGCTTCGATATACCGGCTGTCGGTGAAGAAGTAGCTTCCGTCCTTTGTCACCAGTGCCAGACCTGCGGAGGAGGGGAACCCGGTGGCGTACAGGCGGTTGGGGGCGCTGGTGATCATCATGGCATCCAAATCATACTGGGACAGCTTTGCGGCGATCTTGTCAAATCTGCTCATTTGCGAAATCTCCTTTTGGAAATGAATTTAAAGGGTCGCTGTAAAAGATGCAGCACATGGTTCCACGCGCCAACCGGACCGCCCAGCGGCTCCACCATCAGCGCCAGAACGCCGCTGCGCTTGGCCCCCAGCACATCGGTCAGGAGCTTGTCTCCCAGCATGGCGGTCTGGGCGGTGGTGACACCGGCTTTTTGCATGGCTTCACGGTACCCTCTGGTGCCGGGTTTGCCTGCGTGTCCCACGTAGGGGATTCCGAGGGAGGCGCAGAAGGTGTCTACCCGTTTCCCGGAGCGGTTATTGGAGAGAATCATTACGGTGATGCCCGCTGTGCGCAGGTCCTCCAGCCAGCGGCGGAGGACCTCATCCGGTTCGGCGACGGAGCGGGGGGCGAGGGTATAGTCCAGATCGCACAGCAGCAGCTTAATGCCGCGGTCACAAAGATACTGCGTGGTAAGGTCGGTGTACCGGTCCAGAAGACGGTCGGGAATGAGGGAAAAAGGCATAGCATCCTCCACGGTCGCATATTTTTTTTATTGTACCATATATTTTCAAGTTTCACAAGGGGGCGATCCTTTGCAGACCTATCTTGCGGTCACACCCGATAATCTCGATGCCGCGCTGCGCTGTACCAACCGTATCGCGCATGTCGCGTACCGGATCGACAGGGAGGGGGGACTGGCATGCTGTCAGCTTCCACCACAGGTGAAGGGGGGAATGATGGTGCTCAGCGATGGGGACGGGTGTGAGATCATAGATCCGGCAAGGCTTTGTGCCGAGGTCTGGCACGAGTGCGCCGCGCGGAGCTTCGGCGGCATTGTGGCGGATTTTGAGCAGCCGTTTTCCGGAGAACGGTGCGCCTTTTTGGATCAGCTTTGCGCTATTCTGCGGCGAAACGGAAGAAATCTGTTTGTTCCAGAGTGTTACGGCGGAGAGCTCCGCCGGGCGATGGTGATGATCTGCACCGCAATTTCCGGTGGCACGCTGCGGCACCGTCTGGAGGAGGCGCGGGAACGGTTTGGGGAGCGTGTGACGCTGGATCTCCAGCGTGTTCGGATGGAATTTCCTCTGCCCTGTCCCGGCGGTGAGGGGACGGCGATGAAGCGGGAAGTGCTGGAGCAGCTTCTCAGTGAGGAACCGGCGGTGTTTTTCTCGGAAGATCTCTGCGCGAAGTATTTCGTGCGGATCTGCGGCTGTGAACCCCGTTTCGTGATGTTCGATGATGCTCAGACCCTGCGGCGTAAGCTGAATCTGGCGCAAAACATGGGCATCAGCACTGCGTTCGTCATGTATCCGGAGGTGGAGGATATCCTTGGCGAGCTGTGGAGGAAAGGTCAGTGACCGGGAGGAGTGGTTTAGCGTTGAAACAAAGGCAAAAACGCCGCCGGAGAGTGGGTTTCGCTCTCCGGCGGCAGTGCGCTGCTTTATGTATCGGATTTTGCTGCCAGACGGGCAGCTTTTTTCTTTTCCGCCCGTTCTGCCATCTTGATCTTATACAGTTCCTCTGTGGCGAAGCTGAGCTTGGTGACCACATTCTGCTTGACGGGGTAGCAGTACAGACTGTCGTTCTCGGTGGAGATATCGATGCAGTCATCGGGGCGGACATAGCAGTAGTCGTACTCAATATGCACGCCGTACATGCCCAGCGGCGGGCGGTGGATCAGGAAAGGCTTTCCGTTATGCTCGCCTTCCACAACGAATCCATCCTCCATGCTGTGGAACAGCTTGCCTTTACCAAGCTTCTGGAACCGCCATGCGTGGGGCAGAGAGTAGATCTCCACCTCGTCCTCAAAGTGGTAGGTACCCTCCTCAAGCTGCTTGCGCACCTGAGCGCGTTCCCACTCAAACCAGTCGGGAATGTGGGAGAACTCGGTCTCGCCGCTGAGCGCGTGAAGCTGACCAAGGGTGTCCATTTCCCACACCTTGCCGCAGACCTCGCACTTGATGCGCGCACCGGAGCTGGACATGCGGCCTTCCGTCATGCAGTGGGGGCACTGGTAGAGCACCTTGTGCAGACCTTCGGCCCGGTGCGGCTCGGTGATGTGGATATTGTTCTCCTTCTGCCAGCGGTACTCATCGTACTCCATCGCCTTGCGGATGATCTCACCGATCTCCTCAGCGGACTTTTCCCTGACCTCCTCGGCGGTGAGGATCTGGGTCATGGTGGAGTGCAGGGGCACCTTGCGGGGCTTGCGGTAGTTCCAGAAGGGAGTATGCAGGTAGTTTCCGTGGTGCAGAAGAACCACCACGGGGACATTCTGCATCTTTACCATTTTGCCGAGGGAATCGGGAAGAATGGCGGTGGTGCCGATGGGGGAGTAGCGAGCCTCGGGGTACATACACATGATATCGCCGTACTCGTGGAGGATCTTTTTCACCGAACGAATCAGCGTCATATCCGTGGTGAACTTGCGCTTGCACATGCAGCCCAGCCATTCCATGAGGAAGGGACGGCGATAGTAGCCGTCAATGGTGGCAATATTGTTGACGCGATGGGGGAAGGTGGCGATGGAGCAGAGATGAAAGTCCACGAAGTACATGTGGTTGCACAAAAGAATGTACGGCGGCTTCAAATTCTCCATATTGATCTTTTCAATTTCGTATTTCTGTCCGATCATGCTGATGCCGCACAGGGCGCGCAGCAGACCTGTGAACAGGAGATTCTGCCGGAGGGGGGCTTTGGTGGTGTCATACCGGCGCAGCTTACCGTAATCAACGTCAATGGTATTCATTTATTTCTCCTTCCGGGGTGATACACAACACATTTTTTAAATCAGCTGATGGCGTTCAAGCGCTGGGCGCGGCTGTATGTGTGCTTCCGGACGATAAAGAAGAACACAACATGCGCCAGAGCGGTGAGCGCCCAACTGATGGGATACGAAACGTAAAGACAGGCGGGGGTGGTGTAGATCTGGAAGATCGTTGCGATCCAAACCAGACGGAACGCGCAGGAGCCGACCAGAGAAACGATCATGGGAACGATGGAATGTCCCAATCCGCGCAGGATTCCAACCATGATATCCATAAACGCACAGAGGAAATGGAACGCAGCTACATAACCCATCCGAACCACTGCCTGCGCAATGACCTCCGGTTCTCCGGGAGCATAGAGGGAAACCAGCGGAGCACCGAAGGAATAGATAAGATTACCGAGCACAAGGCTGGCGCAGGTGCCGTAGCACAGGCAGAGGATCGCAATGCGGTCGGCCCGTTTGCATTTTCCCGCGCCGTAGTTCTGACTGATAAAGGTAAGCGCCGCCTGATGAAAAGCATTGTTGCAGGGGTAAATGAAGCTTTCGATATTGGCTGCCGCCGAAGAGCCTGCGATCACGGAGGAACCAAAGGAATTGATAGAGGACTGAATAACCACGTTGGAGATGGAGAAGAGAGTGCTTTGGAGTCCGGCGGGCAGACCGACGCGCATAATACGCTTTATAGTGTGCCAATCCATCGAAAGTGCCTTGAGATCCAGATGCATGTCACCTTCCTCACGCATAAGGGTCAGCAGAACGAGGATGGCAGAGATGTACTGAGAGATGATAGTCGCCAGAGCCACGCCCGCCACGCTCATTTTCAGAGGGATGACAAAGACAAGGTTAAGGATCACATTGATCACGCCGGCGGCGGTGAGATAGTAGAGGGGGCGGCGGGTGTCACCCTGGGCGCGGAGGATCGCCGCACCGAAGTTATAGAGCAGATTTCCCGGCATGCCGAGGAAATAGATGCGCAGGTAGACTGCGGAGAGGTCGATCACGTCCGGCGGGGAGGACATCAGCTCCAGCATCTGACGGGAGAGCGCGAAGCCTGCCACGGCGAGGATAAGACCGCCGATCAGCGAGAGGGCGACGGAGGTGTGGACGCTTTTGCGGACGTTTTCAGTCTTTCCCGCACCAAGATCGCGGGCGATGACGACATTCGTTCCGACAGAGAGACCGATAAACAGATTGACAAACAGGTTGATAAGCGAGCCGTTGGAGCCAACGGCGGCAAGAGCCTCCTTGCCTGCGAACCGTCCAACGACCACAACGTCGGCGGCGTTAAACAACAGCTGGAGAAGGCTGGAGAGCATCAGCGGCAGGGCAAAAAGAAGTATCTTTCCCGCCAGCGGACCATTTATCATGTCGATCTGATAGCCCTGTTTTTGTTTTTGCATCGTGAAATGTCACCTTCTGTTCCAAAAATCCAAAAAGTTTTACAGCCAATGACTTATTTTACCATGCTTTTGAGGAAAGAACAATCCATTGATAAAAATTTGACAAAAATCGCTGAAGGAGGACAGAAAAATTGGTGTTTGACGAGGTGTTTTGGATTTTCCGTGACGCTGACGCGGCAGAGGTTGCACCATCTATTTGATAGCTGGTTCAGCCTCCGGCGGGTGACTTTCTCCATGGTCGAGAAAGTCACCAAAGCGCCACATAAGGGGATATCCCCTTATGTATCCCCTTGAGAAAACTGTCTGCGG
>JAZOBV010000008.1:0-4134 GCA_045596145.1 Candidatus Pelethomonas sp.
GCAAGGCTTAGCGAGGCATTCGATTTCATTTGAGGAGGGCTTTGCCCCCTCAAGCTCCCCCACGCAACGGGAAAGTTCATCCTGAAAGATGGTAGTTTTTTGACAGACTGAAAAAATAAGGAGTGCCGTCGGCACTCCTTATTTTTTATAGAAATTTTTTAAATTATTTCTTGTAGGGAACGTTCCAGATGCGCTCTGCGTAGTCCGCGATGGAGCGGTCAGCAGCAAAGATGCCGGAGCGTGCCACGTTGAGAAGAGACATGTGGTTCCACTGGTTTCTGTCGCCGTAGACCTCGGTCATGCGGCGCTCGGCTGCGCAGTAGGAAGCAAAGTCTGCCAGCAGCATATACTCGTCGGGGGCATTGCCCTTACCAAACAGCAGGCGCTCTACCAGATCGTCGTAACGCACGCCGTCGCGGAAGCCGTTACTGATCTGATCCAGCACACGGTGCAGGGCGGGATCGCGGCTGTACAGGCGGTAGGGATTGTAGCCCGCGTCACGCATGTCGATGACCTCCTGGGTCTTGAGACCGAAGAGGAACATGTTGTCATCGCCCAGAACCTCGTGCATCTCTACATTGGCACCGTCCAGAGTGCCGACAGTCAGCGCACCGTTCATCATAAACTTCATGTTGCCGGTGCCGCTGGCTTCCTTGCCGGCGGTGGAGATCTGCTGGCTAACCTCGCTGGCGGGCATCAGCACCTCAGCCATGGAAACACGGTAGTTCTCCAGGAAGAAGACCTGCAGCTTGCCTTTGCAGATGGGATCATTGTTGATGTGATCTGCCATGGAGTTGATGAGGCGGATGATGCGCTTGGCAACAGCGTAGCCGGGAGCTGCCTTTGCACCGAACAGGAAGGTGTGAGGACGCATCTCCATATTGGGATTGTCCTTCAGGTTCAGATACAGGTGGATGATGTGCATCACGTTGAGAAGCTGGCGCTTGTACTCGTGCAGACGCTTGACCTGAACGTCAAAGATAGCGTCGGTATTGAGCACCAGACCCTGCTCGCGCTTGATCCACTTGGCAAATGCCTGTTTATTGGCGAGCTTGATCTTCTCCATCTGAGAGAGAACAGTCTTATCATCGGCGTACTTTTCCAGCTTGGGCAGAGCGGTGCCGGGGTGGAGAAGATATTCGTCACCGTTTGCCAGCTCACGGATCAGACCGTCCAGACCGGGGTTGATTTCTGCCAGCCAGCGGCGGTGGTCGATGCCGTTGGTGACGTTCTTGAACTTATCGGGCTCCATGCCGCAGGCATCCTTAAAGACATCGTTGCGGAGGATGTCGCTGTGCAGGGCGGAAACGCCGTTGACAGCCATACCGCCGGCGATGCACAGGTTTGCCATGCGAACCTCGCCGTCCCAGATAACAGCCATGTTCTTGACCTTGCTCTGGTCATAATTATAGAACCGCTCCACCTTATCCTGCCAGCGGTGAGCGATCTCGCAGAGAATCTGCCAGATGCGAGGCAGAAGGGACTGCATCAGGCTCTGAGGCCAGCGCTCCAACGCCTCGGCCAGAACGGTGTGGTTGGTGTAAGCTACAGCATTGACAGTGATATTCCATGCGGTGTCCCAGTCAAGTCCTGCATCATCCATCAGAATACGCATCAGCTCGGGAATGACCAGGGCGGGGTGGGTATCGTTGGTCTGGATGACATTCTTCTCGTGGAAGTTGGTGAGGGTACCGTAGGTCTGGATGTGCTGACGGACGATGGACTGAACCGTTGCGGAAACAAAGAAGTATTGCTGCTTCAGACGCAGGCTCTTGCCCTCGTAGTGGTTATCCTCGGGGTAGAGGACCTTGGCGATGACCTCAGCCATTGCCTTCTCCTCGTTTGCCTCCAGATACTGACCCTGACGGAACAGGCTCATGTCGATGGGAGTGGGGCTCTTGGCATCCCACAGGCGCAGGGTATTGGTATGTCCGGTCTCAAAGCCGGCAATGGTCATATCGCAGGGGACAGCCAGCACACGGGTATAGTCCTCGTGGACGATGTGCAGGTGGTCGTCTGCCCAAAACTCACGAAGTCTGCCGCCGAAATGGACTTCCTCCATTTCGGTGGGGCGGGGGGTGAGCCATGCGTCGCCCAGACCCATCCAGTTGTCGGGCAGCTCGACCTGCTGGCCGTCAACGATCTTCTGCTTGAAGATGCCCAGCTCATAGCAGATGGAGTAGCCGCAGGCGGGGATCTCCAGCGTGGTCAGAGAGTCCAGATAGCAGGCGGCAAGACGACCCAGACCGCCGTTGCCCAGACCTGCGTCGGGCTCCATGTCAAAAATATCACCGCTCTTGAAGCCCAGATCCTCGATAGCGGCGCGCATAGGCTCGATAACACCCAGATTATAGGCGTTCTTCATCAGACTGCGGCCCATCAGAAACTCCATGGACATGTAGTGGACCTGGCGCTTCTGCTCCTTTCGGACGCTCTTACGGGTCTCGACGGCGTTGGCGTTCATGTGGTCGCGCAGAACCATCGCGCAGGCCTTGAGAACGTTTTCTTCCGTTGCCTCATCTACTGCGCAGCCAAAATTCAAGCGCAGCTTATCGCAGATCGCCTGCTTCATGGAGGCTTTCGTGATTTTTTCCATAATATGGTTTCCTCGTTTATAGTAATGTGATATCAGGGGAACAGCACAGGCGAAGCCTGTGAAAAAGACTAAATGATAGCGGCTGGAAACGATTCCAAATCAAGCCGGGAACAGGGCGGGGGTATCTCTACCCCCGCCCAAAACGTTGCCTAAAGGGGAGATCAGGAGCAAATCATGCGGTAGATCTCGTTGTATGCCTCCGCACTGCGGGTCCAGCTGAAGTCTTCGGTCATGCCGGCTTTGCGCAGAGCCTTAAAAGCGGCGGGATTGTTGATGTACAGATCCACTGCCTGACGGATCACGAAGAGCATATCGTATGCGTTATAATCTGCAAAGGTGAAGCCGTTGCCTGCGCCGCACCATGCCTCGTAGGGGTGAACGGTGTCCTTCAGACCGCCGGTCTCACGCACGATGGGTACTGTGCCGTAGCGCATGGCGATCATCTGAGCAAGTCCGCAGGGCTCGCTCTTGGAGGGCATCAGCAGCAGGTCGGCACCGGCGTAGATCTGCATGGCGAGGGGCTCATTGTAGCCGCGGTAGATCGCCATACGACCCTCGTACTGGGCGCGCTTCTCCTCAAAGAACTGCTCATACTGCGCATCACCGCTGCCGAGAACAACAAACTGGCAGTTGAGCTCCATGATCTGGTCAAACACCTGACGGATGAGATCCAGACCCTTGTGACCCACCAGACGGCTGACGATGCCGATCACGGGAATGCCTGCGTCAACAGCAAGACCCATCTGTTCCTGCAGCTTTGCCTTGCACTTTGCCTTGCCGGTCATGCGGGAGGCAGAGTAGTGGTTGGTAAGGTCGGGATCCTTATTGGGATCGTAACGCACCATGTCGATGCCGTTGAGGACACCGTGGAGCTTGTGCGCGTTCAGCTGCATCACGCTGCTCAGACCGTGGGAGAAGAAGGCGTATTTAAGCTCCTGTGCGTAGGTGGGGCTGACGGCGGTAATGGCATCGGAGGTCATCAGAGCGCCCTTCACCAGATTGACATCGCCGTCCATAGCGATGGTGCCGTCGGCAAACCAGCCGGGAGCCAGACCGAACAGATCCTCCAGTGTTTCCTTGCCGTAGCGGCCCTGATATTCGATGTTATGAACGGTAAACACGGTCTTGATGCCGCGGATACCTTCCCAGCGGACGCACTCATCCTTCAGATAGATGGGGACAAGAGCGGTCTGCCAGTCGTTGCAGTGGATGATCTCGGGCATGAACTGCAGGGCAGGCAGCAGAGCAACGATGGCGCGGGAGAAGAAGCCGAAGCGCTCATATTCGTCGCCGCCCATGCCGTACACATATTCACGGCCGAAGTAGTACTTGTTGTCAATCAGGTAGAAAGTGACGCCGTTCAGCTTCACTTCTTCAATGCCGCAGTACTGCTTGCGCCAGCCCAGGTCCACTTCAAAATCCAGCACATGGCGGGCGTCCTTTACATACTGTTCCTTGATCTGGGTGTACATGGGCAGCATCACGCGCACATCATGGCCCATCTGGGCAAGCACGGTGGACAGGGCGCCGGCCACGTC
>JAZOBV010000009.1:0-41658 GCA_045596145.1 Candidatus Pelethomonas sp.
ATTCGATTTCATTTGAGGAGGGCTTTGCCCCCTCAAGCTCCCCCATGCAACGGGGAAAATCATCCTGAAAGATGGTAGTTTTTTGACAGAGTGATATTGAACGGGTGTGCTATGGGCACTCCCGTTCAATATTTTTACTGATAAAAAAGGATCATTCCAACGGTATTGATGGCAAAATTTGCAAACATATGAACCAACCAACCGGCGTAAATGCTGCCGTCCCTTTGATCCAGCCAATTAAAAATCATACCTCCAACTGTCAGTCCCGCAAGGGCAAGCGCAAAAACAGCGGGAGGAAACCAGCCAAGCATCATGGCAGTGTGATACAAAGCGAAGGAGACAGCCGATAACAGGGATGCTCCTTTCATGCGCTGTGTTAGCGATAGAAACGCAAAACCACGGAAGAAGAATTCCTCCAGCAGAGAATTGATAAAGGAGATGTAGAGTGCTACAAAGGGGAAGGTCGCTTTTGTAACGCCATCCGGCAGGTTATCCAAAACAGGGGAGAAGTCAACGAATCCGTTGAGAAGGAAATACGCGGCTATGATCACCGCGTAAATACTTCCGCCGAGAATCAGAGCGCGTATTAATCCCTGTTTACTGGGACGAAGCATGTCCCGGATCGTGGGATCACGAAACGCTGCGCTGCATAGTACAGGGATCGCCAGAAATAAAACGATTTTGATGCCGGACTTTACCCAGTACCCCGGCTGCCAGATGCCGTCGACCCAAAGCATGACAGCGCAGCATAGGGAAATCAAAGTAATTTGAATGATATTTTGTTTTTTCATAACAAATCACCAAATCCACGGATATATTGGTCGCAAAGTTCCCGCATATCCGGCTCGCTGTCGCTGAAATATGAGTCGTGTACCCCGACGACAGTCATTCCGGCTGCTTTTGCGGCCTTGCAGGCGGAGAGTGAGTCGTCAAACAGAACACATTTTCCAGGTTTTACTCCAAGCATGTCTGCAACCTTGCGGAAAATAGCGGGAGATTTTTTATCAACGCCTAACTCCTGCGCAAAAATGACCTGTTCAAAGTACTGCATAAGGTCATGCCGCTCCAACGCGGCGCGGCAGTGCTCAGGAACACATGCAGTGAAGATCACCATGCGGTGTCCCGCTTCTTTGCATCGGTCAAGGTATTCCCGTACACCGTTTTTTAATGGAACATCGTGATACTGACCTTTTGCAAGCTCCATCCATTCCGCAATGATCTCCTCGCAGGATTCCTCCAGATGAAGGTATTCTTTTGTAAAAATGGCGCAGTTGGTGAGAATGGTGTGGGCAACGCCCTCGTAGTATTCCTTTGTATACGGAGCGTTTCGGCGGGCAAGAAAGATCTTGTCAACCTCTACCCAAAGTCCGTTGGAGTCGATCAGAGTTCCGTCCAGATCAAAAATCAGCATGAAATATCCTCCGTTATCCAGAAACGCCACGGGAAATCCGCAGCTTCTTCGGCGTAGTCGATCCCGATCCGCTTGCCGGTATTGTAATGCAATGTAGCGTTGCGGCAGGGAAGCCCAGTTCGGGAAGTTCATCTGACAGATAAAGGCTGCTGTGTCCGCAAGGCAGGTTATTTAAGCTTGTGTCAATCGCAAAACCTTTACACAATTTTCCGGGACCGTTTAGAAAGTTTTTCTCCTGGTAGCGGGTAAGCTGTGTGTGATCGGTACCGAAACGAGCCTGTGCAATTTTCTTGAGGTTATATACCGGTGTGCAGCCACGAATCAGCACAGCGCTAGCTGTACCCTCCGGCTCAGTGACAAAATTGAGGCAGTGATACATGCCGTAGATGAGATAGACATAAACGGTGCCCGGAGCAGAGTACAGGGTGCGCGTGCGCGCTGTAACGCGACCTCCGTATGCGTGGCAGGCTTTGTCGATGGCACCGACATAGGCTTCAGTCTCCGTGATCCGTCCGACGAGCATTTCTCCGTTGATATTGCGGACGAGATACCGTCCAAGAAGATCACGGGCGACCTCAACGGTATCCCGTAAAAAGAAATCAGAGTTCAGTGTTGCCATTTCGTCACCCCTTTTGTTTATTCTATCACGCAGTGAGTGACTTGGCAAACAGTAAGGTGGTCTTTGGAAAATTTTTCTTTCTTCTTCACATTTTTCTAAAAATGTGTTAACATCATCCTGCCATAATTTCTGCATGAACACGGAATAGCCCTATCATTGGGTAGAGGAGGATTATGAAACAGTTGGATAAAGATTTTACGGTATGTCTTCTGAATGATTCATTTCCACCGTTGATCGACGGTGTTGCCAACACTATGGTGAATTACGCAAACATTATTCACGGAAACCTTGGAAAGGCGGTCGTCGCCGTGCCGGATTTTCCCGGCGCGGTGGATCGCTACGAGTACCCGGTCATACGCTATCCCAGCGTGGATACTACGAAAATCGTGGGATACCGTGCCGGCTATCCCTTCAGCGTGACGGCGCTGAGCGGTGTGGCTGATGAAAAACCGGATATTATCCATTCTCATTGTCCTGTTATGTCCAGTGCTTTTGCCCGCACGCTTCGTGAGAAGATCGATGTTCCCGTTGTTTTTACTTATCACACCAAATTTGACGTTGAAATCAATCATGCAGTCAGTAATCGTCTCCTGCAGAAATCCGCTGTCCGTCTGCTGGTGGATAATATCAGCGCCAGCGATGAGGTCTGGGTCGTCAGCCACGGTGCTGGTGAAAGCCTCAAAAGTCTTGGCTACCAGGGTGATTATGTAGTCATGGAAAACGGCGTGGATTTTCCGAAGGGCAGCGTTTCTACGGAGGAGAGCAGTGCGCTTCGAAAGGAACTGGGTATCTCGTCTGATATGCCGGTCTACCTCTTTGTTGGCAGACTGATGTGGTACAAGGGAATCAAGCTGCTCCTTGACGCGCTGGCGGGCGTAAGAGCCTCCGGTGGAGATTTCCGTATGGTCTTTGTCGGGGACGGCATGGAACGGGAAGCCATTGAGAAGTATGCCCATGATCTGAAATTGTATGATAAGTGCATTTTTACCGGAAGCGTGCAGGATCGCCTGAAGCTTCGCACCTTCTTTTCAATGGCGGATCTTTTCCTGTTTCCCTCGACTTATGACACTTATGGCATCGTTGTACGCGAAGCGGCTGCCTGCGGACTTGCCAGTGTGCTGATCGATGGCTCCTGTGCAGCAGAGGGAACGATCCACGGTGAGAACGCATATCACATCGACGAATCCTCGCAGTCCATGCGTGATCTTCTTCTTCGATTCGGGCAGGATCGCGCTTCTATGCGCAAAATTGGACAAAATGCGATGGATCAGCTCTATCTCTCCTGGGAGGACAGTGTCAAGCGGGCGTGGAATCGCTACGGTATTGTGTTGGATGACTACCGCAGGGGCGTAACGGATCGAAATCTCATTTGGTCGGACGAGGTCTATAACTGGATGAGCGATCTTTGCCAGGGTATCGAAATGGCACGGGAATTCCGCGAGGATCGCCAGCGCATTCGTAAACGCCGCCGTGAACAGCGAAAGACCAGACGTATGGAGCGATGATCTCTCATGCAAAAGGCGTTCTTTGCTTGAAAATTTTTGTTGTATTTCCATTGAAAAGGTGGTACAATAAAAAAGCTAATGTATTGATTTACAAGGAGTGTCTGTTTTTATGGGCGAGAACAAGGAATATATTACCCACAACGAGGAACTTGGCTGCATCCATATCTCTGAGGATGTGCTGGCTGCTGTGTCTGCCGGTGCTGCCGCAGAGGTCGAGGGGATCAGCGGTATGATGAATGTGAGCGCAAAAAAGACTGCCGCCAGAGGTGTGCGTGTTTCCTTTGAGGAGGACTGCGCCATCATTGATCTTTATGTTATGCTGCGCTACGGCTATCCGATCCCTGAGGTCGCCGAGAAGATCCAGAACGCAGTATCTTCTGCCGTTGAGGCGATGACCGGATTCGCTGTGAAGGCGGTCAATGTCCATGTCGGTGGTGTCAGCTTCCAGTAAACGTTTCAGATAGAGAGAAGAGGACTATCGGATGATTAGAAATGTCGCCAGAGAGATCGCTATGCATCTCTCCTACGAGCTGAGCTTTACGGATCTGACTGCTGAGGAACTGATCGAGCAGCGACTTTCCAGCGGTCGGTTTGAGGAATTGGCACCTGAATACGAGGTGTATGGGAAGCTTCCCGGTCCCAGCCAGCAGGTGTATATCCGACGTCTGGTCAAGGGTATCGCCGAGCATGGCTATGAGCTGGACCAGTACATTGAGAAGTATGCAAAGGGCTGGAAGTTTGAGCGCATTCCGCTGGTTGCTGCCGCTGTGATGCGCCTTGCCATGTATGAGATCCTCTACATGCCCGATATCCCCAACGCTGCATCCATCAATGAGGCTGTGGAGATTGCAAAGAAGTACGAGAACGAAGATGTGGTTCGGTTTATCAATGGCATTCTTGGAGCCTTTGTCCGTACGGAAGCGCTTATTGATGAGTCTGCGCCTGCTGCAGCACGGCAGGGCGAGGAATAAGAAAACAAAAGAGCGCACAGGTCTGTGCGCTCTTTTTCCTATAATAAGGCAGGTGAGGGAATGGAGCGGAAAATTTTCGATGTTTCCGAGATCAATCAACTGATCAAAAATATTCTGGATGGGATCCCTCTGTTGGGCAATCTGTGCATTCGCGGAGAGATATCCAATTATAAGCTCTATCCTTCGGGGCATCACTATTTTACCTTGAAGGATGCTGAGGGCGCGATCAAATGTGTGATGTTTCGCGGGCAGGCGAGCCGGCTTCGCTTTCGTCCGGAAAATGGTATGAAGGTTCTCGCGACCGGCCGGATCACTGTGTTTCCACGCGATGGCGCGTACCAGCTCTATTGTGATTCGTTGACATCGGACGGTGTCGGAGACCTGCATGTTGCCTTTGAGCAGCTTAAAGAAAAACTCTGGCGTGAGGGGCTGTTCAGCGATGAACACAAGAAGCCTCTGCCGGAATATCCGGAGAATATTGGTATTATCACATCTTCCTCCGGTGCGGCGGTGCATGATATGGTCCGTATCCTGCGCCGCAGGTATCCACTGGCGAAGGCGAAGCTGCTTCCTGTCCGTGTGCAGGGTACGGAAGCGCCGCCCGAGATCATTTCCGCGATCCGCTATGCCAATCGTTATCACGTTGCGGATGTATTGATCGTTGGGCGCGGCGGCGGCTCCATTGAAGATTTGTGGGCGTTCAATGACGAACGTGTGGCGCGGGCAATTTATGAAAGCGAGATCCCGGTGATCTCAGCTGTAGGGCATGAGCCCGATGTGACCATTGCAGATTTTGTTGCAGATGTTCGCGCGGCAACTCCATCCCATGCCGCCGAGATCGCAGTGCCTGACCGGGTGGAGCTGCTGCAGCGGCTTCAGTCGCAAAAGCTGCAAATGCTCAGAGCGCAAAATTCTCGGTTGGAATTCCTTCGCCGCCGCTTGAATACCCTGGCAGAAAAACGCTGCTTAGCAGACCCGATGGCATTTATTCAAGACAAGCAGATGCTGCTCGGGCATATCCAGAAGGATCTCTATCATGCCGCGGCGGCAGGTCTGCGGCAGCCCGGTAATCGTCTGGCGGCGCTGGCTGCCTCGCTGGATGCCATGAGCCCGCTGAAGGTTCTTGGAAGAGGCTTTTCGCTTCTGGAAAAAGAAAACGGTGAGCTGGTGCGTGGGGTGGAGGATGTTGTGCCGGGAGAGAGCGTTTCTGCGACTCTTGTGGATGGTAAGCTGCTCTGTACAGTCAACAAATGCGTAAAAACAAGGAAAAGAGGAAAAAACTAATGGCTGCTAAGAAGGAAAAATCCTTTGAAGATAATATTGCCCGTCTGGAAGAGATCGTTTCGATGCTGGAGCGGGGAGATGTCCAGCTCAAGGATTCACTTGCCCTGTTTGAGGAGGGGACAAAGCTGGTTGGAACCTGTTCAGATATGCTGGAAAAGGCTCAGCAGCAGGTCGTTATGCTTCAAAGGGGCATGGACGGAGAGCCCTGTGAAATGCCCTTTGAGGAGGAGGCGTAAGTATGCCGGATTTTTCTGCTCAGTATGAGATTTACCGTTGCGCGGTGCAGGATTATCTGGATGGACTGTTTCTCGGAGAGCGTCCCTACGGAAAGCTGCAGGAGGCGATGCGTTATAGTCTAATGGCAGGCGGCAAACGTGTGCGTCCCGTGCTGACGCTGGCATTTTGCGATATGCTGGGAGGGGATTGGCGAAAAGCGCTGCCTTTTGCCTGCGCGCTGGAGCTGATCCACACCTATTCTTTGATCCATGATGATCTGCCGTGCATGGATGATGATGATCTGCGCCGGGGCAAGCCTACCTGCCATAAGGTCTTTGGTGAAACGCTGGCCGTTCTTGCGGGTGACGCACTGCAGCCGGAGGCATTCGCGCTGATCGCGGGCGCCCCCGGTATGAGTGCGGAGCAGCGTGTTCAGGCAGTGGCAGCGCTTTCGTCTGCCTGTGGCAGCGATGGCATGGTTGCAGGACAGGTTCTTGACTTGGATGGTTGTTGTCACAATGAGTGTGAAGTTGATTTGCTTCACGCACTAAAAACAGGAAAACTCCTCTGTGTCGCGGGAGAGCTTGGGTGTATTGCCGCGGGAGGAGATGAAAACCTCCGTGCCAAAGCCGTAGAATACGGACAGCATATTGGTCTTGCCTTCCAGGTGCGGGATGATATGCTGGATGTGATCGGTGACGAGGAAGAGTTTGGAAAGCCTATCGGCTCTGACCGTGACGAGGGGAAGACGACCTACGTCGACCTTCTGGGGCTTTCCGGCTGTCAGAAGCTGGTGGAGAAGGAAACAGCGCTGGCGATCAATGCACTGGATGGATTTTGCGACAGTGGGTTTCTTTGTGATTTTGCTTCACAGCTTGCGGAAAGGAGAAAATAGAGATGTACTTTGGTATGCTGACAACCAATCCGGTGATCGACTGCGCATTGCTTGCATGGTTTTTGGCGCAGTTTATCAAGGTCATACTTGACCTGATTCTTTTGCGGAAGTTTGATATAAAGAGATTTGTTTCCAGTGGAGGAATGCCAAGCAGTCACTCTTCCATGGTCGTTGCCTGCACTACAGCGATTGGAAAACTCTATGGCATTAATGGTCCGATTTTTGCGCTCTCCGTCGTTTTTTCCGCTGTTGTCATGTACGATGCCTGTAATGTGCGCCGCAGCGCGGGTGATACGGCGAAATTGGTCAATCAGCTTCTGGCTCATGTTGAAAAGCTGACTGCAGAAGATTTTGCTGAGGACCTCAAGGAGGTCATGGGACACACGCCGCTGCAGGTGCTTGCCGGTGCGGTGCTTGGTCTGCTGGCCGGACTTCTGGTTTGAAGAGCGTGACAAAAGGAGAATTGAAATGAATATTCTTGTGACAGCTTTTGATCCTTTTGGTGGGGAAAACATCAATCCCGCGCAGCAGGCGGTAGAGCGGCTGAGCGATGGGATCGGCGGGGCGAAGCTTCATAAATTGATCGTTCCCACGGTTTTTGGTCACGCTTCTGAAATTGTTATCGAAGCAATGGATAAGCTTCGCCCCGATGCCGTTATCTGTGTAGGGCAGGCAGGTGGACGCAAATCCGTTACACCTGAGCGCATCGCGGTCAACGTAATGGATGCGTCTATCGCGGATAACGCGGGGAATCAGCCTGTTGACCAGCCGGTTGTCGCGGGAGGTCCTGCTGCGTATTTCAGCACGCTCCCCATTAAAAAAATGGTAAAGGCGATCCGCGATGCGGATCTTCCCGGTGATGTATCAAACAGCGCGGGAACCTTCGTATGCAACAGCCTGCTGTACAGTGTTCTGCATCACGCGGCGCTGCACATGCCGGAAACTCGCGCGGTATTTATTCATGTGCCGTATATCCCTGAGCAGACGGTAGGGAAGGAGAATGTGCCGTCCATGCCGCTGGACGATATCGTTCATGCGCTCAGCGCTGTGATCTCAAGCCTCTAAATTTCAAAAAATGTAAACGATGATTTCCGAGAATGCGGCTTGCTATTTGCATTTTTCTGGTGTAAAATAGAAATGTTACCTAAATGCGCTGAAAACGCGCATCAATAATATGCATAAGGAGACGAAATAACTATGCAGTACCAGAGTATGACCCCTGCTCAGCTGCAGGCTGAGCGCGAAGCAGTGTCGAAAAAGTTTGAGGAACTGAAGGCGAAGGGTCTGAAGCTGGATATGTCCCGCGGTAAGCCCGGCAAGGCTCAGCTGGATCTGGTCAGTGATATTCTGACGATCCTGAATGCTCCCGAGCAGTGCGTGGTGGACGGACTGGATGTCCGCAACTACGGTGAACTGGCCGGTCTGCCCTGTGCCAAGCGTTATTTTGCCGATGTTCTCGGCTGCAAGGAAGAGGAGTGCTTCGTTGGCGGTAACGCAAGCCTTACTCTGATGTATGACACCATCTCCAAGGCATTCACCCACGGTCTGCTCCACAGCGAGAGACCCTGGTGCAAGGAAGAGAAGGTCAAGTTCCTGTGCCCTGCCCCCGGCTATGACCGTCACTTCAAGATCACCGAGTCCTTCGGCATGGAGCTCATCACCATCAATATGACCGAGAGTGGTCCCGACATGGATGCCGTTGAGGAAGCCGTGAAGGATCCCGCTGTCAAGGGTATGTGGTGCGTTCCCAAGTACTCCAATCCTGAGGGTGTGATCTACAGCGACGAGACCATCAAGCGCATCGCTAACCTCAAGCCCGCAGCTCCCGACTTCCTGCTGATGTGGGATAATGCCTACTGCGTCCATGAGTTTGATGGCGAGTTTGTTCCCTTTGCTGATATTCTGACCCTGTGCCGCGAGGCAGGCAACCCCGACATGGTCTTCGAGTATGCCTCCACCTCCAAGGTCACCCTGCCCGGTGCCGGCATTTCCGTTATGGCTGCCAGCGTGGACAACCTCAAGTATATGTCCAAGCTGATGGGTATTCAGAGCATCAGCTACGATAAGGTCAATCAGCTACGTCATGTTCTGTTCCTCAAGGATAAGGCAAATACGCTGGAGCTGATGAAAAAGCACGCCGCTATCATGAAGCCCAAGTTTGATTCCGTTCTGAAGGCGCTGGATGAGCAGATCGCACCTCTGGGCATTGCCGAGTGGAAGCACCCTAAGGGCGGCTACTTTGTCAGCGTTGATACGATGGATGGTCTTGCCAAGCGCACCCTCGCTCTGTGCAAGGAAGCCGGTGTTGTGATGACTGGTGCCGGTGCGACTTTCCCCTATGGCATCGATCCCCGCGACCGCAACATCCGTATTGCTCCCAGCCTGCCTCCCGTGGAGGAGCTGGATATCGCTATTGATGTTTTCTGCACCTGTCTGAAGCTGGCTGCACTGGAAAAACTGATGGCATAAGCTGAGTTTGATTTACATAACAACAGCTCTCCGATCCTTTCGAGGGTCGGAGAGCTGTTTCATAACCCGATCACAATAAAAAAGTAAAATAATTTCATTACTTTCAAAAAAATACTGGAATTATTGAATTAACTGTGCTATAATTCAAAATTGGCTGACTGTGAAGGCCGACAGTATACGGAGGAAATAAAAATGAGTGTTAAAAATTGCGAAAAATTAGAGAAGAGCACGGTCGTTCTGACTGTGGAAGTTAGCGCTGCCGATTTCGAGGCTGCTGTTCAGAAGGCCTATCTTAAGCAGCGCGGCAGAATCCAGATGCCTGGCTTCCGTCCCGGTAAGGCACCCCGCAAGATGATCGAGTCCATGTACGGTGCTGAGGTGTTCTATGAGGAAGCTGTGAATATCGTCCTGCCCGACGCTTATGCAGAGGCTGTCAAGGAGCAGGAGCTTAATGTTGTTGGTTATCCCGAGGTCGAGCTGCTGGATGTCAGCAAGGACGGTTTCTCTTTCAAAGCTACCGTGGCTGTTTATCCCGAGATGACTCTGGGTCAGTATAAGGGTCTGGAAGCTCCCAAGGCTGAGGTCAAGGTCATGGCTGCTGATGTGAATGCCCGTCTGAAGGAGATGGCCGAGCGCAACAGCCGCATGGTCAGCGTTGAGCGCAAGGTCAAGAAGGGCGATATCGCCAACATTGACTTCGAGGGCTTTGACAATGGTGTTGCTTTCGATGGCGGCAAGGGCGAGGCTTTTGATCTGGAGATCGGTTCCGGCAGCTTTGTTCCCGGTTTCGAGGAGCAGATCATCGGCATGACCGCCGGCGAGGAGAAGGATATCAACATTACCTTCCCCGAGAACTATCACGAGCATCTGGCCGGCAAGGCTGTTGTCTTCCACGTGAAGGTCAACGCTGTCAAGGTCAAGGAGCTGCCTGCCATTGACGATGAGTTCGCCAAGGATGTTTCCGAGTTTGATACTCTGGCCGATCTGAAGAAGGATATCAAGGCAAAGATGGTCGCTGAGCGTGAAGAGACGGCTACCCGCGCCTTTGAGGATGTTCTGATGGAGAAGGTTGCTGACGGTCTGACCGGCGAGATCCCCGACGCTATGATCGAGGAGCAGGCTCACTTCTTTGTTGAGAACTTCGGTCGTCAGCTCCAGGCTCAGGGCATGAACATGGCACAGTACCTGCAGATGAGCAACATGGACGAGACTGCCCTGCTGGAGGATGCCAAGGGTCCCGCACTGCGTCAGGTTCGCATGGATCTGGCTATCAGCGCTATCGCCAAGGCTGAGGGTATTGAGGTCACCGATGAGGATGTCGAGGCTGAGTACAATAAGATGGCTGCTCAGTACGGCATGGAGGCTGACAGCATCAAGAAGTACATTGAGATCGCTGTTGTCAAGGAGCAGATCATCCGTTCCAAGGCGATCGCGGTTGTTGTTGAGAACGCTACTGCGCTCAAGCCCGAGGTGAAGGAAGAAGAGAAGAAGTCTGCCAAGAAGACTAAGAAGGCTGACGAGAGCGAAGAAGGCGCCGCTGAGTAATCCAAGGGAAGCCGCTGGAAAATCCCGGTAATAAAAATGCCGGTATGTGGTTATCCTAGTGTGGTAGTGCGCCGCATGGGTGTTGGAGGGTTTTCCACTGTATTCCATCAGGAGGTTATTCAAATGAGTTTAGTTCCTTATGTTGTTGAGCAGACCAGCCGCGGTGAACGGTCTTACGACATTTTCTCCCGGCTGCTCAACGACCGCATTATTTTCCTGGGCGAAGAAGTGAATGATACGACCGCAAGTCTGGTCGTGGCACAGCTTCTGTATCTGGAAGCTCAGGATCCCGATAAAGATATCCAGATGTATATCAACAGTCCCGGCGGCAGCGTTACCGCCGGCATGGCGATCTATGATACCATGCAGTATATCAAGTGCGACGTTTCCACAATCTGCGTGGGTATGGCTGCGAGCATGGGCGCGTTCCTGCTTTCGGCAGGTACCAAGGGCAAGCGTCTGGCACTGCCTAACGCTGAGATCATGATCCATCAGCCCTCTGCGGGAACGCAGGGGCAGGTCACTGATATGGCGATCCACCTGAAGCGACTGGAGATCATCAAGCGCCGCTTGAACAACATTTTGGCTGAAAATACCGGCAAGAGTGTTGAGACCGTCACCGCCGACTGCGAGCGTGATAATTTTATGACCGCAGAGGAAGCCAAGGAATACGGTCTGATCGACAAGGTCATCTATTCCAGATAACAGGAAGGTAATTTGTCAATGAGTGACGAAAAAAAGCCCCTGCGCTGTTCCTTCTGCGGAAAGCGGGAGGAAGAGGTGCGGCGGATGATACAGGCACCCGGTGCCCGGATCTGTGACCAGTGCATCCAGCTTTGCATGAGTGTTCTGGAGGATGAGCTGAAATTGCAGTCTACATCCGTTGAGGAATCACTGCCGGAACGTCTGCCTACGCCTAAGGAGATCAAGGAGGTTCTGGATCAGTATGTTATTGGTCAAGAAGCTGCCAAGATTACGCTGGCCGTATCTGTTTATAATCACTATAAGCGGATCTATTTTGGAGGCGACGAGGAAGTTGAGCTGCAGAAGAGCAACATTCTTATGATCGGACCTACCGGCAGCGGTAAAACCCTGTTTGCGCAGACCCTTGCGCGTACTCTGCATGTTCCTTTTGCGATTGCTGACGCCACGACGCTGACAGAAGCTGGCTATGTGGGCGATGATGTTGAGAACATTCTTCTTCGTCTGCTGCAGGCTGCTGATTATGATGTTGAGCTTGCCGAACACGGTATCATCTATGTTGATGAGATCGATAAGATCGCCCGTAAAAGCGAAAATACCTCCATTACACGTGACGTTTCCGGTGAAGGCGTGCAGCAAGCTTTATTGAAGATCCTGGAAGGCACCGTGGCAAATGTTCCGCCTCAAGGAGGTCGTAAGCACCCCCACCAGGAATTTATTCAGATCAATACCCGCAATATTCTCTTTATCTGCGGCGGTGCGTTTGATGGGATTGAAAAGATCATTGAACGCCGCACAGAAAAGCGTGGTATCGGTTTCGATTCCCAGCTCCAGAGCAAAAAAGAGCGGGATGTGGGCGCAATCCTCAAGGAGGTCCAGCCTCACGATCTGCTCAAATTTGGCATCATTCCCGAGCTGGTTGGTCGTCTGCCTGTTATTGCTCCACTGGCATCCTTGAAGCGTGAGGATCTTGTTCAGATCCTGACTGAACCTAAGAATGCTCTGCTCAAGCAGTATAAGCAGCTGTTTGCATACGACAATGTGGAGCTGTGTTTTGCTGACGGGGCACTGGAGGCTGTGGCTGACAAGGCGATTGAACGCAATATTGGCGCACGCGGACTCCGTGCGGTCATGGAGGGGATCTTGACTGATATTATGTTTGATATTCCGTCGGATCCCACAGTAAAAAAGGTCATTATTACCCCGGAATGCGTCAGAGGCGAGTGCGGTCCCGAAATCGTGCATGGTGATGACGAGAAGAAAGACCGGTCCGCGTCCTAACTGATTGGTCAGTAGATTATTTATAAAAAGGGGGGCAGTGCTGTCCCCCTTTTTTGATACTATTTCGTTTTGAGATAGTAGGCTCCGGATCGATCCGGAGAAAGGAGACCCATACTTATGGAAAATACAACATTCAATATGCCGATTCTGGCCCTTCGGGGTCTTACAATATTTCCCGGCTGTGTTTTGACATTTGATGTAGAACGTGAGGCATCCATCCGCGCCCTTGAGCGGGTAATGGACTCGGATCAGCGCATTTTCCTGGTTGCCCAGCGAGAGGTCGGTGTGCAGCTTCCCGGTGAAGAGGATCTTTATGAGGTTGGTACGATCTCTATTGTTCGTCAGATCCTGCGTATCGGTGACGCCGCGGTGCGTGTGATCGCCGAGGGTATCAGCCGTGCCCATCTGCTGCGTTTGTGGCAGACCGAACCTTATTTGCAGGGTAATGTCGAGATGATCGCAGATCGCGAAGTCCGTGTATCCGGATTTCAACTGGAAGCGCTGCTGCGCCAGACATACGCAAACTTTGGCGAGTATGCGGAACAGGCGCATCATCTTGGTGACGAGATCGCATCGCACGTTATGGATGAAAATGATCCCGGCAAGCTGGCAGATTTTATTACGCAGAATATTGCTGCCCGCTACCAGGATAAGCAGTCGATTCTTGAAGAATTCCACCCTGTGATCCGACTGCGCAAGGTCAATGAACTTCTTGCCAGAGAATCAGAGGTTCTGGGATATGAACAGGAGCTGGAGGGTAAAATCCGCCAGCACATGGGCGAGGTGCAGCGTGACCGCATTATTCGGGAGCAGATTCGCCTGTTGCAGCATGAATTGGGCGAGGATGACGATAACGAGCTTTCCGAATATCGCCGCAAAATCAAGGAACGAAAGCTTTCTGAGGAGATTGAGCAGAAGCTTCTCAAGGAAGTAGACCGGTTGGCGAAGCAGCCTTATTCCAGCGCGGAAGCATCCGTGCTGCGCAATTATCTTGACGTTTGTCTTGAAATGCCCTGGGGAACAGAGACAAAAGAACGGGCCAGCGTTAGTGCCGCGCGAAAGATCCTTGAACGTGACCACTTTGGTCTGGAAAAAGTGAAGGAGCGTATCCTTGAGTTTATCGCTGTCCGCCAGATGAACAGTAACGCAAAGGGCCAGATCATTTGTCTTGTTGGTCCTCCTGGTGTAGGTAAGACTTCTATTGCGATCTCCGTTGCGTCTGCATTGAATCGAAAGCTTGCGCGTTTGAGTCTTGGCGGCGTCCGTGATGAAGCGGATATTCGTGGTCATCGTAAGACCTACGTTGGCGCTATGCCCGGTCGCATTGTCAATGCGATCAGTTCCAGCGGCAGCATGAATCCACTCCTTCTGCTGGATGAGATAGACAAAATGGGCAATGATTATCGAGGTGATCCGGCTGCTGCCATGCTTGAGGTACTGGACAGTGAGCAGAATTACGCATTCCGTGATCATTTCCTTGAGATTCCCCTTGATCTCTCCAAGGTTTTATTTATCACTACTGCAAACTCACTTTCAACGATCCCCAGACCGCTTCTTGACCGTATGGAAGTCATCGAACTTTCCAGCTATACGGATGAAGAAAAGCTGCAGATCGCAAAAAAGTACTTGTTGCCCAAGCAAATGAAGGAGCATGGTATTGCCAAAAACGCTCTGCGGATCAATGATGAAACCATTCGCAGCGTGATCACGGGCTACACACATGAATCTGGTGTCAGAAATCTGGAACGAAAGATGGGAGCACTGTGTCGCAAGGCTGCGATGCGCTTTGCAACAAGCGATGTAAAGCGTGTTACCATTACAGAGAAAGATCTGGAGGATTATCTCGGAGTGCGCCGCTATCTGCCTCTTGAACTGGAAAAAGAGAATGTTGGTGTGGTCAATGGTCTTGCGTGGACGGAAACCGGCGGTGAAATGCTTGAGGTGGAGGTCAATGTTCTGGAGGGTTCCGGTAAGCTGGAACTGACCGGAAACCTTGGAACTGTGATGAAGGAGTCTGCGCAGGCCGCCGTAAGCTGTATCCGAAGCCGTGCCGCCAAGCTTGGAATTGATCCCGATTTCTATAAGAATAAAGATATTCATATTCATTTTCCTGAGGGCGCTGTGCCCAAGGATGGTCCGTCCGCGGGTATTGCGATCACAACAGCAGTGGTATCTGCTTTGACTGGAATTCCTGTTCGTGGGAATGTCGCAATGACGGGAGAGGTCACGCTTCGCGGCCGCGTACTTGCGATCGGTGGCTTGAAGGAAAAAACAATGGCTGCCAAGCGCAGTGGAATCAAGACTGTGATCATTCCCAAACAGAATCAGCGTGATCTCAGCGAGATCGATCCGGTAGTTCGTGACAGTCTTCGCTTTGTTGTGGCTGATTCTATTGATACAGTCCTTTCTGAAGCGCTCTGCCGTCAAATGCCGATGGAAGAAAAGCAGGGTGATGATCTATTGTCATCTTTTCTTGCTCTGGAAGATGCTATAAAGGAAGTTCCCCTGCGCCAGTAAACTAATTTTTAATGGGAGGTGCCCTGTGGCTGTTAATTTTAACCGCGCCGACTTTATTCTATCCGCAACGACTCCAAATGCGTTTATTCGCGACGAGCTGCCGCAGATCGCCTTTGCGGGACGTTCCAATGTAGGAAAGAGTTCGGTGATTAATTCCATCGTTAACCGCAAGAATTTTGCCCGTGTCGGCGCTTCTCCGGGGAAAACGACTCAGATCAACTATTTTAAGGTTGGGGGAGAGCTAGCCTATCTGGTCGATCTTCCCGGGTATGGTTACGCTAAGGTTTCCAAGGCTGAACGAGACCGCTGGGGCAAGCTGATGGAGAATTATTTTGCGTCCGGGCTGATCACCTGGGGTGTGATGATCGTAGACGCGAGACACAAGCCGACTGCGGACGATGTGACAATGGCACACTGGTTCTTCAATTCCGGTTGCCCGTTGATCGTTGTTGCCAATAAGCTGGATAAGCTGAAAAAGTCAGAAATTGAACCGAATCTGACCTGCATTTATGAAACACTGGAATTGCGGGATGAGGATTATCTGATCCCGTATTCCGCGGAAAAGGGAACCGGTCGCGATGATCTTCTGGAACTCCTTAGTGCCGTGATCGAGGGGACAGTGGATCAACTGGAATTTGAATAAGCGCTATAAACCGTCCGTCAGTCTGCTCTGCCTGCCGGACGGTTTTTTAGCAGATTTTATTCCGGGGAAACTTGTAAAAAATTTGTATTCCCTCTTTTCAAATCGAGGAAAATATATTACAATATGAAAGAATAGAAATAATGCGAGGCTTACTATTTCTCTTCACAAGTTTTTTGACATAGGAGGTCCCTATGGGGGAAGCGATTTATAAGCGCATTATGCTGAAGGTCAGCGGAGAAGCGTTGGCCGGTGAGAAGCATACGGGACTTGACTTTGATGTCATCGGTCAAGTCTGTGATGTGATCAAAGAAGCTGTTTCCATGGGCGTTCAAGTCGGGGTTGTGATCGGTGGCGGCAATTTCTGGCGCGGCGTGAAGGACGGAGCTGACAAGATGCAGCGCAGCCATGCCGACTCCATGGGTATGCTGGCTACTGTGATGAACTGCATCGCTGTGTCGGACGCTCTGGTTAGGAAGGGCGTGGACGCAAGAGTTCTCTCTGCCGTTGAAATGCCTAAATTCTGCGAGTATTTTACTTACGATACCGCAAACCGTTATCTCAACGAGGGAAAGGTAGTCTTTTTTGCTGCTGGAACCGGAAATCCCTATTTCACGACCGATACCGGGGTGGTTCTGCGTGGCGTAGAGATCGAGGCTGATGCCATCCTGCTTGCCAAAAATGTGGATGGCGTTTATTCTGCTGATCCCAATGTTGACCCCAATGCAGTAAAATATGATTTTCTGACCTATGACGAGGCGCTTGCAAAGCATTTGAAGGCAACGGATACCACTGCAATGACTCTTGCTATGGATAACCACATGACTCTGGTCTGTTTTGCACTCAAAGACCCCTATAACATCATCCGTGTGTTAAAGGGTGAAAAGATTGGAACAATTGTTAAGGAGGAACTTTCCTAATGAAAAGCGAGTACAAGGTTTACGAGGAAAAAATGAAGAAGTCCGTGGAGTCTGTTTCCAACGACTTTGCAGCGGTTCGCGCCGGTCGTGCGAATGCTGCTGTTCTTGACCGTATCATGGTCGATTATTATGGCACTCCCACTGCTATTCAGCAGATTGCGTCTATCAGCTCTCCCGACCCCCGTACCCTTGCCATTCAGCCCTGGGACGCTGCGGCACTCAAGCCCATCTGCAAGGCTATTCAGGAGTCCGACCTGGGTATCAATCCCCAGAATGATGGCCGGGTGATCCGCCTTGCCTTCCCTCAGCTGACCGAGGAGCGCCGTAAGGAGCTGGTAAAGCAGATCGCAAAGTACGCCGAGGGTGGCAAGGTTGCTGTGCGCAATATCCGCCGCGATGCTGTTGATGCTTTCAAGGCACTAAAGAAGAACGGCGAGATCACCGAGGATGATCTGAAGGGCGCAGAGAAGGATATTCAGAAGATGACAGACGACTACTGCAAGGAGATTGACGTGCTTCTGGATAAGAAGGAGAAGGAGCTGATGGCAGTTTAATGCCGTCTGCTTCGTAATGAAGGATGAAGTTCGCTTTTTTTAAGAAAAGCGGTGATACGGCGGGGCAGGTGGATTTTGATCGTCTGCCCCGCCACATCGCTATTATACTGGATGGCAACGGACGCTGGGCAAAGCAGCGCAGCCTGCCCCGTACAGCGGGACACAAGGTCGGCGCTGAGACCTTCCGCACTATTGCAACCTATTGCCGTGATATTGGTATTGATTATCTTACGGTTTATGCGTTTTCTACGGAGAACTGGAAGCGCCCGAGAGAGGAAGTCGATACCATTATGGGATTGCTGAAGGCATACCTGTTGGAGGCGATCGACACAATGGAAAAAGACAATGTGCGCTTGTGCTTCATGGGCGATATGACGGTTCTTAATGATGAGCTGCGTGAGCTGGTTGACCGCTGCAATGAGATCTCCGCCAAGCTCAGCGGCTGCCAATGTAATATCTGCATCAACTACGGAGGGCGTGCAGAGATCATTCAGGCTGCCAGAAGCTTCGCCGCCGATTGCGTCAAGGGTGAAGCAACAGCGGAAGAACTGACTGAAGAGGCATTTGAAAAATACCTCTATTCCGCAGGGATTCCCAGTCCAGAGCTTTTGATCCGCCCCGGTGGAGAGCAGCGTTTGAGTAATTTTCTGTTATGGCAGTGCGCTTATGCGGAATTTTATTATACCGACGTTCTTTGGCCGGATTTCTCCAAGGAGGATCTGCTGAAGGCGATTTCTGCATATCAGCGCCGTAACCGCCGCTTTGGAGGTTTATCGTAATTGTCAATGAAAGAGGAGGTCTCTCAATGAAATCAAGATTATTGGTCGCGGCAGTAGGTATTCCTCTGATACTTTACGCGATCCTCTGGGCACCCTTTGAAGTTTTGAAGATCATTCTGGCTCTCCTCAGCGCCATTGCCGGTTTTGAATTGATGAAATGCATCAATGCTCACCCGAATTGGCAATGGGGAACAGCGGTCGCTGCCGGTTTGATGGTTCTCTTCCCAACATTTTTGGGAGAGACGCTTACTTTGCCACTGCTTATGCTGTACGGTGTGCTGTTTTTCGCCTTTGCTGTTTTTAAGGGAGGCGAGATCAAGTGGCAGGAGGTTGCAACAGCTTTCTTTGCCGTCGCCGTATTTCCTTATGCCTTTACCGCATTCCTGCGTCTCTCAGACAGCGGTTTTCATAGAGCTTTCCTGCTTCTTCCTCTTGTTTTCAGCTTTGCCAGCGATACCGGAGCTTTTTTTGCAGGTCTGACGTTCGGAAAACACAAGCTGGCACCCAAGGTCAGCCCTAAGAAAACGGTAGAGGGTGCGATTGGAGGTCTCGTTGGAAACGCAATCGGCGGTGTAGTTTTTGCATGGATCATGAACAGTTTTCTGGATCAGAATATCAGTTATGTGATGATCGCGTTTCTGGGTGTGATCTGCAGCGGCGTTGCTCAGTTGGGTGATTTGAGCTTTTCTCTTATCAAACGAGAGTTTGGGATCAAGGATTACGGTACGCTGTTTCTTGCCCACGGAGGCGTTCTGGACCGTTTCGACAGCGTGATCTTTGTTGCGCCCGTCCTTTCGGCACTGATGATTTCGTTTTTGTAACCGGAGGTTCATTATGACAAAAGCAATTTCACTTTTAGGTTCCACCGGCTCAATAGGCCGCCAGACTCTTGATGTTTGTCTGGAGCTTGGAATCCGGGTGGAAGCGTTGACTGCCCACAGTAATATTGAGCTTCTGGAAGAGCAGACGAGGCAATTTCAGCCTCGTCTGGTCGTACTTTATGAGGAAGATACCGCAAAAGCGTTTCAAGAGCGGATCGCGGATCTGAAGATACCGGTCATGCATGGTATCGATGGCTTGATTGCCGCGGCATCTCTGGATGAGAGTGATACGGTCGTTACTGCTGTTGTCGGTATGGTTGGTCTTCGTCCCACGCTTGCTGCTATCGAGAAGGGGAAACGAATCGCGCTTGCCAATAAGGAGACACTTGTTTGTGCCGGTGAGCTTGTGATGGAGGCTGCGCGCAGATCCGGGGCTGAGATCATCCCTGTTGACAGTGAGCACTCCGCGATTTTCCAGTGTTTGCAGGGCTGCAACAGCAGGGAAGAGGTGAAGCGTCTGATCTTGACTTGCTCCGGTGGACCGTTCTTTGGCATGACCGGAGATGATGTTGCAAAAAAAACGCAGGCCGATGCTTTGCGCCATCCCAACTGGAAGATGGGGAAAAAAATCACCATCGACTGTGCTACCCTAATGAACAAAGGACTTGAATATATCGAAGCCATGCGGCTGTTTGATGTGCCGCCGGAAAATGTATCTGTTGTGATACATCGTCAGAGCATCATTCATTCCATGGTCGAGTACCGCGATGGTTCTGTGATCGCTCAGATGGGTACTCCGGATATGCGTCTTCCCATTCGATACGCGCTTACCTATCCCGCCCGTGCTCATTCGCCCCTGCCGCCGCTGGATCTTCTGTCCTGTCCGCCGCTGACCTTCCATGAGCCGGATCTGGAAGCATTCCCCTCGCTTCGTTTGGCAATGGAGTGTGCCAGAACCGGCGGGATAAGCTGCGCTGTGCTAAATGGGGCGAATGAAGAGGCGGTCGGTCTTTTCCTGCGGGATCAAATCAGCTTTGGACAGATCCCGGAGCTGGTTTCCTACGCGCTCGACAGAATACCCGGCCAAGCAGATCCTTCTCTGGAGGATATTCTTGAGGCGGATCGCTGTGCCCGCAGGCTTGTGTGTGAAAAGAGCTGAGAGCAGCTCCTTTCAGAGCGATTCCATCAGAAAGGTTAATCTGAATTATGTATATCATTATTGCAATTTTACTGTTTGGTTTTTTGGTTGCTGCCCATGAATGGGGACATTTTATAGCTGCGCGCCTGTGTGGTGTCACGGTACATGAATTTGCCATCGGTATGGGTCCTGCGATCTGGAAGCATACCGGGAAAAAGGGGACTTTGTTTTCGCTGCGAGCACTTCCTATTGGCGGTTACTGTGCTATGGAGGGAGAAGACTCGGAGTCTGACGATCCCAACAGCCTGCAACGCAAAGGGTTCTGGCAGAAGATTTTGATTTTTGCAGCCGGTGCGTTTATGAACTTTCTCGTGGGTGTTCTGATCCTGCTTATTCTGAATTTGGATGTTGCTGCCTATCGTACTGCTGAAATCACAGGTTTTGCTCCGGAATTTCAGCTTCAAGGGGAAGATGGACTCCTACAAGGAGATGTGCTTTACAGCATTGATGGAGAGAGAATTTATGTCTTTAGCGATATCAGTATGTTTTTAAGCCGCAGCGATGGCAATGGTTTTGATCTGGTCGTTCTCAGAGACGGTTCAAAAGTTGTTCTTGATGATTTTCCTATGCTTCTGCAGGAGTGCACAGACAGCAGTACTGGAGAAAAATACACCGGCTACGGATTATATTTTGGAGGAATTGAAGAAGCCACTTTCGGGACGAAGCTGAAAATGACATGGTTGAATGCCATTGACTTTGTCCGCATTGTGCGCTACAGTCTCCAGGAGCTTATTCTTGGCAACGCAGGTGTTAAGGATCTCAGTGGTCCGGTCGGCATTGTGTCCACCATTAACGATGTGGGTGAGCGGAGCGGCAGTGTAGGTGCCGCGCTGGCCAATATCGCCTATTTCGGAGCGATGATCGCAGTAAATCTGGCTGTCATGAACCTTCTCCCAATCCCGGCGCTGGACGGCGGACACATTATGTTCCTGTTCATCTCAACCGTTGTCTATAAGCTGTTCCGCAAGGAAATTCCCTTGAAATACGAAGCTGTCATCAATGTTGTTTTCTTTGCGCTTTTGATGGCTCTGATGCTTTTTGTTACCTTTAATGATGTGATGAAGCTGGTTGGATAGGAGCGTGACCCATGACAAAGAAAATCTCTGTGGGCGGTGTTGCGATCGGAGGCGGGGCTCCGGTCGTGATCCAGTCCATGTGCAATACCAAAACCGAGGATGTGGAGGCGACTGTTGACCAGATCCATCGTCTGGAGGAAGCCGGATGCGAGCTTATCCGTGTCGCTGTGCCGGATATGGCTGCCGCAAAAGCGATCGGTTCTATCAAAAGCCGCATCCATATCCCTCTTGTTGCGGATATTCACTTTGATTATAAGCTGGCGCTGGAATGTGCCGCGCAGGGAATTGATAAGATCCGCATCAATCCGGGAAATATTGGCGGCGAGGATCGCGTAAAAGCGGTTGTTGACGCGTGTAGGGCAGGAAATATCCCGATTCGCATCGGTGTAAACGGTGGTTCTCTTGAAAAGGAACTGCTGAAAAAATACGGCGGTGTATGCGCTGAGGCACTTGTCGAAAGTGCGATGGGACATGTGGCTCTGCTTAAAAAATTTGATTTTGAGGATATCTGCATCTCCGTCAAGTGCTCCTCCGTTCCGCTTACTATGGCAGCATACCGGCTGCTCAGTGAGCGCTGTGACTATCCCCTGCATCTGGGAGTGACCGAGGCGGGTACACCCTCTATGGGAATGGTCAAATCTGCCATGGGAATCGGGGGACTTCTGTGTCTCGGCATCGGTGATACGCTGCGTGTAACACTGACCGCAGACCCTGTGGAGGAGATCTATGCCGCAAAGAAGATCCTTCGTGCGGCTGGTTTGCGCCAGGATGGTCCCAATCTGATCGCTTGTCCTACCTGTGGACGCACGAACATTGACCTAATTCCTATGGCGGAAGAGGTCGAGCGGCGGCTGATGAATTGCACCAAGCCAATCACCGTTGCGGTCATGGGCTGCGCTGTCAATGGTCCGGGTGAGGCTTCTGCCGCCGACGTTGGTATTGCGGGAGGCAAGGGAGAAGGTCTGCTGTTTCGTAAGGGCGAGATTTTACGCAAGGTTCCGCAGGATCAGCTTGTTGATGCTCTGATGGCGGAGATAGAACAGCTCTGAGTTTATCAGTAGTTGATTAAATGAGGTAAAAATGGCACAAAAGATACCTTTTTTTGAATTATTTCCATCTATACAGCTCTCCTCCGGTTTGCGACTTCTGTTGGAGGGTGCCTACATGACAGAGGTTGACGTTGATCGGGGCAATCGCAGTATGACACTTTTTCTCTGCACAGAAGCCGATCTTGGCGACGATATCGGCGAACTGGAAGCCACGTTGGCAAAGAGCTTTGAGCTTCAAAGTGTGGTCATACGTCAACAGAAGATCACCGCATCGCAGGATGCGTCCACCTCCGGTTCGACAAAAAGCAAGGTCGATGAGGTGATCCTTGGTGGTCCGATCCGCGGTGGTGTAGTACCCATGAAGGGATTAAATCCCAAGATGGGCGGTGTTGTTGTCGCAGGGCGTGTATTTTTCTCTGACCTGTATGAGACCCGTCGAGCCGGTGTGTTCTGCCTGACCTTTGATTTGACCGATTTTCAGTCGTCGGTCCGTGTAACAAAGTACATGCAGAAAGAGGAAAAGGATGCACTGAAAAAGAATATCAAGCCCGGCATGTGGCTCAAGGTACAGGGATATATGAAACTGAACCGCGATGGCACAGATATCTACCTTGAGCCTCGCAATATTACTACTTATCCTCATGAGATGCGCATGGATACTGCTCCGGTAAAGCGCGTCGAGCTGCATATGCACTCATCCTTTTCCAATATGGATGCGCTTTCTTCGTTGAATCCAAAGGGGAATGCGGAAAGCAATATCATCAAGCGCGCGGAAGCATGGGGGCATCCCGCCATCGCCATCACCGACCACGGTGTTGTGCAGGGCTTTCCCGACGCATGGCATTCTGCGGGGAATATCAAGATCCTTTATGGTATGGAGGGCTACTATGTCAACAACCTTGACGACAGGGTAGCGGTCCATGGAGAACGGGAGTTCACATTTTCTGATGAATATGTAGCCTTTGACATTGAGACTACCGGTTTACAGCAAAAGTACGATGCGATCACTGAAATCGGCGCAGTTGTCATCAAGGACGGTAAAATTGGAGAACGGTTTCAGACCTTCGTCAATCCAAACCGCCATTTGACCCCCGAGATCATCGCGCTGACCGGCATAACCGATGCCATGCTGCAGGATGCGCCGCAGTTGAAGGAGGCGTTGTATGCATTTTTGAGCTTTGTGGGTGACCGTCCTCTGGTCGCGCATAACGCGGAGTTTGACATTGGATTTATCCGTGAAGGCTGCCGGAAGATCGGTATTGAATTTGCACCAACCTATGTTGATACGCTGATCCTAGCCCAGAATTTACTGCCGGAGCTTGGGAAATATAAGCTTGATATCGTTGCTGAGCATTTACAGTTGCCTGCTTTCCAGCACCACCGTGCCAGCGATGATGCCGCAACCTGCGGTCTGTTCCTCCCGCATTTCTTTCAGAAGTTGGAGGAGATGGGTATCCACTCGCTGCAGACGGTAAACGCCGGCATGCCCGCTCTGCGTTCCCGTGGAACAGGCAACCGCAAGCCCCGCCATATCATACTTATCGCAAAGAACAAGGTCGGTCTGAAAAACCTTTACCGGTTGATCTCCATGTCAAATCTGAAATATTTCAAGCGTTTCCCCATCATTCCAAAAAGTGAGCTTGCCGCTCACCGGGAGGGCTTGATCATCGGATCGGCATGTGAAGCGGGCGAGCTGTTCCAGGCAGTCGTTGACAATAAGGATTGGACAGAATTGAAGCGTATTGCATCTTTTTACGATTTCCTTGAGATCCAACCGCTCTGCAATAACGCCTTTATGCTGCGAAATGGAACGGTCCGGGACGAAGATGAGCTGCGGGACTTTAACCGCACCATTGTAAAGCTGGGCGAGGAGCTTGAAAAGCCTGTCTGTGCCACCGGTGACGTCCATTTTCTTGACCCGGAGGATGAGATCTACCGCCACATCTTACTGGATACCAAAAAGTTTGCGGATTGTGACGCGCCATTGCCGATCTATTTCAAGACTACCGATGAAATGCTGAAGGAATTTAGCTATCTGGGAGAGGACAAGGCACTGGAAGTAGTTGTTACCAACACGGTAGCCATTGCCGATCAGGTAGAGACCTTTGATCTGCTTCCGAAAGGAAAACTTTTTCCGCCCAGACTGGAAAATTCTGAGGAGGATCTGAACCGTCTGGTATGGGAAAAGGTACACGCTTTGTACGGCGATGATCCGCCGCCGTTGATCGTTGACCGTCTGAATATCGAGCTGGGTGGTATTCTGGGTAAGTACGATGTGGTCTATATGTCCGCGCAGAAGCTTGTTCAGCGATCGCTGGAAAACGGCTACCTCGTCGGCTCACGAGGCAGTGTCGGTTCATCACTGGTCGCATTCATGTCCGGTATCTCCGAAGTGAATGCGCTGCCGCCCCATTACCGCTGCCCCAAGTGTAAGCATCACGAATTCATTACTGATGGTTCCTATGGCTGCGGCTGTGACATGCCGGACAAAAACTGTCCAGAATGCGGAACGAAATATGTTAAGGACGGATTTGATATCCCGTTTGAGACCTTCCTTGGCTATGGTGGCGGTAAGGTCCCCGATATTGATCTGAACTTTTCCGGTGAGTATCAAGCTCGTGCCCACCGTCATGCTATTGAGATGTTCGGTGAGACGCAGGTGTTCCGCGCGGGAACCATCGGCACCGTTGCGGAAAAAACTGCCTACGGCTATGTAAAAAAATATCTGGAGGCTCGCGGCTTGAACCCGGGAGCGGCAGAGGAAAACCGTCTGGCACTGGGATGTGTTGGCGTAAAGCGCACTACCGGACAGCATCCGGGCGGTCTCGTGGTCGTGCCGGATGATATGGATGTGGAGGATTTCTGCGCTGTGCAGCATCCCGCCGATGCCGCTGAAAGCGATATCATCACGACCCACTTCGAATATCACTGCATGGAAGACAACCTCCTGAAGCTGGACATGCTGGGGCACGATGATCCCACCATTGTTCATATGCTGGAGGAGTTGACCGGAGTCAACGCCAGAGAGATCCCGCTGGATGATCCAGACACCATGAGTCTTTTCACCTCCAGCAAAGCACTCGGTTTTGAAAATGACGAGATCCTCGGTCCCACCGGAGCGGTGGCGATCCCGGAATTTAACACCAAGTTTACCCGCCAAATGCTGGTTGACACACAGCCGAAGGATTTTAACACTCTGGTGCGACTGTCCGGCTTCTCCCATGGTACAGATGTGTGGCTTGGCAATGCCCGCGATCTGATCGTCAGTGGAACAGCATCGGTTACGGAAACCGTGGGCTGCCGTGATGATATTATGCTTTATCTGATCCAGATGGGGCTTGAGCCGAAAATGAGCTTTAAGATCATGGAGTCCGTTCGAAAAGGCAAGGTAAAATCCAATGGCTTTGAGCCCGGCTGGCGCGAGGCGATGGAGGAACACGATGTCCCACAGTGGTATATCGAATCCCTCGCCAAGATCGGCTATCTGTTCCCCAAGGCACACGCCGTTGCGTATGTTATGATGGCATTTCGTATTGCGTGGTTCAAGGCGCATAAGCCGCTGGCATTCTATGCAACATTCTTCACCGTTCGTGCGAAGGCGTTCGATGCGGAATACTGCTGTGCGGGCTTTGATGCCGTGAAGCGCAAGCTTCTGGAGATCTGGAACAACAAGGATGCCACTGCGGTAGAACAGGACCTTGGTGTTACTCTTGAGGTCTGCTATGAGTTTTATCTTCGTGGCTTCCATTTTGAGCCCATCAATATCTATGAGTCCGAGGCGACCCGCTTTGTTCTGAAAGGCGACAACGCGCTGATCCCGCCCTTTGCTGCTGTGCGCGGACTGGGTGAAACTGCGGCGCTGGACACTGTTGAAAAGCGAAAGGGGCAGAATTTCATTTCTGTAGAGGAATTTTCCACCTGCTGCAATAAGCTTTCCAAAACGCATATTGAACAGCTCAAGGCACTCGGAGCCTTTGCGGGACTGGCAGATACCAGTCAGATCACTCTCTTTTAAGCTGAGGGGCGCATATCCATGTGGGATGTGCGTCCCTTTTCCTTTTCTGCACCGTCGAAATGCGACCTCTTTTTCCAGTTGGACAGCGCTATAATACATCGTGAAGGAGGGGGGAGCAGTGGTCGTTTATCTGGATCTTGTTTTTATCTTGAATACTGCCGTTGATGCTCTGGCATTATATATGACAGGCAGACTTTCCGGTCTGCCTGTGCGAACAGGCCGCCTCCTGCTTACTGCGCTGCTCGGGGGTGTATACGGCACCTGCGCGGTGCTTCCTCCTTTGCAGCTTATGGCAGACCTCTTGCCACAAATGGCCTTTGCTTTTTTTCTTGTTTGGGTATTATATGGGAAACAGCAAACGATCCTGCGTATCTTTGTTCTGTTTTTTACCCTGTCCTGTACGCTTGGCGGTGCAATGACAGCAATTTCGCAATCTATTCTCAGTTGCGGGGTACAAAATACATTGCAAACTATGAACTGGAAAGCATTTCTACTTGTCACAATAATCAGCTATTTTTCCCTGTCTGTTGTGTTTCGGGGCAGTGCAAAGCATGCAGTTTCGGGACAGCTTTGTCATGTCTGTATTGTGTTAGATGAAAAAAAGCTGTCTTTAGACGCATTATGGGATACCGGACACACGCTTTGCGAGCCATACTCCGGCGCGCCGGTATTGACCGCGTGGTGCGGTGCGTTGGAGCAGCTTTGGGCGAAGGATGCGGGAGAGATTCTTAACCAGCTTGAAACACAGGGAAGCTTATGGTGCATGGAACGGATCAGCACGGTTCTGCCGGGAAAATTCCAACTGATCCCATATCGCGCAGTGGGAGTCGATAGAGCGATGCTGCTGGCATTTCGCGCGGATAAGCTTGTTATAGATGGTAAGGATTTGGGACCGATATGGATCGCATTGTCGCCAACACCGGTGTCGGATGGCGGCGGGTATAACGCTCTTTGGGGCGGGGAAAGGAAGGAGAAAAAACAGGATGCTGCGTAAAATAACTGCATTGCTGCACCAATTTTTATTAAGGCTCGGTTTGATCTATCCCGGCAAGATCATGTACATCGGGGGAAGCGACACTCTGCCGCCGCCGCTGAAAAGGGAGGAAGAAGCCCGGCTCCTTTCCCTGATGGATAAAGGGGACGAACAGGTTCGACAGATATTAATCGAAAGAAATTTGCGGCTCGTGGTGTACATTGCACGTCGGTTTGAGAATACAGGAATCAACCTTGAGGATCTGATCTCGATTGGGACCATTGGACTGATCAAAGCCATCAATACATATCGGACTGATAAGAATATCAAGCTTGCGACCTACGCCAGCCGGTGCATTGAGAACGAGATCCTCATGTATCTTCGCAAAAGCTCTGTACAGCGTGCGGAGGTCAGTCTGGACGAACCGCTGAATACGGACTGGGACGGCAATGAGCTGCTGCTCAGTGATATTCTGGGGACAGATGCGGATACCGTAATGCGTCCCATCGAAGATGATGTGGACCGCCAGCTTTTGAATGCCGCCCTGGATAAGCTGAATGAACGGGAGCGGGAGATCATCGTGCTTCGCTTTGGTCTGTACGGGAAACCGGAGCAGACACAGAAGGAAGTGGCAGACCGCATGGGGATATCCCAGAGCTATATATCCCGACTGGAAAAGAGAATTATTGCCAGATTGAAAAAGGAAATACTGAAAATGAGTTGAGAACGCTGTGCGTTCTCATTTTTTTATTTTTCTTTGAAACCTGTGGGGTGATTTGGTAGTCTATATGGGTGAAAGCAGCTTTCAGAAGAAGGTGAATCAATGAATGACAAAGATTTGATCGAATTATACATAGCACGGTCAGAGGAAGCTATTGCGGTGACGCAGCAGCAATACGGCGCCTATTGCAGAAAAATCGCGCAGAGTGTCTTGGGCAGCGAGCAGGATGCGGAGGAAGTCCTGAGTGATGTCTGGCTCAGGGTCTGGAATGCGATCCCGCCGCAGAAACCGGAGCATTTCAAGGGGTGGCTGGCTGTTATCACAAGGAACAGCGCGCTGACCCTGTGCCGTCGCCGCTCAAAAGAACCGGAGAGCGTGGGCGATGCCGCGCTGGAACTGGCCCTCGCGCTGACAGACGGGCCAGAGGACAGGGTGGATGCCCGTGTTCTTGGTGAGGCGATCATGCGGTTTCTGGAACAGGAGCCGCGGCACATTCGCACAGCCTTTCTACGTCGCTACTGGTACGGCGACAGCGTGGAGGAAACCGCGAAATTTATGGGATGGGGACAGGGAAAAACAAAAACCGTTTTGTTCCGCACCCGAAAGAAACTGAAAGATTTTTTAGTTAAGGAGGAATTATTTCATGGATAAGAATACGATCATGGATGCAATGGAGCATATTGATCCCAGACTGATCGAGGATGCGGACTGCGGCGTTAAGTCCGGTCGAAGGATCATCAACAGGGGACTGCTGATCGCGGCGTGTGTTTGCCTGCTGCTGACCACCGCAATCGCTGCGGGAGTTTTCTTCGCTACACCTGAGGTCAACTTCCATGATGACCATCATGTCAGCGACGAAACCGGAGAAGTGATGGACGGCTTTGAGCCTGTGCTGGTAAAGCCCACAGATACCAGTACCAAGGTTTCCCTTGACTGCTTCAATGAAGCATTTTTGCAGGATGTTGCCAACAAACCGGACGATCAGACTTTTTTCCAATTCTATTTTGATGTATGGTCTGAGATGGAGGAATACATTGGCTTCAAAATGTTCGATAATCCGGTACTGGACGAAGCGGAGCACTGGTTCTATGTGCAAGGGGACACTGAGACCTTCGGAGCGCTCCAGTGTACCGAGATCGATGGCATCCTCACCAGCGCCAGAGCACGCGCCCGCTACAGCATGAATTATACGGAAGTTCCAAGCGATAATCCCAATATTAAGTGCACTGCTCCGGTGGGCGTATTCATTGAAGCCGCCGTATTTACAGAGCATAGTCCCATTGCGGAAGAACAGATGTTCCCTTCATATTACTATGTGGATGGAACAGATTTTTCTGAGGAGCTGTATACTTCTCCCAACGGTTACAGCTTCCGAATCGTCAGAGTGGAGCGTCCCGACTCTGAGCTTGTCACATTCTATGGTCTGCTGTGCCTGAACAATGTTTATATCACCGTTGAATCGACCTTTATTTATGAAGATGTCGCTCTTTCCACGCTGAAAGAAGTCCTTGATGGATTTGTGATGTCATAATCTTTAAGCACCCTGCTTGCCGATGGTAAGCAGGGTGCTTTCCCTTGAGGATTGAAAATGAGTTTTTTCCGTGATATATTGAATGTGTTAGAAATCCTTCTGCAAAGCAGGTGACAGAATATGACGCTCCCGGAAAAAATCAAAAATCTGATCGGTGAAAGATCATACACACTGGATGAGATCGGCATGTCCGATTCGCAGGTGCTTTTGTTTGACGACATGGTACTGAAAATTCAACCGGAGGGTGCAGAAGCGCAAACAGAGCGGGAAATGATGCGTTGGATGCGGGGCAGACTACCGGTTCCGGAGATTCTCTGCCATGAGGTCGAGGGCGGTCGCTCCTTTCTTCTGATGTCCCGTGTAAGCGGCAAAATGAGCTGCGACCTCAGCTTTATCAACGAACCGGAGTATCTGATCGATGTACTTTGCGAAGGCTTGAAAATGCTTTGGAGCGTGGATATTTCCGAATGTCCCTGTGATGCTTCGCTCGACCACCATCTCGCCGCCGCTGAGTATAATGTCAGAAACGGTCTGGTAGATACTGATGATGCCGAGCCGGAGACCTTCGGGGAAAACGGCTTCAAAGACCCCGAGGATCTGCTGGAGTGGCTGAAAGCAAACCGACCCGAAGAAGACATCGTTCTTTCTCACGGCGATTATTGCCTTCCCAATGTCTTTGCGAACGAAAAGGGGGTAAGCGGCTTTATTGATCTTGGCAGGACGGGGGTTGCTGACCGCTATCGGGATATCGCCATCTGTTACCGAAGCCTTACCAGCAATCTCCTTGGAAGCTACGGCGGCCATCCTCCCGTGGAGTTTGACGCGGATGAACTGTTCCGTAAGCTTGAGATTACTCCTGATTGGGAAAAAATCCGGTATTACATCCTGTTAGACGAACTGTTTTAATCCTATCTTGACAAATTCACTTTATTTGGCTATACTAATAGCCATGAATATGGCTATGACAGGGAAGTAGTACGTTTTTGTGGATGCGCAGAGAGGGATCGGTCGGTGTAAGATCTCGTGAAGCGGGAATGGAAGTCGCCCTGGAGCCGCGGCCCGAACAGTTTTGACTTAGTAGACGCCGACGGTTTCTCCCCCGTTATCGGGAGCAAGAGTGTCCTCCATTTAGGAGGAAATTCAGGTGGTACCGCGGATTTTCTAATTCGCCCTGAGCAAAAATTTGCTCGGGGCGATTTTTTTCGCCCCGAAAAGAGGAGTGTATCAAACTATGAGAAAAGAACTGCCGAAGATCTACGATCCGCAGGAAGTGGAAGGTAAGATCTATCAGGCGTGGATGGACGCAAACTGCTTCCACGCCGAACCCAACCCCAAGAAGAAGCCTTTCTCCATTGTCATGCCCCCGCCCAACGTTACTGGACAGCTCCACATGGGTCACGCTATGGACGCTACCTTGCAGGATATTCTGGTGCGCTACAAGCGTATGCAGGGCTACGAAGCTCTCTGGATGCCCGGCACCGACCACGCCGGTATCGCCACCCAGATCAAGGTGGAGGAGGAGCTGCGCAAGAACGAGGGGCTGACCCGCTATGATCTGGGACGTGAAAAGTTCCTTGAGCGCGTGTGGGACTGGAAGCACAAGTACGGCAACCGCATTGTTGAGCAGCAGAAGAAGCTCGGTTCCTCCTGCGACTGGGAGCGTGAACGCTTTACTATGGACGAAGGCTGCTCCAAGGCAGTGCGCGAGACCTTCTGCGAGCTGTATGACAAGGGGCTGATCTACAAGGGAAGCCGCATCATCAACTGGTGCCCCCACTGCATTACCGCTCTGTCCGATGCCGAGGTCGAGTATCAGGATAAGCCCGGTCATCTGTGGTATATCCGCTATCCTCTGGCGGACGGCAGCGGTGATATCACCATTGCTACCACCCGTCCCGAGACCATGCTGGCCGATACCGGCGTGGCGGTCAACCCCGAGGATGAAAAGTTCAAGCATCTGATCGGCAAGAAGTGCGTTCTGCCCATCATGAACCGTGAGATCCCCATCGTTGGTGACGAATACTGCGAGATCGGCTTCGGTACCGGTGCGGTCAAGATGACTCCTGCCCACGACCCCAACGACTTTGAGGTCGGTCTGCGTCACAATCTTGAGGTCATCCGCTGCATTGGCGACGATGGCAAGATCAACGAGAACGGCGGCAAGTACGAGGGTATGGACCGCTATGAGTGCCGCAAGGCTATCGTCAAGGAGCTGGAGGAGCTGGGCTTCCTCGTCAAGACTGAGGATTACAGCCACAATGTCGGCACCTGCTACCGCTGTGGCAGCGATGTTGAGCCTTTGATCTCTGCTCAGTGGTTCGTCAAGATGGAGCCTCTGGCCAAGGAAGCGCTCCGCGTGGTGAATGAGGGTGAAGTCAAGTTCATCCCCGACCGTTTCAGCAAGACCTACACCAACTGGATGGAGAATGTCCATGACTGGTGCATCTCCCGTCAGCTCTGGTGGGGTCATCAGATCCCCGCATGGACCTGCGAGGAGTGCGGTCATATCACCGTTGATCGCAAGGATCCCACTTGCTGCGCCAAGTGCGGCAGCCAGTAGATCACCCGTGAGGAGGACGTTCTGGATACCTGGTTCTCCTCTGCGCTGTGGCCCTTCTCCACGCTGGGCTGGCCCGAAAAGACGGATATGCTGGATTATTTCTATCCCACCTCCGTGCTGGTCACCGGTTACGATATCATCTTCTTCTGGGTTGCGAGAATGATCTTCTCCGGCTGCGAGCAGATGAAGAAGTATCCCTTTGACAAGGTCTTTATCCATGGTCTGGTGCGTGATGACAAGGGACGCAAGATGAGCAAGTCCCTGGGCAACGGCATTGATCCTCTGGAAATGGCTGATAAATTCGGCGCTGACGCGCTGCGCTTCAACCTCATCACCGGAAACAGCCCCGGAAATGATATGCGTTTCTATGTTGAGAAGTGCGAGGCTATGCGCAATTTCGCCAACAAGATCTGGAACGCCAGCCGATTCGTGATGATGAACCTGACCATTGATGAGGTCAAGCTGCCCGAGAAGCTGGAGTTGGAGGACAAGTGGGTGCTCTCCAAGCTGAATACCCTCATCAAGGAAGTTACCGACAATATGGAGGCCTATGAGCTGGGTGTTGCCAGCGCAAAGGTCTACGACTTCATCTGGGACACCTACTGCGACTGGTATATCGAGCTGACTAAGGGCCGTATGCAGAACGAGGAAACTGCCATCGCAGCTCAGAATGTTCTCTGCTATGTGCTGATCCAGATGCTCAAGCTTCTGCATCCCTTCATGCCCTTTATTACCGAGGAGGTCTATCAGGCACTGCCTCATATGGCAGGCGATGACGCAAAGTTTATCATGCTCAGCGACTGGCCTGTGTACGATGAGCGGTTCTGCTTCGCTGCCGAGGAGCAGAACATGGAGAACATCATGGACGCGATCCGAGCCATCCGCAACCGCCGCGCCGAGATGAACGTTTCTCCCGCCAAGAAGGTGAAGCTGACCATTGCCACCGCTGAGAAGGATGCCTTCACCGCTGGTGCGCCGTTCTTCCTGCGTCAGGCTTCCGCAAGTGAGGTCGTTGTGGTGGGCGCTGACGAGATCCCCGCCGCTGACGGTCAGGTGGAGGTCATTACCCACGCTGCCCGCGTGTTTATGCCTCTGGCTGAGCTGGTGGACATCCAGCAGGAGCTGGAGCGTATCGCTAAGGAAAAGGCGAAGGCTGAGGGACATCTGAAGGGTATCGAGGCAAAGCTCAATAACGAGGCATTTACCTCCAAGGCACCCGCCAATATCGTCCAGCAGCAGCGTGATCAGGCTGAAAAGCTGCGCGCGCTGATCGCAAAGCTGGAAGAATCCGCTGCGGCAATGAGCAAATAATTTATCATTTGAGAGCCCGGGAGGGGAGACCCTCTTGGGCTTCTCGTGTATTATTGGAGTGGAGGACTAAACTATGTCCGAGTACTGGGATGTCTACGATCAAAATCGAGAACCAACGGGGAAGACCATTCGGCGCGGAGAAGCATTTTGCGAAGGCGAGTACTACGTCTGCTGTGAGGTTTGGATCGTTAACTCTGAAAACCAGATTCTTGTAACGCAGAGAAACCCAAATAAAAAAGCCGGGGGCTTATGGGAATTTACCGGCGGCGGAGTTCTTGCAGGGGAAACAACTGCCGATGCAGCTATCCGCGAAGTATACGAGGAGCTTGGTCTTTCTATCAACGAATCTGAGCTGACGCTTTTGGATGTATACCGGAATCGAAACTATTTCATGGATATTTATCTCATAAGAAAAAGCTTCGATATTGCTGATTTGACCCTTGATCCGAATGAGGTCGTAGACGCGAAATGGGTATCCCAGGAACAGCTATACGCGTTGATCAGTGAGAAAAAGCTGGTTCATTCAGCAGCAATTAGGTATGACTTTTTCAGAAAAACGCTTTTTTTGAAACTAAAAGAACAGACCTTGATTAAGTTTTCCGCGCCGTATTATGCGGATAAGGATATCATGCATAACATGTGGCATATTGAACTGGTCAGAAAAATGGTCGATAAGATCATTTCCATTGGAAATTATGAGGTAGATCGTGAGCTTCTTCTGTTTGCAACCTATTTTCATGGCTTTATTTACAGAGATGAAGAGCGTATCGAAGCATGGATGAGGGAACAGGGCAGCAGCGAAGATTTTATCTCACAGGTAGTTCAGGTCGCATGGGAATCTCAGCGTAAGGAAGTACCCGAAACATTAGAGGGCAAAATCCTTCACGATGCCCATGTTCTGGAAGGCGGAAAGACGTATCTGATCGTGAAAACTTTGATCACCGGTTCGGTAAGGGGACAATCTTTAACAGAAACGCTGAAATACATGAAGGAGAACGTTCTGAACAAAAATTCATGTTATCTCCCTGAAACGATCCCTCTGTGTAACGAGATGAACCGATATACCGATCAGTTCTTTTCTGACCTGATGGAAGGGATCAAATAAGTGTTTTTAAGAGTGCAGGGCTGAAAGAATGCTCTGCACTCTTAAATTATATATTGACAAAGCATAGCACTGCGTGTAATATGAATATATGAACAATCGCTCATATATTGTAAGAAGGGAGTCGCTATGAATAAGGAACAATTCGATGTATGCGAGATTTCCGTGATCCACGACGACGTTCTTGCCCGTGTTCGGGATAAAATGCCTCCGGAGGAACCAGTTTACGAGGTTTCAGAGCTTTTCAAGGTGTTTGGTGATTCCACACGCTCCCGTATTATCTGTGCCCTGAACATTGAAGAAATGTGCGTCTGCGATTTGGCGGCACTGCTTAATATGACCCATAGCGCGGTCAGCCACCAGCTTCGGCTTCTGAAGGTATCCCGCATTGTAAAAAGCCGCAAAGAGGGGAGAGTGGTCTATTATTCTCTCGACGATACCCACATCGCTAAAATCTTTGCCATGGCGTTTGACCATATTATGGAAAAATATGAGAGGTGATATAGGATGAACGAGATCAATAAGAAAGACACCTGCACCTGTGGCTGCGAACACGGAGATCACCATAAGCACGAGCACAAGCACCACCACGAGGAACAACACCATCACTGCGATCATAGCAACCGTGAACATTCCTGCGGCTGCGGGGATCATCATCACGGTAACAACAATCATTCTACCTGCGGCTGCGGTCACTCCCATGACCATGATGAGTGCAGCCACGAGCATAAGCACGACCACCAGTGTTCCTGTGGTCACGAACACGAGCATCATTCACATCACGAATATGGCTGTAACTGTGGTCGCGACCACCATCATGATCACCATCATCACGATGACGGCTGCGGCTGCGGCTGTGGACATGACCACAACCATGAACAGGATCCAGCGGAGGTTAAGCGAGAGCTGGCGATTCTCTGTGCAGGTGCCGCTTTACTGGTAATTGGTGTTTTCTTAAAAGGCGTCGCTGCTACTGTTGTTCTTTTTGCGGCATTCGCCCTGGTCGCATTCGATATCGTACTCGGAGCGGTAAAAAATATCCGACGCGGCGATATCTTTGGTGAAAATTTTCTGATGACTATCGCAGGTATTGGTGCGGTCTGTATCGGTGAGATTCCCGAAGGTATTCTGGTGTTTCTTCTGTACCGCTTGGGCGAGTATTTGCAGACAAAAGCGGTCTCTTCCTCCAGAAAATCGATCTCCGCACTGCTGGATGTTCGTCCGGACAGAGCAAATCTTCTGTCCAACGGCGAAGTTACCGAGGTCAGAGCGGAGGAAGTTGCACTGGGGCAGACGATCCTTGTCCGTCCCGGCGAGAAGATCCCTCTGGACGGAACGATTCTTTCCGGAGCCTCTCAGCTTGATACCGCGGCACTTACCGGCGAATCGGTTCCCCGTGATGTATCCGAAGGGCAAAGTGTTATGGCGGGCTGTATCAACCTGAGCGGCGCACTGGAGGTTCGTGTAGATAAAATCTTTGAGGATTCCACAGCCAGCAAAATACTGGAAATGGTGGAACACGCTTCCGAGAAGAAGGCCGCCAGCGAGAAATTTATTACTCGATTTGCACGCGTATATACGCCGATCGTCGTTTGCGCGGCTGTTGTTGTTGCCATCGTTCCAGCTCTGCTTGGCTGGATGAACTGGAGTAATTCTCTGTACAGCGCGCTGTGCTTTCTGGCGATCTCCTGTCCCTGCGCGCTTGTGATCTCGGTTCCACTGAGCTTCTTTGCGGGTATCGGCAGAGCATCCCGTGAAGGTATTCTGGTCAAGGGCGGTAATCATCTGGAAACATTGGCTCAAGCTGAGATCGTGGCGTTTGATAAGACTGGAACTCTGACGGAAGGCAAATTTTCCGTACATAAATGTATTCCCGCCGATGGTGTTACCGAGGAATATCTGCTCTGTACCGCCGCTGCCGCAGAAAGCCGTTCCAATCATCCCATTGCGCAGTCGATTTGCACCGCATGGCACGGAAAGGACTTTCCCGAGCTGCAGGACTACCGTGAAATCGCAGGCTTTGGTATTACTGCCTCTATCAACGGAAAGCAGATCCTTGCCGGTAAGGCAGAGCATCTTCGCACTGCGGGAATTGAACTTACCGAATCAACTGATACTTCCTTCACAGTGATCTATATTGCAGAGGATGGACACTACCTTGGTATGCTCCTGCTGCGGGATGAACCCAAGTCCGACGCATCCGAGGCAGTTACAGCGCTGAAAGCTATGGGGATCAGAAAAACCGTCATGCTTTCCGGTGACAGTCAGGCAGTTGCGGCCGAGATCGGCAAAGAGCTTGGTCTGGATGCAGCCATTGGACAGCTTCTTCCCCGGGATAAACTGCATGAGCTTGAGCATATGCGCGACAGCTTATCCTCTAAAGGAAAACTACTTTACGCTGGCGATGGTATCAACGATACGCCTGTTTTGGCAGCCGCTGACATCGGCATTGCTATGGGTGGTCTGGGTGCCGATGCTGCTATCGAGACCGCTGATGTTATCATCATGGGTGACGAACCCAGCAAGATCGCCGCCGGAATCCAAATTGCCCGCAGAACGCAGCGCATTGCGACAGAAAACATTGCATTTGCAATTTTGACCAAGGCATTAGTCATGCTGCTGTCCGTTTTTGGACATGTGGAGCTTTGGGCGGCTGTATTTGCTGATGTCGGCGTGTGTATGCTCTGTGTTTTGAATACTCTTCGCATCAACCGCAAATAAATGAGAACGCCTGTCCGTTCGGGACAGGCGTTTTTTTATGCTCTGCGGCATACTATGGGAGGAGTGAGGTGTTGATGATGAGACTTTACCCCTATGACCGCTGGGCGGCTGTCAGCTACGCTCATGCTTGGGCTTATGGAAGAAATCCGGCATTTTATGACTACGAAAAGCTGGGCGGCGACTGCACAAATTTTGCCTCTCAGTGCGTTTACGCCGGAAGCAGGATCATGAATTTCACACCGACCTATGGTTGGTATTATATCGACGCGAATGAAAAATCTCCTGCATGGACGGGTGTGCCGTACTTCTACAATTTTATGACACGCAGAGAGGAAACTGTTGGTCCGGTGGCGGTAGAAAGCTCCATTGACCTGATCCGTCCCGGTGATGTGATTCAGCTATCCTTTAAGGAACAGGAATGGAACCATTCTCCGGTGGTAGTCAGTGTGATCTCACCCGAGCCATCCGGTATCCTTCTTGCGGCGCATAGCTACGATGCGGATAACCGCCCGCTCAACTCATACGAGTATCGGGATGTTCGTTTTATACATTTTATAGGCGTCAGAAGACCATAATTGATGAAAAAAGAAGCTATCTTATTTGATAGCTTCTTTTTCAGTAAAGAGGGGAGAGGGGACTTATTTTTTTGGTTTTACGCGCCCAAGGGGATTTGCTTTCGCGGCGACACGCAGAGATTCGTTATCAATATGGGTGTAGATCTCCGTTGTATTGAGGTGCTCATGTCCAAGAACCTCCTGCACAGCCTTCACATCAACGCCATTCTGGAGCATCAATGTGGCGGCGGTGTGGCGCAGCTTATGAGAAGAATATTCGCTGCTGTCCAATCCTGCGTGACTGATGTGCTTTTTTACCAGCGCGTGGACATTGGACCGGCTGATGCGTTGATTGCGAGACGACAGGAACAGCGCCTGCGCGTCCTTTCCGGTTATGGGGCGTCGAACGGCGAGATAGCGCTCCAGCGCAGTCTTGCAGGCATCGTTCAGATAAACGATTCTGGTTTTATTACCTTTACCAAGTACGCGAAGCGCGTCGCCTTGAATATCACCGATATCCAACCCGATCAGCTCGGAAATTCGAAGTCCGCAATTCAGAAAGAGGGTGATAATACAGTAATCCCGTTCGGTGTTGTTGCCGTCAACGCTCTCTAAAAGTTCAATACTTTCGTCTAAAGTAAGATATTTGGGCAGATTTTTCTTTGCTTTTGGCGTGTCCAGATCTTTGGTTGGATTTTGATCCAGCAGATGCACTTTCGTGGTAAGATAGTTAAAAAATGAACGAAGTGTAGCGATTTTTCTGGCGCGGGTCGTAGCTGCGAGACCGTAGTCCGTATTGGAGCTGTTGTGTTGCTGGGCGCGGTCACGGCTGAGGTATGAAAGATACCCGTAGATATCCGTCAAAGTGATGGAACGGATAAAGGCAATATCAATATCCAGAATCGAAATTTCGTCCAGCGGCAGGTCCCGCAGACTGTGGTCACGGGAACGCTTCATATAGCGGAAAAAATTACGAAGATCAAGATAGTATTCATCGACAGTTTTCTGAGAATGAGCTTTGATAGTTTCATGGTAGGATAAGAAATCGCAGAGGATCTGCGGCGAGTCATCACGATAGTTTAGCATAAGAGCAGTGAAATACATTATAAAAGGAGCCTGATCGAATATTTGAGATACAAGGCGTAAAAACACGGTACGGATAAGCTTCGACCCCAGTATTCCATTAATATGCTCCCTCTAATTGAACAAAATTTTTATTTTGTTCAATTAACTGTATTTCACCAAACACCTCCCCCGTAGTAAATTGTCATTCTGAAGTTCCCCTTTTTTTCATTATTTTAGGGATTACCGGAGAACTTCACTTTGTCAAAAAGTCTTTGTAATGTTAAGATAATCTTGGTCACAATCTGCGGAAAGCAGGTATATATGAGGCTTGGATTATCCGAACGAATTGCAATTGAAGCAGGTATTTATCGCAGAGATTCCTTGGAGAAAATCGCAAAGCAAATTGGTATAAGCAGAAAATCTCTTTCAAAAGAAATTCGACAAAATAGAACACTTGCTCCAGCAGCAAAATTCAATGGTAAAGATTGCAGATTCGCTGCAGAGTGTACAAGACAATGTGTTTGCGGAGATCACTTCTGCAGACATGAGTGCGTATTTTGCAGGAAAATTGATTGCAGGACTCTCTGCCCTGCCTATGCTCCCCTCTCCTGCAGGAATATCGAATCCCCACCATATGTTTGCAACGTCTGCCAACAGCGAAGAGGCTGTGCCTGTGATCGAGCCTATTATGTCGCTACACAGGCGCACGCCGTAGCTATGAGACGCTATTCAGAAACTCGTAGCAAGCCGCAAACACAAGGAGAAGATCTGGAAGCCCTAGACAAGCTTGTGGCACCTCTAATCAAGAAGGGCCAACCTTTGACTCACATTTATTCGGCGCATAAAGACCAGATTCCGGTATCAGAACGAACACTGTATCGCTATATTGACGCTGGCTTGCTCGGTGTTGGAAATCTGGATTTACGTCGAAAAGTCTCTTATCGTCAAAGAAGAAAATACAAAAAAACCATTGAGACAATAACCAACAAAAAATTCCGCGAAAGTAGGTCATATGAGGACTTTTTGACCTATTTAAAGAAGCATCCTGATACAAATTATGTTGAAATGGATACAGTCATAGGTAAACAAGGTAAGGGCAAGAGAATGCTTACTATGCTGTTTGTACAGCAAAATCTGATGCTGATTTTTCTTATGCGCGACGGTAAAGCTAATTCTGTGGTAGAGTACTTTGATTGGTTAACCAGCGCATTAGGCCTTAAAACATTCCGTAAGCTCTTCCCTGTCATCCTTACGGACAATGGTAGTGAATTCAAGTATACCCTTGAGATGGAGCGCACAATAGACGGTACTAACCGAACGAAAATCTTCTACTGTGACCCGCAAGCATCTTGGCAGAAGGCACATATTGAAAAGAACCACGAGTATATTCGCTATGTTATTCCAAAAGGACATAGCTTGGATGCATTTTCGCAGGAAGACTTTACCCTCCTTGCTAACCACATCAATAACACAAAGAGGCTACAGTTCAATGGTAAGTCACCAATAGAGCTGGCAACTTCTGAAGAGTTCCGTGACCTTTTGCGGGTAACAGGAATGTATCAAATCCCAGCAGATGATGTAATGCTTAAACCGCGATTGCTTAGACCGTAAGACCGTTATGAGAAACCTTATCGACAGGTAGATCTGTTGGATCTGGCTGCGAGTGGGTTACTGTGCCGTTAAAAACATCATCCAAGCAGACTGTGACCGCCATAGACTACAATGGCTGGGTGAAGTTCACTTTGACAACAAGAAGCTTCATCCGGTCTGCTTTGCTATGGCCAAAACTAGGGCTTATAGGATAAATCATAGTCATATACGATGAGTTATAGCTGTTTTGTGCCACAGAAACGCATTTTAAGGTGCCTTTAAGGCATTTTTATTTTGCAATGATAAACATAGGGGAACTTCACTTTTACATTCAACGACACCTCCCCCGTCGTATTTAATCAAAAAATTACTTTCCAATGACGACTCGAATCGCTTCGCCGATATTTGCCGCCTCAACAATATCCAGGCCATCCAGAACCGGCTTGACCTTGCCGCGCCGCTGCGGGATCACACAGCGCTTAAATCCAAGTCTGTGGACCTCGGCAAGCCGCTGCTCCAGATTATTTACGCTGCGCAGCTCTCCGGTCAGGCCGACTTCACCGATGGCTGCTACGTCTCCCGGGATCGGACGATCCAGATAGCTGGACGCAAGCGCAAGGATCGCCGCAAGGTCAGCCGCAGGCTCGTCCAGCGTTAACCCGCCGATAATATTCATATAAGCATCACACTGGGAGACCTTCAAGCCTCCCCGCTTTTCCAGAACTGCCAGCAGCATGGCGGCTCGGTTGTAGTCGAAACCGTTGCTGGAACGGCGGGATGTTCCGTACGCCGCAGGTGCAAGCAGCGCCTGTATCTCAGCGAGGACCGGACGCACGCCCTCCATCACACAGGTGACACAGGTGCCCGGTGCACCGTCTGGACGACCGGAAAGCAGCATCTGGGAGGGATTTTCGACCTCCTCCAGTCCCCCGCTCATCATCTCGAAAACACCGATCTCATTTGTGGCTCCAAAACGATTTTTTGCGGCGCGGAGAATGCGGTATGACATGTGCTGGTCGCCTTCAAAATACAGAACGCAGTCCACCATATGCTCCAGAACCTT
>JAZOBV010000010.1:0-22676 GCA_045596145.1 Candidatus Pelethomonas sp.
GGCTGATCTGTCCCGCATTGCGGAGATCATTATATTCAACTACCGACTGAATTTTTATCCCATATTTCAAAATGATGATTTCTATTTCGGTGAAATGCAGGTCGTTGACTTAATGGAGCGGTATAAAACTCTGCTGAACAACATGTGGGTGTACGATGATGGTGTGGTCAAGGGAGTGATCCATGTGGAAGACCGGGAGATCAAGAAGCTTTTTATTGAACCGGTACTGCAGGGAAATTCCATCGGTGCGAAGCTGTTAGGCTTTGCTGTCAATGAATGCAGCGCCAACTCTTTGTGGGCATTGGAGAAAAATATCCGCGCCATCAGGTTTTATGAGAGGAACGGTTTTCGGGTAACGTCCAAAAAGACGCTCGAAGAGGGGACATCGGAATATCTGGTGTATCTGGAACGGTGAGAGACTTTTTGTCCCATAAACGGCATGTTGTATCCGGGGTTTGCTCAGAGACAACATGCTGTTAGATCTTTTATCTTGCATTTTTGCTCTAAATATTCTATAGTATATATAAAGCTATCTGGAAAGGGTGAAAAAATGAACAACTAAGCTGATTTTCGAGTTAACATTTGTATGCCGGCAGGCGCACGATCAGAGTGCGTCCGGTTTACTGTTGCCGAAAGTCAGAGGATGCGTGGGTCGTTCGACCTGAGCGCCTTGTTTTGACGCGCTCTTTTCGCATCGTTTGCTCGCTTTCGGCACTGCCGGAAGCGTTTTTGTTTTTTTCTGCCGGGGAAAAGGAGGCAACCATGCTGCAGGTCAATCATTTGACTTTAATTCATAAAAAGGATCTTCGAACACTGGTACAGGATCTTTCATTTGTATGTAATGAGGGCGATAAGGTCGCCGTAATCGGCGAGGAGGGAAATGGAAAATCCACTCTCCTGCAGTGGATCTATAATAATGAACGGATAGATAACTATTGTCAATGGACAGGAGAGGTGAACGGTGTAAGCGGCGCGGAGTATCTTGCCCAGCAGCTCAGTGAGGAGGAAAAGGAGCTTTCTGTTTACGAGTTCTGTATGCGCTCGGAGAACTTTCTGGAGCTGTCCTACGGAGAATTGGCGGATATTTCAAGAAATCTGGCTTTTCCGGTGGACGAGTATTACAGTGACCGTCCGGTTTCTACATTATCCGGCGGTGAACGAATCAAAATACAGCTCAGCCGTTTGTTATTTGACCGCCCATCCGTCCTGCTGCTGGATGAACCGTCCAGCGATATTGACCTTTCGACACTGCGGTGGCTGGAGGAGTTTATCAACGGTTTTCCCGGGATCGTTATCTACATTTCTCACGACGAGATGCTGATGGAAAGAACCGCAACAGCGGTGCTCCATATCGAGCACCCCAGAGAAGGAAAGCCGCCGAGATGTACCTTCTCGCGCATTGATTACCGCACCTATGTCGAGCGAAGACTGGCGGGAATCTCCGATCAGGAGCGGCGGGCGCGAAAGGATAAAGAAGAATACGATGAAAAGATGGAACGTTACCGCCGCATCCAGCAGAGCGTAGAGCACGCACAGAACGCGGTATCCAGACAGGATCCGTCCACTGGACGGCTGCTGAAGAAAAAGATGCACACGGTTATGTCTATTGGGCGGCGTTTTGAACGGGAGGCGGAGAATATGACGAAGCTTCCGGAGGTCGAAGAAGTGGTTTTTCTGCGCTTTTCCCCGGAAATCCAGTTGCCTGCCGGAAAAACGGTGCTGGAACTGCGGCTTGATACGCTGCGTGCAGGGGACAGAGTGCTTTCTCACGACCTGTATTTGCGGGTGATGGGAGGTGAAAAGATCGGCATAATGGGACAAAACGGCGCTGGAAAAACAACACTGCTGCGTTTGATAGCGGAAGAATTGTGTAGCAGAAGAGATATCCGCGCTGCCTACATGCCGCAGGATTACGCGGATGTCCTTCCGCCGGATCAGACACCGCTGGAGTTTCTGGCACCCGGAGGGCATAAGGATGAAGTGACCCGCGCCAGTATTTTTCTTGGCAGTATTCGGTTTAAGCGGGAAGAAATGTTTCATCCGATCGGTGAATTGTCGGGCGGACAGAAAGCAAAGCTTTTTCTGACACAGATGATGCTGGAAAGCTCCAATATTCTGATCCTTGATGAACCGACACGTAATTTTTCGCCGCTCTCACAGCCGCAAATCCGGTCTGTTCTCCAGACATATTCCGGCAGTGTCATTTCAGTATCCCATGACCGCAGATTTTTGTATGAGGTGTGTGACAAGGTATATAACTTGTCACGTGATGGTATCGCATTGGTGGATAAGGATCAGCTTTTGAAATAAACCAAAATTACAAAAGAGAATAGGAACGCAGCACCTGCTCAAGCTCCAATCTGTTTTGTGCGCCCATTTCACAAAGCGGGAGGCGCAGATGCTCCTCGCAGTACCCCATCATGCTGAGCGCAGTTTTGACCGGAATGGGATTGACCTCGCAAAACATGACCTCGCAGAGTCTGCGCAGGGCGAGCTGGCGTTTTCCCGCTTCCTCAAATCGGCCGTTCAGACATGCGTTTGTAAGTGCGACCATCTCCCGGGGGGCGGCGTTGGAGACAACTGAGATTACACCAACGCCGCCCAGAAGCATGATGGGCGCGGTTTCGTCATCGTTTCCCGACCAGATGAAAAAGTCTTCCGGGCAAAGCTCCCGTGTCTTCTGGATCAGAGAAAAATTGCCGCTCGCTTCCTTTACTCCGGCGATGTTGGGGTGAGCGGAGAGGGTCTGATAGGTCTCGGCTGTACAGGATACACCGGTTCGGGAGGGGACATTGTAAAGAATGATCGGCTTGCTCACTGCATTGGCGATGCTTTCGTAATGCCGAACAAGACCATACTGTGTCGCTTTGTTGTAGTAAGGTGTGACCAGAAGAAGGGCATCTGCTCCTGCCTGTTCGGCAGCGCGGGACTGAGCGATGGCGGTTTCTGTGCTGTTTGCTCCGGTGCCTGCAATCACAGGAATTTTTCCGTCGACACGGTGTATCACGGTTTCGATGGTCCTCATTCGTTCGGCATAGCTCATGGTAGATGCTTCTCCTGTTGTGCCGCACACAACGAGAGCGTCGATCCCGGAGTCCAGTTGGAAGTCAACCAGCTTTTTTAATGCTTCCAGATCCACGCTGTCTGATTTGAATGGAGTGATGATTGCAGTGGCACAGCCTTTGAACACAGGTTTTTTCATATAAGCCTCCTTGAAATGAAATGATCCATTCTATGCCGCTAAAATCAGATGTATCCCTTGGCGCACAGCAGCTCTGCCAGAAGGACGGCTCCGCCTGCCGCCCCGCGCAGGGTGTTGTGGCTCAGACAGACGAATTTATAGTCGTATTGACTGTTGGAACGAAGCCGTCCAATGGAGATGCCCATCCCGTTTTCATACATTCTGTCCAGCTTTGTTTGCGGGCGGTCGTCATCCTCCAGGTAGCGGAGAAATTTTGAGGGAGCAGATGGAAGCGCAAGCTCCTGCACAGGACTGCGGTATGTATCCCATTCGTGAAGGATCGTCTCAATGGAGGGCTTCTGGCTGTCGTGGAATTTCATAAAGCAGGCGGCAAGATGTCCATCGGAACAGGGGACTCGGATGCACTGCGCGGTGATATCGGGGGTATCAGCGGGGATCAGCCTGCCGTTTTCAACGGTTCCCCAGATCTTCATTGGTTCACGTTCGCTCTTTTCCTCTTCGCCGCCGATGTAGGGGATGCAGTTGTCGGTCATTTCCGGCCATGTTGAAAAGGTTTTTCCTGCGCCGGAGATGGCTTGGTAGGTGCAGACCAGAACGCGCTCCAGACCGTATTTTCTCAGAGGGTGCAGAGCGGGGACGTAGGACTGAAGCGAGCAGTTGGATTTTACGGCGATAAATCCCTTCTTTGTGCCCAACCGTCTGCGCTGCGGTTCGATCAAGGCGAGATGCTCGCTGTTGAGTTCGGGGATGACCATCGGCACATCTTCCGTAGAACGGTGGGCGCTGTTGTTGGAAATTACGGGACATTCCAATCTGGCGTAACGCTCCTCCAACGCACGGATCTCATCCTTGCCCATATCCAGCGCGCAAAAGACGAAATCTACTTCCTTTGTGATTTGTTCCGCGTCTGTAAGGGCATTCTTGATCACAAGATCCTTTGCTGCATCCGGAATGGGAGTGCTCAGTGCCCAGCGGTTTTCCAGAGCCTGGGCATATGTCATTCCTGCGCTGCGCTCGCTTGCGGCAACAACGCGAAGCGAGAACCACGGGTGATTTGAAAGTAATGTGACAAAGCGCTGCCCTACCATTCCGGTGGCACCCAGCACCGCAATCTGATATTGCTTCATCTAAAGATCCTCCTGATAAAAAAGATAGCGGAAGTTGCGGAAACTGTCGTTTCCTGTCTTGAAAAAAAAGCAATTTCCGTGTATAATATTCTATTATTGCCTTGAGAAAAGCTTTCCGCTTTGTGATATATACTTGGAGGTTCCATGAAAAAGAAAATTCTGTCGTTGGTATTCTGCTTTTGTTGTATTCTGGGTTTGACTGCGTTCGCAAACGCTGCGGAGGATACATTAAAGGTCGGGTTGTACTACGGTAATAATGCCCTTGCGTCCGCTAATCTGGAAAATGCTGAGGGCAGTGGATATACGCTGGGGTGGTTTGATGAAACTACCCGGGATTTTGTAGAAGTCGGCTATCTGGAGAATGAGGTCATTACCGTAACGGTCAACTGTGGTCACCATGTTCAGATCGACGAGGAATTTGCCAGCTTTGAAGAAGCAAAGTATGTTGCCGATCAGTTCCGTACCGGCTTTGTTTGCTACATCAACAATACCTATCGTGTGCGTGTGAACACCTTTTACAGCCGCGAGGAGGCAGAAACCGCCGCAGCGACCTATACAACCTACGTATGGTACGATGTGTATGGCGGAGTCCATAAGTTTTTCGGAACAGTGACTTCTCCCAGTGCCACCGGTGTGACGGTGATCGTTACAGATACGAGTACCATCCTGTTTGAGTTTGACTGCACCGGAGCAAAATCCCTTGGTATTCTGCCGAATGACGGGCAGGAAGGAACGCTGACATGGTTTCGCGGCTATAAATGGTACGGCGGCTTTGAATACCGCCGCAGTACCGGCGGAAATATCAACGTGATCAACGTGGTACAGGTGGATGATTATGTTAAGGGAGTTCTTCCCTATGAAATGAGTCCCTCGTGGCCGCTGGAGGCTCTGAAAGCGCAGGCGGTTTGTGCCCGCACCTATGCGCTCCTGCAAACCAAGCACTACAAGAGCTATAAATTCGATGTCTGCAACACAACGGACTGCCAGGTCTATTATGGAGCCAATAAGGCAAACGCTGTTACCGATCAGGCGGCGGAGGAGACCAGAGGCGTTGTGCTGACCTACAACGGTGAGCTGGTCACTGCCTACTATTATTCCAGCAATGGCGGAGCATCGGAAAGCTCTGAAAATGTGTGGACGATGGCACTTCCGCATCTGGTTGGCAAGGAGGATCCTTTTGAGGCGATGATCTCCATCCCCAGCTACACCTACACAGAAACCTACACCTTTGAACAGCTTACACAGCTTCTTCAGAACAAGGGGTATGAGATCGGCACGATAAACGCGGCGTATGTATCTAAGACTACACCCACCGGAAATGTCGCGGAGATCACATTTACAGACACTGCCGGAAAAACGCTGCGGATCACCGGAGAAAAATGCAGAACTGTGTTTTCGACGAGCATGTTCGGCAAAAGCCAGTCTGTGAGAAGTATGCGCTTCACCATTGTTGGAGGGGAGAGTACTGCGAAATATTTTGTTAACGACGCATCAACCGGTGTAAACTCGGTTTCTGGGCTGTACACTATTTCCGGTAGCGGTACGGTAGACAGCTACTCCGGCGGTGAAACCTATGTTATTACTTCCTCCGGAACGGAGCTTCTTGAGGAGAAGGATGATATTGCTGCCGGAAGCGGTATCACGATCACCGGCGCGGGGTCGGGACACAATGTTGGTATGAGTCAGTATGGTGCAAAGGCAATGGCGGAGTTTGGATATACCTACGAGGATATTCTGAATTTCTATTACACCGGAATTAGCCTGGAAAGGGTTGGATTTATATCTTGAAAACACACGATTTTTACTTTGACCTTCCCGAGGAGCTGATCGCGCAGACACCGCTGCAGCAGAGGGATTCCTCGCGGCTGCTGGTGCTGGATAAGGAAACAGGCGAGGTGCAGCACGGGCATTTTTACGATATTCTGGACGAACTTCGCCCGGGTGACTGTCTTATCATGAACGATTCCCGCGTGCTTCCCGCCCGGCTGCTGGGCAGTCGGCTTCATTCCGACGGAACGGTCGGAGGTGCGTGCGAGGTGCTGCTTCTGATCGATCGTGGAGACAATGTCTGGGAGTGCCTTGTTCGTCCGGGTAAGAAGCTTCGCCCGGGAGCGCGCGTTACCTTTGGCGGCGGAGAGTTGACCGGAGAGATCGTTGGAGAGGTTGAAGGTGGCAATCGTCTGGTTCGATTCTCTTATGAAGGAATTTTTCTTGAGGTTCTGGAGCGGTTGGGACAGATGCCGCTGCCGCCTTATATTAAGGAAACGCTGGAGGATCGAGAGCGCTATCAAACCGTGTATTCCCGCCACAACGGTTCTGCTGCCGCGCCTACAGCGGGACTGCATTTTACCCGTGACTTAATGGATAAGATTACCGGGAAGGGTGTTTCCATCGGTTATGTAACACTTCATGTTGGTCTCGGGACCTTTAGACCTGTAAAGGAAGAAGACATTACAGCACATGATATGCACAGTGAATACTGTGTTATCCCGCAGGAAACGGCGGATCTTATCAATCGGACAAAGGCTGCTGGTGGTCGAGTGATCTGCGTTGGAACAACGTCCTGCCGCACTCTGGAAAGCTGGGCGGGAGAAGACGGACACATGGAGGCTAAAGCCGGATGGACGAACATCTTTATCTATCCGGGGTATCGCTTTAAGGTTCTGGATGCGCTGATCACCAACTTTCATCTGCCGGAGAGTACGCTGATCATGCTGGTCAGTGCGCTGGCGGGACGCGAAAATGTTCTGAACGCATACAAAACTGCGGTGGAGGAGAAGTACCGATTCTTCTCCTTCGGTGATGCCATGTTTATCCGGTAAAAAGGTGCGCTGTTATGTTGATGGACTTTTTGAAGGCGCATGTGGGAGAGAATGTGGCTCCCTTTGCCGCTATCGCGCTTTTTGTTGTCGTGGTGGGGGCGAGCCTCTGGCTTACCCCGAGACTTGCGAAATGGCTGGATGGGCGGAGGAAGGAAACGCCTGGATTTTATGACGGTGTGCTGGAACAGCAGCCGGAAAATGAGGATAAAGATAACTGAAAAACTGATCGGTATGTGCCGCAGATGGCGGCGGAATGGATGGAACTATGTTTGAAGTGATCAAGACGCAGGGGCGCGCCCGGAGAGGACGCTTTACCTGCGCCCACGGTGGTGAGGTTCAGACACCGGTGTTTATGAATGTTGGTACGCAGGGTGCCATCAAAGGCGGTCTGAGTGCTCACGATTTGAAGGATATCAAGTGCCAGATCGAGCTGTCCAATACCTACCACCTGCACCTTCGACCCGGTGATGATGTGGTTAGGGCGCTGGGCGGGCTGCATAAAATGATGGATTGGGATGGACCGATCCTGACGGATTCCGGCGGCTTTCAGGTTTTCTCCCTCTCGGGTCTTCGGAAGATCACGGAGGAGGGTGTGACCTTTGCCAGTCACATTGATGGGCGGCGGATCTTCATGGGACCTGAGGAGTCGATGCGGATCCAGTCGAATCTTGGAAGCGATATTGCCATGGCGTTTGATGAGTGCGTGGAAAATCCCGCACCGTATGACTATGTTAAAGCGTCCTGTGAACGTACCTTACGCTGGTTGCGGCGCTGCAAGTCCGAGCATGACCGTCTAAACGAGCTGCCCGACTGCGTGAATCCGGGTCAGATGCTGTTTGGTATCAATCAGGGGGGAACCTATGCCGATCTCCGCGTGTGGCACATGGATGAGATCGCAAAGATCCCCTGTGACGGCTACGCTATCGGTGGTCTGGCAGTAGGTGAGGAAACGCAGGTGATGTACGATATCATTGATGCGGTGGAGCCCCACATGCCTGCGGACAAGCCCCGTTATCTGATGGGTGTGGGTACGCCCAGCAATATCATCGAGGCTGTTTGGCGCGGTGTGGACTTCTTTGACTGTGTCATGCCTGCCCGCAATGCCCGGCATGGAAAGCTGTTTACCTGGCAGGGCAGCATGAATATCAAAAACGAGAAGTATAAGCTGGACATGCAGCCGATCGATCCCGAATGCGACTGTCCTGTGTGCAGAAGCTTCTCGCGGGCGTACCTGCGCCACCTGTTCAAGGCGGAAGAGATGCTTGCGATGCGTCTTGCTGTGATGCATAATCTCTGGTTCTATAACACCCTGATGGAGCGCATTCGAGCGGCGCTTGAAGCGGGCGAGTATGATGCGTTTCGGGAGGAATACAGCGCGAAGCTGGATCGCAAAATTTAGGACTTGCCAAAGGCAGGATAATTTTGTATAATAAACGATGCATTTTTGCAAACTACTTTGTCTGAAATAAAAGGAGACTAGACTATGGATGCTCTTTCCCCCATGATTTTGCTCGTGCTCATGTTCGTGTTCATGTATTTCGTCATGATCCGCCCCGAAAACAAGCGTAAGAAGCAGGCTGATGAAATGCGCAACAACCTCAAGAAAGGTGATCAGATCACCACTATTGGCGGCATCGTCGGTAAGATCGTTATGATCAATGAGGAGACCATCATCATTGAGACCAGCGACGACCGCGTCCGCATGGAGCTGAACAAGTGGGCTGTATCTATCAACAACACCCAGCAGGCTGCAGCGGAAGCTGAAAAGAAGAATAAGAAGATCGAGAAGAAGGCGGAAGCCACTTCTGAGGAGAACAAGTAAATCGCAGAATAATCAAACCTCCCGGCAAGTATACTGGTTTATCAGTATCAGTTGTCGGGAGGTTTTGTTATGTCCAAGGTGCTTGCTTCACTGCCCGGGGGGCTGATGAAAAACAGTGTAATTGGCGCGATCCTTGCTTTGATGTGCTATGTGCTGCTTCAATTCCTTGCGGCCCTGCTGATCCATAGCGAGATCGTAGGGGAGGGGGCGATATATCTTATGGTGTGCGCTGCTGCCGGACTGTCTTCTTTTTTGGGATGCGCCTATTGCGTGATAAAGGGAGGGGACGGGCGTGTGCTGAGTGCATCGGCGGTTGTTTTAGTGTTTCTGGCGGTAACGGTAGCTGTAGGTCTGCTTACCGGAGAGGTTGGGACGATCAACGGGGGGCTTACCGGCGTTGGAGCTTCGATGGCGGCGGGTGGCCTTCTGGCTGCGCTGGTACCGGAATTGCGGGCGAAAAAAGGAAAAACGCGTCGAGATATGCCGAAAACAAGGAGAGCGAGAAAGTGATAGGGAGGTTGTGGTCAAAACCACCAAATACAGCCTGTAGTCGGCAAAATGCGATAACCGAGAGTATACCCTGTATGATACCCAGATGTGGCACCCTCACGCGCGACTAATCACAAAATGGAGTGTTCGAGGGATTGGCGCGGCGTGATATGCACACCGATTGTTAACCGGGTTTACATAATCATGTTAACATAATATTTTGGGATAATTTACAAAAAAGTCCTGTTCAGACGGTTGCTTCTTGCGAAAGAACGGAATTTGGATTATTATAGAACTACACAAATTCAAGCTCGCACTTGTGGTATTCTAAAACTTGTCCACGGCGCATATCCTTGAGCGAGGTGATGGATATGCGCAGACATTCTGTCCTGCGAATGATTCGAATGAAGAAACCGGATGGCAAAACTGTAACCTTGCTTATTCTTGCTGTTTTATTCTTGCTTGGCGGGCTTGCGGGAGATCTCTATTCCAGAAACTGTGATGAGGCAGTGAGAGCTTCGTTTCACGAATATCTTGTTGATTACTGCCTTTTATATGACCGAAACGGCGTGAACACACCTCTATTTAGATGTGTTGTTTTATATTTTGGCTATATCTGCATCGCTTTTCTGTTGGGGTTTTCTTCTTTGGGGGTGGTTTTGACCCCTGTTTTGTCGGCTGCATTTGGCTTTTCTTCATTTTACATAGTTTCTTGTTTTGCGCAAACCTTTGGCGGCTCGGGAGTTTTTCTTGCGGCTGCGCTGATCGCGGTCCGTCTGTTGTTTACGATGCCGAGTTTTTTTCTCGTTGCCAGCGAATCCCTTCCGCTCTCGCTTCGCCTTGCAGTGCTGACTGCGGGACGCGGGAAGCGGATCGAGCCGGTTTTTTACAACAGTCGATATTTTATTATTTTTGTGATTTGTCTTGCTATTTTGTGTGTGGGAGTGTGTTGTGAGCGTTTGTTGACACCGCTTTTATTTCGCACTGCCGTTGGTAAGATCAAAATGATTTTTTAAAAAAGGGGGGAACACCGTGTCTGATTATATCGAAAAATACTCAGCATATCTGAAGGAAGAGCGTGGTTCCTCCGCCAATACGATCGCATCCTATGTCCGCGACGTTGTTAGTTTTTCGGATTATTTAAGGAATACCGATCAGCTCGATATTGTTAACGCTGCGCAGGAGCATATTGAAAAATATTTGACGCATTTGAGCAACGCGGGCAGATCTTCATCAAGTGTCGCCCGATGTCTTGCGTCATTAAAATCATTCTTCGGTTATCTTCTCCAGAAGGATGTTATTCAGACCAATCCCGCGCGGGGAGCCGCTCCTGTCCGAACGGAGCGAAAGCTTCCGCAGATCCTGACAGGCAAGGAGGTTGAGCTGTTTCTTGAACAGCCGCAGTGTGTGGACGCAAAAGGATACCGCGACCATGCCATGCTGGAGCTGCTGTATGCCACCGGAATCCGTGTCAGCGAACTGATCTCGCTGGATCTGGAGGATGTGAATCTTTCGGCAGGATTTCTTCGCTGCGGCAGCCGGGGAAAGGAGCGGATCATTCCATTGTATGCCACTGCGGTCAAGGCGCTTGGTGAATATATCAGAAATATCCGTCCGCGCATCGTGCTGGAGGTCGATGAGTCCGCACTGTTTGTGAACATGAGCGGAGAGCGGATGAGCCGTCAGGGATTTTGGAAGATCATCAAGTACTATCAGGAAAAGGCGCAGATCAAAAAGGAGATCACACCGCATACGCTGCGTCATTCCTTTGCCGCCCATCTTCTGGAGAATGGCGCAGACCTTCACTCGCTGCAGGAGATGCTGGGACACGCCGATATTTCCTCAACGCAGGTGTATTCCCATCTTGTGAAACAGAATCTGCAGGATGTTTACCGAAAAACGCATCCAAGAGCATAAACATAAAAGCTGTGCGCTGAAGTTTTGGTTAAAGGAGACCGAAACTTTAGCGTGCGGCTTTCTTTTTTCTTTTTAAAGTGCTATGATGTAAACATTAGGGATTTACATACAGAAGGAAAGGAAGTAGTAGAATGATCGCACTGGATCGGCACTATATTTTTGATGGCGGCTTTGGAACAATGCTGCAGGCGGCGGGGCTGAAATCCGGCCACAATCCTGAGCGGCTCAATCTCTCACATCCGGACGAGATCCGGACAATTCACGCAGCCTACGCCGCTGCCGGATCACACATCGTATCCGCAAATACCTTTGGTGCTAGTCGCCGAAAGCTTGGGGAGGATCCCGGACCGTTCATCACTGCGGGTGTTACGCTGGCGAAGGAAGGAGCCTTGCCTTATGGTGCAAAGGTTGCGCTGGATATTGGACCGCTCGGCGCGTTGATGGAGCCCTTTGGAGAACTGACCTTCGATGAAGCATACGAGTCGTTCAGGGAAATGATGACGATTGGTGCCGAGGCGGGAGCGGATCTGATCCTGATCGAAACCATGTCCGATCTGCTGGAGGCAAAAGCGGCACTTCTTGCCGCAAAGGAGCATACGGATCTTCCGGTTTTCGTTACCATGACCTTCGGTGAGGACGGCAGAACGTTTCTTGGCACCGACCCTATAGCCGCGGCAGTGACATTGACCTCACTGGGGGCAGATGTGATCGGCGTAAACTGCTCACTGGGTCCCGATAAGCTGGTTCCCGTAGTGGACGCGCTGCTCGCTTCTACGCATTTGCCCATTATGGTCCAGCCAAACGCCGGACTTCCCCGCATGGTGGACGGAAACACGGTGTTTGATGTGGATGCCGGGGAGTTTGCGCGTTGGGCTGAGCGGTTTCTGGATGCCGGTGTTGCGATCCTTGGTGGCTGCTGTGGAACGACACCGGCGCATATCGCGGCGATACGGAAACTGGTTGAAAACAGAACTCCTGTGCAGCGCAGGGAAGCGGAGATCTGTTCTCTGTGCGGCTGGCAGGGGGCTGTAACATGCGATGTGCGCGAAATTCGGACGGTCGGTGAGCTGATCAATCCGACAGGCAGAAAAAAGCTGACCGAAGCACTTCGGGCAAAGGATTGGGACTATGCCGCCGAGCTTGCGATAACGCAAACGGAGGATGGAGCGGATTTTATCGTTGTCAACGCTGGACTCCCGGATATTGACGAGGTGGAGGCGCTGGGAGCAATGGTTTTGGCGATTCAGAAGGTAACGCCGCTTCCGTTGGTTATCGACTGCTCGGATCCCGCGGCACTTGAACGTGCCCTGCGGGTATGCCGCGGACGGCCAATTCTGAACTCTGTTAACGGAACCAAAGAGAGTCTGACCAATATTCTGCCGCTGGCAGTGAAATACGGCACAGGATTGATCGCTCTTGCACTTGAGGAGAACGGAATCGGTGCAACGGCGCAGGAACGATGCGCGGCAGGTGTTCGCGTTGCCGAAGCAGCAGAGAGAGCCGGTATCGCAAAGCGCGACATATTTGTTGACTGCCTGGCGCTTTCTGCTTCTGCGGAGCAGAAAGGACTGCTTGCAACTGTTGATGCGATCCGATTGGTGCGGGAAAATGGATACAAAACAATCCTCGGTGTATCCAACATTTCTTACGGTCTTCCCGCAAGAGATGCGCTGAATTGCACATTCCTCGCCGCTTGCCTCGCGGCGGGACTGAACATTGCCATTGTTCTGACCGGTTCAACCCGTATAATGGACACGATCGCTGCCGCGCGCGTCCTGCGGGGAGAGGATGAGGGCTGCGAAAAATATCTTGAACGCAATCGTTCTGATATTGTGCGTGATGATGCGGTGTCAGTAAAGCTGGAAGACTTGATCTCCAGCGGACGCAAAGGCGATGTGCGCACTGCTACACTGTCGCTTCTGGAGCAGAAAGAGCCCGTCGAAATTATCAACGAGCATATCATCCCGGCTCTGGATGGTGTAAGCACCGCTTATGAGAACGGCACGCTGTTTCTTCCGCAGCTCATGGCTTCCGCTGATGCTGTAAAGCTGGCGTTTGAGGTGCTGAATGAGCGTCTGGATGCGGGTGCATCCGAAAAAGGCACGATCATCTTGGCAACAGTGCGGGGAGATATCCATGATATTGGAAAAAATATCGTTAAAATGCTTCTGGAAAACTACGGTTACCGCGTGATCGATCTGGGCAGGGATGTGCCGGACGAGGTTCTGGTGCAGGCGGTACGGGAAAGCGGTGCCAAGCTTGTGGGTCTGTCTGCCCTGATGACCACCACGGCGCAGAATATGGAACCCGCCATCCGCGCACTGCGGGATGCAAAGCTGGATTGCTCTGTTATGATCGGTGGCGCGGTGGTAAGCGAGGAATTTGCCCGCCAGATCGGTGCGGACTATTACGCAAAGGATGCCGCCCACTCGGCACGGATTGCCGGTGAGATTTTCGGATGATTTAGAAGCAGGTGGTATGTTTCTTTGAAGCATACCACTTGTTTTTTAATGAAACAAATGTTATACTAAAATATATTTTGCAGATTTACGGGAAGGGGAAGCGGCGCATGCGTATTCTTGGGATCGATCCCGGTGTTGCAACCATCGGATTCGGCGTGATCGATGCAGACCGTACCGGTCAGAAGCTGGTGCAATACGGTGTGATCTCCACACCTGCGGGATTGCCGCTCAGCCGCAGGCTGCTGCAGATCTCCGAGGATATGGCGCAGCTTCTGGATACGTTTGCACCCAATGAGATCGCGGTGGAGGAGCTTTTTTTCTCTAAAAATATTACCACCGGCATCGCGGTTGCGCACGGACGCGGCGTGATTTTGCTGGAGGCGGAACGGGCGGGGATCCCACTGTATGAATACACCCCCATGCAGGTCAAACAGGCGGTAGTGGGATACGGAGCGGCAGAGAAAAAGCAGGTCATGCTGATGACCCAGCGTCTTCTGAAAATGAAGCAGATCCCCAGACCAGATGACGCTGCCGATGCATTGGCGATTGCTATTTGCCACGGACGCAGTGCCACCAGCCTTCTGAATACCGAGCGGGTATTTGATCCGAAGAAGTACAATACGAGGTAAACGAACTATGTTTTATTATGTTTCCGGTACCGTCGAGCACATCGAGCCGTATCTGGCAGTCATTGACTGCGGCGGTGTTGGCTATGCCTGCAAAACCACCAGCTATACGCTCTCACAGATCAAAAAGGGCGATAAGGCCAAGCTTCTGACCTACCTGAATGTGCGCGAGGACGCTATGGAGCTATATGGCTTTGCCACCGGAGAAGAATTGAAGCTGTTCCAGCAGCTTATTTCGGTATCCGGTGTTGGACCTAAGGCTGCTTTAAGCATCCTGTCCAGCAACACGCCCGCAAATCTTGCGCTGTCCATCATCACAGGGGATGAAAAGGCGCTGACCTACGCCCAGGGTATCGGCAAAAAGATTGCACAGCGTGTGATCCTTGAGCTGAAGGACAAGCTCAGCAAGGGACAGGGGATCTCCGGCTCCGGCGAGTCTGTGAGCATTCCCGGTATAACGGTGATCCCGCAGAACAAGGTGTCGGAAGCAAGTGCCGCACTGGCGGTCCTCGGATATTCTCAGGCAGAGATCAATGTCGCGCTGAAGGGCATTGACGTGGAGTCTCAGCCCCTTGAGCAGATCGTGCGTCTGGCACTGAAAAATATGATGAAAGGTTAAGAAGAGGAACAATTATGAGCATTGATTTTTCCTCCAACGACATATACTCTGAGCAGGAATCCCTTGTGACCACCTCTCTCACAAAAGAGGATGAAGGGGAATACTCCCTGCGCCCCAAAACGCTGCGGGAGTACATCGGGCAGGAGAAGGCAAAGGGTAATCTTGAGGTCTTTATTCAAGCTGCCAAAATGCGTGGGGAGCCGCTGGATCATGTTCTGCTCCACGGTCCTCCGGGACTGGGTAAAACAACGCTCTCCTGCATCATCGCCAACGAGATGGGAGTCAACGTGCGAATCACCTCCGGTCCCGCCATCGAAAAGGCGGGCGACCTTGCTGCGCTTTTGACTAATCTGAACGAAAATGATATTCTTTTCGTGGATGAGATTCACCGATTGAACCGCTCGGTGGAGGAGGTTCTTTATCCAGCAATGGAGGACTATGCCATTGACATCATCATTGGCAAGGGTCCTTCCGCAAACTCCATTCGTTTGGATCTGCCCAAATTTACTCTGATCGGCGCGACCACCCGTGCAGGTCAGCTTTCCGCGCCGCTGCGTGACCGATTCGGTGTTACACTGCGTTTGGAGCTGTATACAACGGAGGAATTGGCGCTGATCGTTAGCCGCTCTGCCGGTATCCTCGATGCGCCTATCGAACCAGAGGGTGCCATTGAGATCGCCAGGCGCAGCAGGGGAACGCCCCGTATCGCCAACCGTATGCTCCGCCGTGTGCGTGACTTCGCGCAGGTGATGGGGGACGGCGTGATCACCAGAGAGCTTGCGGATAAGGCGCTGACCGCGCTGGAGGTCGATCACCTCGGACTGGACAATATTGACCGCAGAATGCTTCGCGCGATCATCGAGCATTATGGTGGAGGTCCAGTTGGTCTGGAAACGCTGGCGGCGACCATCAACGAGGAGGCGGTGACGCTGGAGGATGTTTACGAGCCGTATCTGATGCAGCTCGGCTTTATCACCAGAACGCCGCGCGGACGCTGCGTTACCGCGAAAGCATATACACACCTTGGACTGACTGCCGGATCGGACGACGGGCAGCAGTTGATATTCTGATCTTGATTTTGAGTCACAGGAGGCAATTTTTATGGGAAAGCTGTTTGGTACAGATGGCATTCGTGGCATTGTCGGTGAAAATCTGACTGCTGAGCTTGCCTACCGCACCGGTCAGGCGGTTACGATGGTGCTGCAGGAGGAGAATGGAAAAGCGCCTCTTATTACCATCGGCATGGATACGCGCGTTTCTTCCGATATGCTGGAGAGTGCGATGATCGCGGGAATTACCTCTGTCGGCGGCAGTGTTATGCCGCTGGGTACTATCCCGACCCCCGCGGTGGCTTATCTCACAATTCTGGTGGAGGCGGACGCAGGCATTGTGATCTCCGCAAGCCATAATCCGTTCCAGCATAACGGTATCAAGGTCTTCAACGGAAAGGGCTATAAGCTCAGTGATGAGCTGGAGAACCGAGTGGAGGAGAAGATCCTCTCCGGTGAACCTATGCCGATCAAGTCCGGCGCGGAGATCGGCAAGCGCATCCACGGCATGAAGCAGCTGAAAAACGAATATATCAAATATCTTGCCGAGAGCATTGATGTGGATCTGGGTGGCCTTCGTGTGCTGATTGACTGCGCCAATGGCGCGGCGGCGGCTACCGCGCCCGATCTTTTCGCAAATTTTGCAATCGAGGCTGATTTTATCCACCGCAAGCCCAACGGCACCAATATCAATGACCGCTGCGGTTCCACACATTTGAAAAGTCTTGCGGCGATGGTCACGGCGGGCGAATATGACCTTGGCATCGCCTTCGACGGTGACGCGGACCGGTGCCTGTTGATCGATGAACGGGGAGAGATCATTGACGGTGACAAGGTCATGGCAGTCTGTGGTCTTTACATGCAGGAGCAGGGAACACTGACAGGCCGCGCCATTGTGGGTACTGTCATGAGCAATCTCGGTCTGCATGAATTCTGCAACAAAAACAACATCCGGCTGATCTGCACACCTGTGGGAGACCGCAATGTTCTGGAAAAGATGCTTGAGTTCGGCTACCGCATTGGCGGCGAGCAGTCCGGTCACACCATCTTTACGGATTATGCCACCACCGGCGACGGTCAGCTTACCGCACTGCAGTTCCTGCAAATCCTTAGCAAGAGCGGAAAGAAAGCTTCGGAGCTGGCATCTGTTTGCCCCAGCTATCCGCAGACCTTGATCAACGTTCAGCTTGAAAACAAGGCGGGCGTGAAGGACGCTGTGATGAACAGCGAGGAGCTGCGCGCAGCAGTTCGCAGGGAGGAGGAAACCCTCGGCGGGGAAGGACGTATTCTTGTTCGTCCCTCTGGTACGGAGCCTTTGATCCGCGTCATGGTCGAGGCAAAAACGACCGAGCAGGCAGAGCAGTGCGCGCAGCGCGTGGTCAATGTGATCAAGACGCTGGAAATGTAAATAGATATTAACAAATTTTTAATATTTACTTGACAAGAGCAAGGAAAAGTAGGTATAATATAACATGTCGATCAAAGAACTCCAACAGGACGAATATAATGCCTTTTCGGATGAAAAATTATGTGAATTGACGCATGGTGGCGACCGGGAGGCAGAAGAAATATTGGTTTCCCGCTATACCAGGCTGGTTCGTCAGCTTGCCCGGCCGTATTATCTTGCGGGCGGGGACAGCGATGACCTTATTCAGGAGGGCATGATCGGACTGATTTACGGAATGAGGGAGTACGATAGTACCCGCAACGCCGCATTCCGCACTTTCGCTGAAACCTGTATCCGCAATCGTCTGTATTCCGCGGTTCGTGCCGCTGCTCGTGACAAGCATAGTCCGCTGAACCAGGCGATACCACTTGAAATACCCTTCTTTGACAGTCGTACTACCTCTTCCATTGGTGCGCATGTGCTGTCCCATGTTGATCCCGAAGAATTTATTATCGGTAGGGAAGACGCACGGGATACTTTGCGTGGCGTGCGCAAGCAGTTGTCCGAGTTCGAGGCGAAGATTTTGGGTTATTATCTGGACGGACTTACAACCAAAGAAATGGCAGAAGCCGTCAAAAAGTCCCCTAAATCGGTGGACAACGCTGTGCAGCGTGTTAGACGTAAAATCGCGCGGCACCTTACTTCCGGCGACCTCAGCAACGACTGAGCGCATATATTTTTTTCTATTCAAAGAGAGGGTAACATCATGTACGAAGACAAGACCTTAGTTTGCAAGGAGTGCGGTCAGGAGTTCGTGTTCACCGCAGGTGAGCAGGAGTTCTATGCTGAGCGCGGCTTCCAGAACGAGCCCCAGCGCTGCAAGTCCTGCCGTGACGCTCGCAAGAACGCCGCTCGCGGTCCCCGTGAGTACTTCACCGCTACCTGCGCTTCCTGCGGTGGCGAGGCCAAGGTTCCTTTTGAGCCCAAGAGCGATCGTCCTGTGTACTGCAGCGATTGCTTTGCTAAGATGCGTGAGCAGGGCTAATAGATCAATAGCCTGATAACGACGCGGCCGATGGTCGCGTCGTTTCTTTTTTCCTTGCAAGAATGAGGATTTTTATCGAAATTAGGTATTGAAAATTTGCGCATGTTGGGGTATACTATTTGCGCTAATGCATACACAAATTTTTGGAGGTATTTAACCATGATCCAGATCACTAAGGACACCATCATCGGTGATATTCTTGACATCGCACCCCAGACCGCTCCCATCTTCCTGTCCATCGGTATGCACTGCCTGGGCTGTCCCAGCAGCCGCAACGAGACTGTTGAGCAGGCATGCGCTGTTCACGGTGTTGATTGCGAGAAGCTGCTTGAGGTCGTCAACGAGGCTGCCAACAAGTAAATGACGATTCACAAGGGACTCATAGATCACCTATGAGTCCCTGTGCAAGTTTCGGGAAAGGGGAGGAATGAACCATGGGAAATGGTCTCGCATTGCAGCCACGTCTGCGCGCGATCGCTGATCTCGTTCCGAACGGTGCGCGTATGGTCGATGTGGGAACAGATCATGGCTTCATTCCCGTTGATCTGCTTTTGTCGGAGCGGATCAGCTCTGCCATTGCCTCTGATATCGGTGCCGCTCCGCTGGAGCACGCCAGACGAACAGCGGCACTGCATGATGTTACAAACCGGATCGAATTTCGCCTGTGTGATGGTTTGAACGGCGTAGCTCACAGTGAAGTGGACTGCGTCGTGATCGCCGGCATGGGAGGAGATAATATCGTTTCTATTCTGGAAGCCGCGCCCTGGACGAAAGAGAATGTACTTCTTCTTTTGCAGCCTATGAGCAAGGCAGAGGTGCTGCGCAGATGGCTTCCGGATAACGGATATCAAGTGTTTGCGGAGCGTCTTGTGGCGGATAAGGGTGTGATTTATCCCATCTTATCCGTTAGGGGCGGGCAGATGCAGGCTGTTCACGAGGCACAGTTTTGGGGAGGTTTTCTGCTGGATGGCGATCCTTTGCAGGAGCGTTATCTGGATGAACGCATTCTTCGGCTTCGCCGCGCGGCAGCCGGTCTGGAGAAGGCAAGAGATCCCGCGCTGCAGGGACGCCGCAGTGAGCTTTGTGAAATTATTTCCGCACTGGAGAAGCAAAAAGGAGGGTGCCGCCTTGACAACGGTATATGATATTGAACAGGCAATCTTCCAATGGGCGCCTAAGGATACCGCTATGCCCGGCGATAACGTCGGTCATCTGATCGGTGAGCAGGCAAAAAATGTTCAGCGTGTCCTTGTGGCACTGGACATCACTCCTGAGGTAGTTCGCGAAGCGGTGGAGGGTAAATTCGATCTGATCGTAAGCCATCATCCCGTTATGAACTGCACATGGAGCCCTGTTCAGACGATCCGTGATGACAATGTGCAGGGGAAAATGTTCATCGACCTTGTCCGCGGAGGGGTTTCCGCTATTTGTATGCACACAAATCTGGATGCCGCAGTCGGCGGTGTCAATGATGTTCTGGCTGAAAAGCTGGGGGTGAAGAACGTTGCTGTGATCGCGGGCGGGGAAGGCGTTGTACGCGCCGGAGAGCTGGCTGGGGAGAAAACGCTGCAGGCGTTTCTTGCCGAGGTGAAGACAGCGCTTCAGCCCAACGGCATCCGCTATGTTGACGGCGGCAAGCCGGTACACACGGTAGCGGTAGGCGGTGGTGCCTGCGGTGAGTTTTTCCGCTATGCGGTGCAGCACGGATGTGATACCTTTGTTACGTCCGATGTGAAGTATAATCAGTTCCTCGATGCAAAGGATTTGGGACTTAATCTGATCGACGCGGGGCATTTTCCAACGGAAGATCCTGTGTGTGAAGCAGTCATTGACTATCTTGCTGACCGCTTCCCGCAGTTGACCATACAAAAATCCATCTCCCACAGGGAGACTATTCAATACTACATCTAAGGAGAATTCAACTATGTCCGGACATTCCAAATGGCATAATATTCAGAAGACCAAGGGTGCCGCAGACGCCAAGCGCTCCCAGATCTTTACCAAGATCGCCCGCGAGATGATCGTTGCGGTCAAGGAGGGCGGCAGCGGTGATCCCAACAATAACTCCCGTCTGGCAACCGTTATCGCCAAGGCAAAGGCTGCCAATATGCCCAACGACAACATCAAGCGTACCATTGACAAGGCTCTGGGCGCAGGAAGTGCTGATAACTACGAGCAGGTTGTTTATGAGGGCTACGGTCCCTGCGGCGTTGCCGTTATCGTTGAGGCGCTGACCAACAACCGCAACCGCACCGCCCCCGAAATGCGTCACCTGTTTGACAAGTACGGCGGAAACATGGGTGCTTCTGGCTGCGTGAGCTGGAGCTTTGACAAGAAGGGCGTAATCGTCATTGATAACGAGGAAGGTGAGTTGGACGAGGAGACTGTCATGATGGATGCTCTGGATTGCGGCGCGGCTGACTTCCAGGCTGACGAGGGTATCTTTGAGATCACCACCGAGCCCGACGACTTCAACGCTGTTGTCAAGGCACTGGAGGAGAAGGGCTATGTGTTCGCCTCCGCCGGTATCGAGATGGTGCCTCAGAACTATATCAAGCTCACCAATGAGGATGATATTAAAAACATGACCAAGATGATCGACCTCATGGAGGACAATGAGGACGTTCAGAACGTCTACCATAACTGGGAGCAGGAGTAATCTGGTAAAAGTTTATAGGCAGGGACTGCTTTCAAGCAGTCCCTGCCTTTTTTACAGATTCAACCGATAGACGGCACAGCCGTCATCCTCGCCAGCATATATAAAACCGTGCTTCTGCGCAAGCCGAATGCTTGCTGTCTGGTTAGGATCACATTCGATAACACAACTGCTGATATTCAGCGTTTTGGCATATTCGATCAGCGAAGCGGTGACTTCGCCTGCAATGCCAATCCCCCAGTAGTCCCTGCAGATGATCCAGCCGATCTCATAGCTATCTTCCTCATACTTGTGAAAAATAATGTGACCAATGACCGTTTCAGCCGCTCTCCATACCAGCGCGTAAACCAGAGGCGGCTCACACAGACCGTCTTTCTCGATAAACTCCCGTGTCTGCTCCAGATCAAAGGGAGGTTCAATATATTCCATGACTTCATCGTTGGAGAGAACTTCGTGTAAAGCGGATGCGTCATTTTCCGTGAATCTGCGGATCAGACACCGCTGCGTTAGCAGATTCATTTTTCTTCTTCTGCGGTAGTGGCGACAATTTCCGAAATTCTGGCGTTTTTAATCTTGCGGGCACACATCTTGCAGGGGACAGCGTTGATCAGCTTGCCTTTTTCAATACCCGCAAGATAAAGTGTTGCGCCAATCGCGTCACGTCCTGCCTGACTGATGGCATTATCCTCAGCATGTACGGCGACGCACTCCTCATACCGCTCACCGTGGGGGATACCGTTTGCCTCGCGCCAGCATTGACCGACATCGCAGCAGTTTGTTTCCCCGCGGGCGGCGCCGTTGTATCCGGTAGCAATGATAATATCGTCCTTCACGATCACAGCGCCGTACTGGCGGCGCAGACAGGTGGAGCGGAGTGCGACGGTCTTTGCAATCTCAAGGTAGTAATCACGCTTGCTGATTCGAGCCATAATGATACCTCCGATTCTTTAAGTAACTGAATTTATGATACAACGTGAGCGTAAGACTGTCAACAAAATATACAGAAACCTCCGGCGTTTTCCGCCGGAGGTTTCATATTGGAACGAGCAAAACTGTAAGCCGGGTTCTGTATTTGACAGTCATCTATCTCGACGATCTGTTGCCAGACCGCTCAAGCCACCTCCCGAGGACGGCCGGGCAAGCCATAGTCCTCCCACGGTGTTGCTCCGGATAGAGTTTACAGCATCGGACAGTCTCCAGCCGATGGGTGAGCTCTTACCTCGCCTTTCCACCCTTACCTTGCCGCCGCAGGCGGCGAGGCGGTATATCTCTGTTGCACTTTTCCTGAAGTCGCCTTCGGCGGGCGTTACCCGTTATCCTTGCCCTGTGGAGCCCGGACTTTCCTCATAGCAGACCTTTCGGTGCTGCCACGCGACTGTCTGTTTTACTCGCTTGATTATTTTACAGGAGGAAAGAGTGGTTGTCAATGGCAATACCATCAGAAATGAAAAAT
>JAZOBV010000011.1:0-3186 GCA_045596145.1 Candidatus Pelethomonas sp.
TACCAGTTCCAGCACACTCGCATATCGCGTTTCAAGCACGACCAGCAAAAAGAATTATAGCAAAGGGGATACTGTTTGTCAACAATTATTTTTCGGAATTTATCATTTTTTTCCGCACCGTTTCGCAGGCAGGCTCGTTCTGCATGACGAGCCTGCTTGCGAAACAAACCGGACTGTGTTACACTATTGTGGAGGACGGCACGGTCCTCAAATCTGAGCGAGGACCTCGCCGATGGGGGCACAGATCGTGAGATCCGCTCCCGCTTCGGGCAGTGCGGTCTTGTTGATGACCACCAGCTTGCTGCCCCGATAGTAGCGCACCAGTCCCGCCGCGGGGTAGACCGTCAGAGATGTGCCGCCGATGATAAGAACGTCCGCAGCCCGGATGGCGGATACCGCGCGGGCGATGGTTTCCTCGTCCAACCCTTCTTCGTAAAGAACCACATCTGGCTTTATCATGCCGCCGCAGTCGCAATGGGGAACGCCCGGGCTGTTCTGAACAGTCTCCACGCCGTAGAATTTCCCGCATCTGCGGCAGTAGTTGCGCAGTACGCTGCCGTGCAGCTCCAGAACATTTTTGCTGCCCGCCTTCTGGTGCAGACCGTCAATATTCTGCGTGATGACTGAGCGCAGCTTGCCCCGCTGCTCCAGTTCAGCAAGCTTCCGGTGTGCGGCGTTGGGCATGGCGTCGGTGCAGAGCATTTTGTCGCGGTAGAAGCGGTAAAACTCCTCGGGGCGCGCGCAGAAAAAGCTGTGGCTGAGAATCGTTTCCGGCGGGTAATCGTACTGCTGATTGTACAGCCCATCGGTGCTGCGGAAATCCGGGATACCGGATTCCGTACTGCATCCCGCGCCGACGAATGCCACGATATTATCGCTCTCGTCCACCCACTTTTTCAGTGTTTGAATCGCATTTTCCATCATTGTATCCTCCAATCATCCAATAAGGAGTAAAAACATGAACGTTCAGATTTTTGGTTCCTCCAAGTGCTTTGACAGCAAGAAGGCGGAGCGCTGGTTCAAGGAGCGGCGCATCAAGTACCAGTATATCGATCTCCCGAAAAAGGGCTTTTCCCCGGGAGAGTACCGCAGCGTGCGGCAGAAGCTGAGCTTTGAGCAGCTGGTCAACACCAAATGCCGCGCCTATGAGGATCTCTATATGGCGTATATCACGCCGGATGCCGCGGAGGAGAAGCTGTTTGACAATCCGCAGCTTTTCAACACCCCCATCGTCCGTAATGGAAAATTCGTCACCATCGGGTATTGCCCCGAGGTGTGGGAGAAGTGGGAGTAAGCTGCGTCTAATTATACTCCATTTTCCACTTCATTTCCATATAAACCAGAAAATTTGGCAGCTTGTGCTCCGTTTGGGAACAAGCTGCCAATTATTTTGCTTTCACTTAAAATAATTGTTGACAACCGTAAACAATTATGTTATCTTGTGTTTACAGATGTAAACCAAACGCGCGGAGCGTTGATACGGATCTTTCCGGATCTGTGCCGTGCTGAGAGAATCGAGAGGGGGAAGCGGGTATGCTTTCGTGGATCATTTCATCATCCGTATTGATTGCAGTCATCATGCTGCTGCGCGGAATTTTGAAAGGAAAAATCGACCTGCGGCTGCAATATGCCCTGTGGGGACTGGTACTGGTTCGGCTGCTGCTGCCGGTATCTCTGGGGAGCAGCAGTTTGAGCATTATGAACCGGGTCGAGCGTTCCGAGGCTTATCGGGAGGCGGTGCGGTCTGACTCCGGTGAACCGGAAACAGAGTATTTCGAGCAGCTTGGGGGAGAAAACACTGATTTCCCTGTGATGGGTGCGGAAGCACCCGTGGTTGTCGTTCCGAACAACGGTCTGATGCTGGAAAACACGGGAAATTCCGGGCAGACCGGACAGAATCAGCCGGAGAGTTCCGAAGCGCCGCCTGTACAGGACGTTCCAGCGCTTGACCTGTGAGAAGCGCACAGCGCTCCTGCATACTGCGACCACCATGACCGGAAGCGGAAAGAGCATCCGTGAGCGCATCACGCTGATCGTCAACAAACCCAAAATGGCGGCTTATACGCTGGTAGCAGTGCTTTTGATCGCCGTTGTCACTGTTGCCTGCACCTTCACCGGGGCGCAGGAGCGTGCCGATCCTGCCGATGAGCTGACCGATCCTGTGGAAGATCGTGAAAACGGCACGGAGGAAAGCATTGACATAGAAAATTCCGGTGAAACGATCCCCAATGCAGTTGTCGAAGCCGATCCTCAGAAGACGGAGATCGATCCCACTGTTGCGATTGCAAGATTGGAAACGTTGACCGCTGGGGATATCACTTCTACCGGAGCGGTCGAGGGGGATGCGTCAGAGCTTGCGGCGCTGATCCGGGACGCTATGGCGAACCGGATCGAGTCAGCGGAAGCGTTCTCGCCCTTCTGGAGCGTGGAGGTCACGCAGCTTCCCTATGCTTCTGATGTCTATTCCGTCAGCGGACATTTTCTCGATGAAACCCACATTCTGCTGACATCGGCGTTCGAGGTCGGCGCGCCGCATAAAATTCTGTATAGTCTGGCGCACTATGATATCACCACCGGGGAGCTTACGGAGCTGCCGGGAGAGTACACCGCAAAGGATAAATCGGCATCCAATTTCCTTGCCATGTGCGAGGGAGGCGCGGCGGCGTACACCTATGAAAACGGCTATCTCGTGATCATCGATCTGATGACATGGGAAAAGACAGTCACTCGGTTTATGGAGAGAGGGGTTGTGGATATTTTCTGCTGTCCGGGTGCGCTGGTCGGCGTAAAGTACGAAACCGTTGTATATCTTCTGGATCACGATGGAAACGTACAGGGGGTATGTGCGTAAATGAATAGGATGGACAGGGAGTGCCGCAAGCTGCGGCACTCCCTGGCTGCTTCTGATAGCACGGCAAATTGGGGTTTGTCTTACTATTTAGATTTTGCTGTGCCGCTGGCGCGGCAGACCGCTTTCATCGATTAGCAACCGTGTTCAGCCTCCGGCGGGTGACTTTTGTCCGGACAAAAGTCACCAAAAACCGTAAAGGGGACACCCCTTAAGATCCCCGTTTGAACATAAAGAGGGCTTTCCGTATTTACTTTTCGGCACACCCTCCCGGAAACGCACTGCGTTTGCCCCGCTCACCCGCTACATTGTTCTAAATGACAACTTGCTGCCTTTGC
>JAZOBV010000012.1:0-3158 GCA_045596145.1 Candidatus Pelethomonas sp.
CGCCATTTCAACAAGAAAGTGCCGGTAATAGAAGATTTGCACGCCGTATTCTCAAGGGGATACATAAGGGGATATCCCCTTATGTGGCGCTTTGGTGACTTTCTCGACAAGGAGAAAGTCACCCGCCGGAGGCTGAACCAGCTATCAGATGGATAACGGGCATCTGCCACGCCAGCGGCACAATAAATCAATCATAGTAAGATAAACAACAATTTATTTAACTTTACGAAACAACAAAGGAGCGCCGCTGCGGCGCTCCTTTGAAAATGTGTTTACTTTTCGTCCTTGCTCAGCAGAGCCTGGGCACCGGCGGCAAGACCGGCGAGGGACTGGATCTCGCTGGGGATGATGATCTTGGTCGCCTGACCGTCAGCGGCGGCGGCAAATGCCTCCAGCGCCTTGAGCTTGATGACCTGATCGTTGGGGGATGCCTCGTTCAGGATACGCATGGCATCGGCGGTTGCCTGCTGCACGCGCAGGATCGCCTCAGCTTCTGCCTCAGCCTCCATGATCTTTGCCTGCTTGGCGGCATCGGCGCGGAGAATAAGAGCCTGCTTGTCACCCTCAGCAACGAGGATCTGGCTCTGCTTCTGACCCTCAGCCTGCAGGATAGACTCACGGCGCTCACGCTCAGCCTTCATCTGCTTCTCCATTGCATCCTGGATCTCACGGGGAGGAATAATGTTCTTCAGCTCAACACGGTTGACCTTGATGCCCCAGGGATCGGTAGCTTCGTCCAGAATGGCACGCATCTTGGTGTTAATGTGGTCACGGCTGGTGAGGGACTGGTCCAGCTCCAGCTCGCCGATGATGTTACGCAGGGTGGTGGCGGTGAGGTTCTCGATAGCGCTCATGGGATTTTCAACGCCATAGGTATAGAGCTTGGGATCGGTGATCTGGTAATACACCACGGTGTCGATCTGCATGGTGACGTTATCCTTGGTGATAACAGGCTGGGGCGCGAAGTCAACCACCTGCTCCTTCAGGGAAACGGTCTTGGCAATGCGGTCAATAAAGGGGATCTTGACGTGCAGGCCCACACCCCAGACGGTCTGGAACGCGCCCAGACGCTCGATGACGGCCGCCTTGGACTGCTGCACGACACGAATGTTGGCAGCAAGGATCACGAGAGCGATCAGCAGCAGGCTGATGATGATAATGACACTAATGATACCGGTAGGCATTTAGTTTTCCTCCTTTACTTTTTCCACAAACACTTTAACACCTTCAATGCGCAGGACACGAACCAGCGTTCCGCTGGGGATCTCCTTATTATCCGCGCTTCGGGCAGTCCAGGTCAGTCCGCTGATGTTGACCGTGCCGGCAGCCTGAAGATTGGATATCTTCTCCGTTACCAGCACCTCTCTGCCGATGATGCTGTCAACGTTGGTGGGCTCCACCTTATTATAAATATACTTCTGTGCGATGGGACGGAACGCCGCGATGCTCAGAGCGCTGACCACAAAAAACAGAATGATCTGCAGCGCCATATTTCCACCTGCCATGGAGCAGATCAGCGCTGCCAGCGCGCCGGCAGCAAACCAGATCGAGGTCAGCCCCACGGTGATGGCTTCGCCCGCGCCGAACACGAGCAGCAGCCCCATCCAAATGAGTTCCATCATCATTTGGTTCGTTTCTCCTTTCGTAAGAGCGGTACTCACCAGGATCAGCGATACCAGCAGCCCCAGCGCAAAAATCGCGCCGAACGCAGTCTGATTGGCAGGAGAAAGATTTGCGAAGAAGTTGCTGAAGGACTCCCGCAGGCGGGGCGTGTTCAGCTTGGGGGGCGGGGCGGGGTTTGTGGTGTCCTGCGTCTGCTCCGCAGCTTTCCCGGGAACCTCCTCCGCAAAAAGCTCATCCAAGGTGACTCCGTATTGATTGCAGATGTATATGATCTTCTCGATCTCAGGATACCCTCTGGAGGATTCCCACTTACTTACAGCCTGGCGGGAAACTTCTAATTGCTGCGCGAAATCCTCCTGCGTCAGATTGTGTGCACGCCGAAGGACCTGCAGCTGCTCTCCGAAGGACATCTCATCCCTCCTTTCTTGATCTCATCTTAGCGTTTCCCCATTCAAAAGTCTACCAACTTAAAGTTGCATTGTCGTTTTTTGACGTTTTTTCGCGCAACTTTAAGTTGCATCCCTTGAAAACAGGGCACTTTTCGCTTTCACCAATGGATTATACAGGATTTGCCCCCTCACCGCAAGAGGAGAATATTTATTTAGCAAGAGGAAAGGAGCGCCGCGTACACGGCGCTCCTTTTATAGCATTCATTGGAATCGGCGTCAGGCTTAGTACATACCGCCCATTCCGCCCATATCGCCACCGCCCATGGGAGCGGGAGGCTCGGGCTTATCGGCGACCAGGGACTCGGTGGTCAGCACCATGGACGCAACGGAAGCTGCGTTCTCCAGAGCGGAACGGGTGACCTTGGCGGGATCGACAATACCGGAAGCAACCATATCGCAGTAAACTTCCTTATAGGCATCAAAGCCATAGCCGGGCTTCTTGGAGCTTCTGACCTTCTCCAGGATCACGCTGCCATCCAGACCTGCGTTGGCAGCGATCTGACGGATGGGAGCCTCCAGAGCCTTGGCAATGATGCGGGCGCCGGTCTTCTCGTCACCCTCCAGCTCACCCAGCAGAGCCTCAACAGCGGGGATGGCGTTGACAAACACAGTACCTCCGCCTGCGACGATGCCTTCCTCAACAGCAGCCTTGGTTGCGTTGAGAGCATCCTCGATGCGCAGCTTCTTCTCCTTCATCTCGGTCTCAGTGGCAGCGCCGACCTTGATGACGGCAACGCCGCCAGCCAGCTTTGCCAGACGCTCCTGCAGCTTCTCGCGGTCATAATCGCTGGTGGTGATGGCGATCTGGCTGCGGATCTGGGACACGCGGTCAGCGATCATCTGCTTCTCGCCGGCGCCGTCGACGATGGTGGTGTTCTCCTTGGTGACCTTGATCTGACGGGCGCGGCCGAGCATGGAGATGTCGGCGTTCTTGAGCTCGTAGCCAAGCTCCTCGGAGATGACCTGACCGCCGGTGAGGATGGCGATATCCTGCAGCATCTCCTTGCGGCGATCGCCGAAGCCGGGAGCCTTCACGCAGACAACATTCAGCGTGCCGCGCAGGCGGTTCAGCACGAGAGTGCTGAG
>JAZOBV010000013.1:0-8218 GCA_045596145.1 Candidatus Pelethomonas sp.
TCAACTGGGGCTATGATCCCAAGAACTACAATGTCCCCGAGGGCAGCTATTCCACCGACCCCTTCAACGGCGAGGTGCGCATCCGCGAGTACAAGCAGATGGTCATGGCACTGCACGATGCAGGTATCAGCGTGGTCATGGACATGGTCTACAACCACACCTATGACGGAAACAGCTCCTTCAACCGCATCGTTCCTTATTATTATTACCGTTACACCTCCGCAGGCCTCAACACCTCCGCCAGCGGCTGCGGCAACGACACCGCCTCCGAGCGCCACATGTTTGGCAAGTTCATGGCTGAGTCCACCGCCTACTGGGTGGAGGAGTACAAGCTGGACGGTCTGCGCTTCGACCTGATGGGTCTGCATGATCTTGAAACCATGCAGGAAGTAGAGAGCGCCGTACACGCGGTCAATCCCAACGCTATCATCTATGGCGAGGGCTGGACCATGGGCGCTACCATCGACGGAAGTCCTCAGGCAAACCAGACCAACATCAGCAAGATCAACGCCACCAATGGCGGTATCGGCGCTGTGGCAGTCTTTAACGATGTCATTCGTGACGGTCTGAAGGGCAGCGTGTTTGAGAAGACCGCCCGCGGCTACATCAGTGGTCAGACCAAGGCCACGCTGTCCGATATCATCTTCGGTATCAACGGAGGCAAGGGCGTCGGTCAGGGCTGGGCAGTCACCGACGCTATGGTCATCAACTACATGAGCGCCCACGACAACAACACGCTGTGGGATAAGCTGCTCCTCTCCAACGGTGACAACAGCGACGACCAGCGCAACCGCATGAATAACCTCGGTGCCGCCATCATTATGATCTCCAAGGGTACTCCCTTCTGGCAGGCGGGCGAGGAGATGCTGCGCACCAAGGGCGGCGATGAGAACAGCTACAAGTCCAGCGACGAAGTCAACAACATCGACTGGTCCGTGCTGCACGAGGGCACCCGTGAGTATGCCACCATGCTCTACTACAAGGGTCTGATTGAGATGCGCAGAAGCTACGATATCTTTACTGATAACAGCACCGAGATCGTCAGCGCCGAGGAAACGGGCAGCGGCATTCTGGTCGTCAAGTTCGATGACGGCAAGGGCGGCGAGGCTCTCGTCCTCATCAATCCTCACAACACCGATCTGCCCTACACCCTTGAGGGTGATTGGAATCTGGTGGCTGACGGCAGCCGCGCCGGCGCGATCGGTTTTGCGCGGGAGAGCGGCTCTGTCACAGTCGATGGCATCAGCATCCGCGTGTATGTCAACGATGCTCTGTTGATCCCCTATTCCGGTCCGTTCAACAAATAAAGATACCCCCCAACTGTATAAATTCGTTTGGTCATGCCGCAGAGCGGGGACTCTGCCCTGCCCTGCGGCATGATCCTATTATCAGCAAAAAGGAGAACGTTATGAAACAATACAAGAAGGTGATTTCCCTAATGGCTGCTGTTCTCGCATCGGCTCTGATGCTGACCTCCTGCGGCGCGCAGACGGGCAGCCGCCCCGCTGTGAACGTCACCTCCAATTCCCTTTACGTGGAAAAGGTTGAAAACCTGCCCGAAGACTTCATCATGGGCATGGATGCCTCCTGCGTCCCCGCACTGGAGGCAAGCGGCGTAAAATACTATGACTTTGACGGCACAGAAAAGGATGTCTACGAGATCCTTGCCGCCAACGGCATCAATTACATCCGTGTCCGCGTCTGGAACGATCCCTTCAACGACAGCGGCATGGGCTATGGCGGCGGCAACTGTGACATCGAGAACGCCATCGCCATCGGCAAGCGCGCCACGCAGTACGGCATGAAGCTCCTCGTAAACTTCCACTACTCCGACTTCTGGGCAGATCCCGGCAAGCAGATGGTACCCAAGGCATGGCGCGGCATGGATATCGATACCAAAACCGAGGCACTGTATCAGTACACCAAAGACTGCCTGCAAAAGCTGATGGACGCAGGCGTGGATGTGGGCATGGTGCAGATCGGCAACGAGACTAACGGCGCCATGTGCGGCGAAAACAGCAGTGCGCTCGGTGGCTGGAAGAAGATCATGCAGCTCATGTCCGCAGGCTCCAGGGCGGTCCGAGAGGTCTGCCCCAACGCACTGGTAGCTGTCCATTTCGCCAACCCCGAAAAGGCAGACAGCTACAAGAGCTACGCTAAAAATCTGGAGTATTACGGCGTAGACTACGACGTTTTCGCCTCCTCCTACTACCCCTTCTGGCACGGCACGTTGGATAATCTCTCCGAGGTGCTGTCCGGCATCGCCACTACCTATAACAAGAAGGTCATGGTGGCTGAAACCTCCTACGCCTTTACCACCGAGGACACCGACTTCAGCGGCAACACTATCGGCGAGGGCGGCGGCATCGTGAAGGACTATCCCTTCACCCAGCAGGGTCAGGCAAACCTCGTCCGCAATGTGATCGACACCGTGGTAAACAAAATGACCAATGGTATCGGTGTATTCTACTGGGAAGGCACTTGGATCAGCGTCGGCACGAACAGCTGGGAGGAAAATTCCGCCCTGTGGGAGAAGTACGGCTCCGGCTGGGCATCCTCCTATGCCGCGCAGTATGATCCCGACGACGCCGGACAGTACTACGGCGGCTGCGCGGTGGACAATCAGGCATTTTTTGATGCCGAGGGCAAGGTGCTGGAGGCTCTGAAGGTCTTTGCGTTGGTTCGCGAGGGCAACAGCGTGGAAAACAGGGCGGATGCCATTGAGGACACCAGCCTTATGCTCGATCTGAACGGCGAGATCGTCCTGCCCGACACGGTAAACGCTATCATGCTGGACAATTCCAGACAGTCCATTCCCGTAGAGTGGCACAATGTGGACATTGATAAGATGAAAAACGGCGGTGTGGCGAAGTATACCATCACCGGAACCGCAGGCGGCATGGAAGCCTACTGCTACGTGTCCATGGTAAACTATAATTACCTCCGGAACTGGAGCTTTGAGGACGGTGAAGCCGGCTGGACCGCCACCGCCATCGGAAGCTTCGACGAGCTCTATGTGGAGGACAAGATCACCGACTCTATGACAGGCACAAAGCACTACCACTTCTGGGGCGCGGGCGCAAACTGCGTGGAATTTACGCTGGAGCAGGAGGTCACTGATCTGAAATCCGGAATGTACGACTACTCCATCTCCATCATGGGCGGCGACGGTGGTGAAACCGAGATCTATGCTTATGTTAAAATCAATGGCGAGATCGTCTACACGGCGGATACCACCATCACAGTCTATAATGAATGGCACACCGCTTCCATCAAGAACATTGAATACGCCGAAGGCGACACCATTGCGGTTGGTCTGTACGTCAAGTGCGCCGGTCCCAACGCGTGGGGAAAGATCGACGATGCCACTCTCAACGCTGTGACGGAATAAGCGGGGAAGATCGCACATGAAGAACAAATATATTTCCCGCGTTCTCAGTCTTCTGCTCGGCATGGTGATGCTTCCGGGCGTATGCTCCTGCGCGCAGGACACCGTTGATTCCACCAACATGCCCGATAACGTGAACGACAACTACCGCACCTTCTACCAGATTTTTGTCGGCTCCTTCTCCGACTCCAACAATGACGGCATCGGTGACCTGCGCGGTATCATCAACCGTCTGGACTATCTGAACGATGGAAACATGTACTCTGACACCGCGCTGGGTGTGCAGGGCATCTGGCTCTCCCCCATCTTCTCCTCCCCCTCCTACCACAAGTACGATGCCGCCGATTACTATGAGGTCGATTGGCGCTTCGGCACAGAGGAGGATCTGAAGGAGCTGGTCGAAAAGTGCCATGCCCGCAACATTAAGGTCATCCTTGATCTCGCCATCAACCACACCTCCAGCCAGCACGACTGGTTTGTGCAGTTCAAGGAAGCTCGGATGAACGGCGACACAGAAAATCCCTACTACAATTACTATTCCTGCGTCACCACCGCCGAAAAGCTCAGCGGCGTAACCTATCAGAAGATCGCGGGCGTGGACTGCTGGTTTGAGTGCAACTTCTCCGGCGATATGCCCGAGCTGAACTTTGATAATCCCGAGGTCCGGCAGGCAGTGCTGGATGTGGCAAAGTACTATCTGGACCTTGGCATTGACGGGTTCCGTTTCGATGCGGTCAAGTACATTTACTTCGGTGACACCGCCCGCAGCGTGGAGTTCTGGGAGTGGTACACGGAGGAGCTTCGCAAGATCGATCCCGAGGTCTACTGCGTGGGCGAGTGCTGGTCCGGCGAGAATGAAATTCTGGAATACTACAGCGCCATGAACTGCTTTAACTTTGCCGCAGCCCAGGCAGAGGGCACTGTGGCTTCCGCGGCAAAGGGCTTCTCCATCGGCAAGTACACCAATTATATTGAGTCCTTCCAGAAGAAGGTGCTGGAGAAGAATCCGGACGGCATGGTGTCCCTGTTCCTCTCCAACCACGACATGGACCGCATTGCCGGCGCGTTCATTCTGGAGAACAATATGCGCATGGCGGCAAATCTCTATCTTCTCGCCCCCGGCTCGCCGGTGATCTACTACGGAGAGGAGATCGGAATGCGCGGCTCCCGCGGCGGCGAGATGACCGATGCCAACCGCCGTCTTGCCATGCTCTGGGGCGACGGAGATTTGATCCACGACCCTGTGGGTACCACTTATTCCGCAGATAAGCAGGTTAAGACCACCGTGGCGGAGCAGATGGAAAACGAAGATAGTCTCTACCGTTACTATTGTAAGCTGCTTACCATTCGCCACAGCTATCCCCATATCGCCCGCGGTATCTATACTGCCATCGACTGCGGTGAAAAGAACCTTGGCGGCTTCCGTATTGATTGGGGCGGAGCAACGATCTTCATCCTCCACAATACTTCCACTGAGGAAATGACCTTTGACCTCACAGGGTGCAAAGAAATCGCGGAATACATGAGCACGCAGGACGGCGATCCTACCTACCATACCTGCGAGTACATCGGAATGGGAACTGCATATTTGGAGGACACGACCCTCACCATCGGACCGCAGACCAGCGTGATCCTGAGATTGTTCTGGGACATTGGAATGAAATAACAGCCAAAGTTTGGCATTTTCCCATCATAATTGGTAGACCGGAGATTTGAAAAACACTCTTTTTTAAAAAAATTTTTGAGAAAATGTGTAAATCTCCGGTCTCTCCTATTGACGAAACAGGAAAAAACGTCTAAAATTACTCTAGCGCAATTTGCGTGGAACAAAAATCTTAGGAGGATTCACAAATGAAAAAGTTCATGGCTCTGCTTCTTGCTCTGGTCATGACCATGGGCATGGTCGCCTGTGGAGGTAATTCCAACAACGGTGGAAACGTTTCCGGTAACAACGGTAACGATTCCGGAAACGGTACTGCCGAACTGGCCGGTACTTATGACATCACCATGTGGGTTTCCGAGCTGGACGGCGTTGTTGCTCTGACCCAGCAGCAGATCGACGCTTTCGAGGCTGCTAACCCCGGCATCGTGATCAACGCTTCCATCGAGGGCGTTACCGAGGCTGACGCCGGCTCCAAGGTCGTTGCCGACGTTGCTTCCGCTCCCGACATCTACTGCTTCGCTCAGGACCAGCTGGCTCGTCTGGTTCAGGCTGCCGCTCTGGCTGCTCCCGGCAAGGGCGCCGCTGAGACCATCAAGGCTGCCAACGACGCAGGTTCCGTCGCCGCAGGCTCCGTGGCAGGCACCCTGTATGCCTACCCCATGACCAGCGACAACGGCTACTATCTCTACTATGATACCAGCATCATCTCCGAGGAGGACGCTGACAGCCTGGAGGCTATCACCGCCGCCTGCGAGGCTAACGGCGTGAAGTTCCGCTACGCTCTGGAGAACGCATGGTACACCGCTTCCTTCTTCTTCGCTACCGGCTGCCACTCCAACTGGACCATGAACGAGGCCGGTGAGTTCACCGCCATCGACGATGACTTCAACTCCGCTGCCGGTCTCGCCGCCATGAAGGGTATGGAGAAGCTGGCTAAGTCCCCCTGCTACGACAGCAACGCTGATATCTTCACCGATGCCGGCGCTATCGTCACCGGTATCTGGAACGCCAACGCCGCTGCCGAGCACTTCGGCGCTAACCTGGGCGCTACCGATCTGCCCTCTTTCGAGGTTGACGGCAAGAGCTATCACCTGGGTTCCTACACCGGCAACAAGCTGATGGGTGTTAAGCCCCAGGCCGATGCCAAGAAGGCAGCTGTTCTGTCCCTGCTGGCTCAGTTCCTGACCAACGAGGAGTGCCAGATGCAGCGCTACGAGCAGTTCCAGTGGGGTCCCTCCAACAAGAACGCTCAGGCTTCCGATGCTGTTCAGGCTAACACTTCCCTTGCCGCTCTGGCTAAGCAGGGTGAGTATGGTCAGCCCCAGGGTCAGATCCACGGTTCCTGGTGGGATATCGCCAAGGTTCTGGGTGCTGATGCCAAGGCTGCTGCCAGCGAGGCTGATCTGCAGGCCGCTCTGGATGCTTACAAGGCTACCATCGACGGTCTGTTCTCCATGACCGAGGAGCAGAAGCAGGCCTGGAGCGTTATCGGCTCCATCTGCGGCACCAGCTGGGATACCGACTTCGCTATGAACAAGGTCAGCGACAACACCTGGGAGTCCGAGGTTCTGGATCTGAAGGCCGGCGACGAGTTCAAGGTTCGCCAGGGCGCTTCCTGGGATGTGAACTTCGGCGTTGAGTTCAACGGCGCCAACATCGTCGTTGAGGCTGACGGCCAGTACAAGGTCCAGCTGGTCTGGAACGGCGAGCAGGACGGTACTGTTACCCTGGTTCCCGCCAACTAATCAAATCATGGATTGAGGTCGGGGGGGAGCCCGAAGGGCTCCCCCCCACCTCAGTATACTGAGGCATTGTTAGCCGGCATACAAGGACGACAGTTGTCTTGTGTACCGGCTAGCAATGCATTATTCTATCAATTAAAATGTTTGAGAGGTGGGGCTATGAAGAAATTAAATGATCTGGAGTTCCTGCGGTTGAGCAAGCCGGAAGCTTTCCTCTATAAGCTCAAGCTGTTCTTCTGCGCGATCCCCCTGTGGTTCAAGGCTCTGGGCGCCGGGATCGTTCAGTTTTTCAAAAACTGTGGTCTGGCTGTCAAAAATGAGATCCTGGACATCGTTACAACCTTCAAAAGAGGCAACTGGGCAGTCAAGCTGTCCTTTCTGATCTTCGGCTTGGGCAATCTCCACTACGGACAGGTCATGCGCGGCCTTCTGTTCCTTTTCTTTGAGATCATTTTCATCGGCTATATGCTGGTTCCCAGCGGCGGTATTTACTGGCTCAGCAAGGGCAACTGGTTCCGGAACGGTGCTACCGTCGGCACGGTGCAGGGCAGCTTCCAGTATGACCCGATCTACGACACTGATGTCTGGGTCGCCGGTGATGACTCGGTCAAGGTCATGCTGTACGGTCTGCTGACCATCATTTTCATTGTCGCTTTTATCTACACCTGGCGTCTGCAAGTGAAGCAGTGCCGCATCTGCATGGACATCACCGCCAAGGGCAAGAAGGTCCGGAGCGGTAAGGACGATCTCCGCTCCCTGCTGGACGATCAGTTCCACAAGACCCTGCTGGCGCTTCCTCTGACCGGTATCATGCTGTTTACCGTTCTGCCCATCATCTATATGGTGCTGATCGCCTTCACCAGCTACGATGCCGCCCACGACGGTTATTCCAATCTGTTCACATGGGTCGGCTGGGAACATTTCAACGAACTTCTGAACTTCGGCAAGGGCGGTCTGGGTCTTGCCTTCGGTGAGATCCTGTCCTGGACGCTGATGTGGGCGTTCTTTGCCACCTTCACCAACTATTTCCTCGGCATGTTCGTCGCCATTATGATCAACAAAAAGGGCATCAGAATCAAGAAATTCTGGCGTACCGTTCTGGTCATGACCATCGCGATCCCCCAGTTTGTTTCTCTGCTCTACGTTGCCAAGCTGTTCGACTCCTCGGGCATCCTTGGCAAGATCCTCGGTCAGATCCCCGCTATCAGCAACTATCTGACCAGCAACCACTTCATCTCCCTGTGGGATTCCCCTGTTGCAGCCAAGATCATGGTCATCCTCATCAACATCTGGATCGGTATCCCGCACCTGATGCTGATCACCACCGGCATCCTGATGAACATCCCCCAGGACCTGTACGAATCCGCCCGCATCGACGGCGCCAACGCATGGCAGCAGTACACCAAGATCACTTTGCCTTACATG
>JAZOBV010000014.1:0-3847 GCA_045596145.1 Candidatus Pelethomonas sp.
GGTAGCCCTCGCGCAGGCAGGCCAGCTCATTCTCCGACTTGATGGAGCGCAGCTCCACCATCACCTTGCCGGCATCCACGATTTCCGCCTCGGGGAACGCATCACGGATGGCGTTGAAGATGGTGACAGAGGTGTCCAGATAGGATGCCACGCCGATACGCAGCTTCTTGCCGGTGACGCCGATACCCTTAAACACGTCGTGGAAGGTGTCGGGCTTGAGCTCGGGGTAGGAGGGATCGGCACCCTCACGGTAGGCCAGCAGCACATAGATCTTGTCCAGCTTGTTGCGGTCTGCGCCAAAGATGGCAGACTCGGGACCCACCATCAATGCAGCCTCGCCGGCAGCGGAAATAGCCACGCCGGAGCGCTCGAACAGGGGCCAGAAGCCGGAGAAATAGCGGGGGTTTGCGTAGTCTGCCTCATTGCCGTTGACAATGAGAACATCCAGCTTTTCCCGCTGGAGAATGGCAGCGCAGCGCTGCACCCTCTGCTTATACTCGTGATCCGGAATACAAATTCGTCCCATAATTATTTTCCTCCATTTATGTTTTGGTTTCAAGTTTATTGGCAATATCCGGGGGTGGTATAAAATGCCACCTGTCGGGGCTCTGCCCGGCCGTACTGGGCCACCACAGGCACATCGCTTTCCAGCAGGATGGCATACTGTTCTTCCATTCGGGCGGTGCAGGCCCCAAAATCCTTCTCCTCATTGGTGCGAAGGCAGCGTACCCGCATGGCAGCCACCTGGGTGTGGAAGCTGTCCGGCTCCCGGTCCGGATAGAGCAGGGTTACTTTGATGTTTGCCGTCTGATCGGTCACATTGGTGATGATAACGGACTCGTGTCCGGGGATCTCATGTTCCCCTTTGGGCGGCAGCTCTGCATCCGGAAAAATCCAGACCTTTTTCCCGTAATCCATGGTTGTCCCTCCTTGTATCGGTTCGGTGTTGTTCGAAATCACCGTTTTGGTTTTGAAGGATGCAGCCGTTCTGAGTCCGGAGGTGACCGCCTGACGGAGAATGACAGTCGCTTTACTCGTTTCTTGTACAGCACCCTCTTTTAGTCATTTTATCATTGACCATTGTTGTTTTCTTATGTTATACTCACCAGTATTGGTAATATCGTCACTTTTTTGGAGGCGCTTATGCATTCTCTGGCACTGCATGAACAAAAACAGCATGGAACACCGGAATTTCCCGTTACCTACCACTATGTGGATCATAAGCACCCACGCTATCAGATGCCCTTCCACTGGCACAATGAGTGGGAACTGCTGCGGATCTCGGCTGGCAGCTTTCTGCTGCGTATGGATGATGATGAGTACCTGGCACAGCCGGGGGATGTGGTGCTCATCAGCGGCGGGATGCTCCATGGCGGTACCCCCATGGACTGCACCTACGAGTGTCTGGTCTTTGATCCCCACGGACTGTTTCGCGGCACACAGGCCGCCAAAAAGACCCTGCGGCCCTTCTATCGGCAGCAGCTGATCCCTTACGGCTTTTTTCCACGGATCACGCAGCCGGAGATTTGCGCCATCGTGGACGAGGGCTTAGAGGCCTTTCGCACGGGAAATTGCTGTGAGCTGGAGACCATCGCCTGTATCAGCAGACTTTTTTCCCGCATTCATAGAGATGCGCTTTACATTGCCGCACCTTCCGGCGAGTACAGCCCCGCCAATCGTATCGGGCAGATCAAGTCCGTTTTGGATCATATTGAGACTCACTACGGGGATCCCCTGCGGCTGGATACTCTGGCACAGGTGGCGGGGATGAACCCGAAATATTTCTGCCGCATGTTCCGCTCCATCACCAATCACTCTCCCATGGACTATGTGAATTTTTACCGCATTGAGCGAGCGGCTTACCTGCTGCTTGCTACTGTCCTGCCGGTCACCACCGTGGGGCTGGAATGCGGATTTGCGGAAACGAGCTATTTCACCAAAGTATTTCGTAAATATAAGGGTACATCCCCACGGGAATACCGCAGTCAGAATAAAAACTGACGGACCAACCGGTATCGATCTGTCAGTCTTGGGGTATAGTGCCCCACCGCATAAGAAAACCAGCCGCCCCATAAGGGGCGGCTGGCTTGTTTGGTGGAGGCGGCGCGTAACCCTCCATTCTCACGCCCAAACCTATATGGATATGGAGGCTATCCCGGGTGCCGGAGGGGCGGATAGCAAGGAAATCCATTCTTGATTTTGAGGGACAAAATAAGCTTTTTAGTGGGTCGATTGAGGGACGGAGAGGGAACGGCGGGGGAGTGGTGAGGTTTAGAGCCTGTGTTACAGCAAAAAATGTTGCGTGAATGGATGGTGGCGGTACCCCACGACCTTTCATTCACGCAACATTTTTAGTTCTTGTTTTGCCCTTCATCGGCTTGACGATTTGGGGTTGGATTTTTGTTTTTTGAGCTGTTTCCGTGCCGTTGGTGGAGGGCGGACTTATTCGATCAGCCCGTACTTCACTTTGATACGATCCAGTTTCTCCAGCATCGGTTCTGCTGCCAAAAGCAGGAAGATGACGGTGGCTCCGGCGTGGACCAAATCCGTAGGCAGACCGCTGACATAGTACGCCAAAAGCATATCCCAATTCAGCGCCTGCACATTCCACATAATGGCGGAGGCCGGATTCATGATGCCACCGTAAATAAACACGGCCGCAAAGGCACCAAAAACCGCAAGCGCCTGCCGGCTGCGCGCCAACCACCCTTTGCGGAACAGTACCCCGGCCAAAAAGCCGATGATGCCCATGCTGAACATCTGCCACGGTGTCCAGGGACCTTGTCCAAAGAACAGATTGGACACCAGCATGGTCACAGCACCGACCAAAAAACCGGTTTCACCACCCAAAGCAACACCGGCAATGATGGTCAGCGCCATGACGGGTTTGAACTGGGGCAGCATGAAGAACAAGCTTTTGCCCGCCACACCGATGGCACACAGAGTGGCAACCGTCACCAGCTCCCGCGCCTGGGGCTTTCGGCTTTCATACACCAGCAGAAATGGGAGCATACATTCCAGTAGCACCAGCAGGGCGGTGATGTTATAGTGCTTCCCACCCAAATAGGTTACACCGACAAATATAGTCAGCGGAATGAACAGCAAAATCATTCCGCAGGCAACTCGAGTGCGTTTGGTCAGTTTTCGTTGCTGCTGCGGAGTTTGCGACAGAGTGAGGGGGGCGGACCGGCGGCCAACGGCCCCCAGAAACACACCTGAAGCAAACAAAAGAACGGCGTAGAGGTTCAGCTGTGATTGCCCCAACTGACTAACCCCATCCTTGCCAATGAGAGCGGACAAATCGGTTACACCGGCAGCAAACAATAGCACGCAGATGGCCGCAAGAGCTGCGATTGCGGCTAATACTTTGCGCCAAAGGGGGAGCGGAGCGGGGGCGGTTGCCCTTGTGAGAGCGGCAGCCTGCTCGGATGGCTGAGGTGTGTAGTGGGGGCGGGCTTTTTTAGGAAGATCTCCCCCACAGCATACGATGACATCCTGTACCGTAACCGCATGGGGAAACAGGTCACGAGCCATTCGGTTGGCGGCGGTAGTATAGAAATTGTTGCCGGAGAAAAATTCTCGCGGAGTCCCCTCTGCCACAATGCTGCCATCAAAGAACAAGCCGCAACGGTGGGCGTATTGAGCGCAGAAAGACACATCGTGGCTAACCATCAGCACAGAAATGCCCCGGCTCAACAACTCGTCCAATACGGACGCCAATACAGCCTTAAACGGAGCATCCAACCCCTTTGTCGGCTCATCCAACAGCAGGACTTGCGGCTGAGTAAGCAGAACCTTTGCAAGGGCCGCGCGCTGCTGCTCGCCGCCGGAAAGATCGTAGGGGTGG
>JAZOBV010000015.1:0-24561 GCA_045596145.1 Candidatus Pelethomonas sp.
GAAAGTGCCGATAATAGTCGATTTGCACGCCGTATTCTCAAGGGGATACATAAGGGGATATCCCCTTATGTGGCGCTTTGGTGACTTTCTCGACAAGGAGAAAGTCACCCGCCGGAGGCTGAACCAGTTTTCAAATAGATAATGGGCATCTGCCGCGCCAGCGGCACGATAAATTAACTATAGTAAGACAAACAACAATTTGCCTGTCCGCAAATCAAGTCAAACATTTTTCAATTACTACAAAACTCTCCCACCTGCCGCATTCGCTATCACCGCCGCAAAAACCACCGACAGCACCGTTTGCAGCATCTTCCCGATCACATGATACCTGAGCGACAGCTCCCCCGTCACCGCCATTGTCTGGCAATGCACCGATACGCCGCCCCACGCCGTGATCCCCGCCGCCGCCACAAAGCCGGTGGTGTTTTTACCAAGCGTGGCAATGCCGCTGACCATTTCCACCGCCCCCAGCACTGCAGCAGGCAGCGCTGACGGCAGCAGCGCCGCGGCGGTGCGAAAAAACACCACATAGGCGCAGATGTTCAGCGTGGCGCTCAGCGCTCCGGAAACAGACGAGGTAAGCGCCTTGGGAAACGAAGCATTCTGCGCAGGCAGACTGCACGGCAGACGCGGCAGCTCACTCCCACCCGGCAGACGGCAGATTATCATCCCACTGACCAGCGCGGCAGCGATATGAACGACCAAAAGTACCGCTCCCGCCCGGGCACTGCCAAGCACCCCAGTCCCCACAAATCCGATCATAAACCCCGGTCCGCAGTTGTTGCAGAATCCCAACAGGCGCTCCGCCTCGCCGCGGCTGATGCCTCCCTGCTCGTAAAGCTGGGCGGCAGACCGGGCACCGGCGGGATATCCGCCCAGAAGGCCCGTAAGAATCGGCGCGGCGCACTCACCCCGCAGGCGAAACAGCGGTACCATAAACGGCGCGCATATTGGTCGAAGCAGGCTGTCCAGCCCCGATTGCAGCAGCAGCGCCGTCACAACAAAAAAGGGAAACAGAGACGGCACCACCGTCCGCGCGCACAACAAAAGTCCGTCCCGCACTGCCGCCGAGACCGTTTCCGGATGCGCCAGCAGCAGTGCGGCAAAACCAAGGACTAAACCGATAGAAAAAGTTTTTTTCATTTTATCACCCCGAAAAGCGTATGCGGACAAGGGTCAGGGTATGCCCGACGTGATTTCCTGCAAGAACACATAATTCCGCGCATAGAGTAATGCAACAGGACTGAAGCACTCAAATTTGAGCGGAGGTGGAGCGATGGAGCGAAACAAGCGGGAAAAGCGTATTTTCAGCGAAGCGGCAGAGCTGTTTGACCTGCCAATGGATCTCCTGTCGGGGCTTCCCCGTGTGGAGGTAATGGGCGACCGGCAGTTTTACATGGAAAATCACCGCGGGATCATCTCCTACAGTGAGGATGAGATCGCCATCAGCGCCGAGGGGCTGATCGTGCGTGTTTTGGGAAAAAAGCTGGAGCTGGTCAGCATGACCGGTGAGGCACTGCGCATCCGCGGAAAGATCGAACGAGTGGAGTGGGTAAGCTGATGCTGAAGCATGTCACAAATCTCATCAAGGGCGAGATCACCGCCCGGGCGGAAAGCGGATTTCCCGAGCGGGTGCTGAATATCTGTGCGGAATACGGCATCCAGTTCTGGGATCTGAACTGGGAATCCGGCGTTTCCTTTACCTTCAAGCTGACCCGGCGGGACTGGAAGCGTCTGCGCCGCCTGTCCAGACGGCTGGACTGTGAGCTGACCGCCCTTTCCTGGCGGGGAACGCCTTTTTTTCTCGGCAGGATACGCCATCGCTACGGATTATGGATCACGCTGGCGCTCTGTACCCTCACACTATTTTATGGGTCGTTTTTTATCTGGGACTTCTCTATCGAGGGGAATGAAACCGTCAGCGAGCAGGAGATCCTGCGCGCGCTGGAGGAATGCGGCGTAAAATTCGGCACCTTCGGCTATGCGGTGAACTCCTTTCAACTCCGCAACAACCTGCTGCTGGAGCTGCCGGAGCTCAGCTATATCGCCATCAACGTCCGTGGCTGCCGGGCATATGTACAGGTGCGGGAGCGGATCGAACCGCCCGCGCTCATCAGCAAGCAGGAGCCGGGCAACACTGTCGCAAAAAAAGACGCGCTGGTCACGGCCATTCAGCCGTGGGACGGTGAAAAGCAGGTATTGCCGGGAACAGTCGTGACCGAGGGACAGCTCCTGATCTCCGGCGTGGTGGAAAACGACTACGGCGGCACGCGGTTCCTCAGGGGCATGGGCGAGGTATACGGCAGAACATGGTACACATTGCAGTGCAAAGTGCCGCTTACCACGATGCAGAAGACCTATACCGGGAAGGAAATCACCCGGAAGGCGATTTTAATTGGAAAAAAGCGGATAAATTTATACATTGACAGTAGCAATTCGGGGGATACTTGTGATAAAATAGTTAGTTGGAAGAAAAGCGTTTTGCCCGGGGACATCGCCCTGCCCGTCACGGTGGTGACGGAAACGCTTCGATATTACGAGGTTACGCCCGTGGCGCGTAAGGAGAGAGATGCCCTCGCTCTTGCCGACACGGTGCTGACACGCCGCCTTGCCGCCTATCTGAACGGCGGAACGGTGGTGCGCCGGGAGCTGACCTGTGAAGTCACCGGCGATATATTGGTCTGCACTCTCACTGCCGAGTGTGAGGAGCAGATCGGGAAATTTGTTTCAATACCAAAGGAGGAAACGAATTAGTGGAACAAAGAATTGAAATTGACCGGCTGGAAGAAGCAGCCAATATTTTTGGATCGTTTGACGAGAATATCCGTCTGATCGAGGCGGAGTTCCATGTTGTCGTAACCAACCGCGAGGGCGAGCTGCGCATCAACGGCGAGCCGGAGGAGACAATAATGGCTACCAAGGCCATTGACGCCCTGCTGACCCTCTCCACCCGGGGCGAGACCATCGGTGAGCAGACCGTCCGCTATGTCATCGGTCTTGCGCGGAGCGGACAGACCGACAAGGTCAGTGAGCTGACCCGCGATGTCATCTGCATCACCTCCAAGGGCCGCCCCGTGAAGCCCAAGACCATCGGACAGAAGCGGTATGTAGACAGTGTTCTCAAAAACACCGTCACCATCGGCGTCGGTCCCGCCGGTACGGGTAAGACCTACCTTGCCGTTGCCGCCGCCGTGGCAGCATTTCGTGAGCAGCAGGTCAACCGCATCATTCTGACCCGTCCCGCCGTGGAAGCGGGCGAACGTCTGGGCTTCCTGCCCGGCGACCTGCAGAGCAAGGTCGACCCCTACCTGCGCCCGCTGTACGACGCACTCTTTGACATGCTGGGAGCTGACACCTATCAGCGCTATCTGGAGCGTGGCAATATCGAGGTCGCGCCGCTGGCTTACATGCGCGGACGCACACTGGACGACAGCTTTATCATCCTCGACGAAGCACAGAATACCACCCGCGAACAGATGAAAATGTTCCTCACCCGCATGGGCTTCAACTCCAAAATGGTCATCACCGGCGATATCACCCAGATCGACCTGCCCGCAGACAAAACCTCGGGTCTGAAGGAGGCTGTCCGTGTCCTCAGGAACGTGGAGGGCATCGGCATCTGCGAGCTGAATAATCAGGACGTTGTGCGCCATGTAATGGTTCAGCGTATTATCAAGGCATACGATGACTACTATGCCGCCAGCAGTAACAGCAAGAAAAAATAATTGCCGGAAAGAGTGAAAAACATGGCAAAAAGACACTATATTCCCATCACCGCCGACGTAGAGGGTGTGGACAGTGACCGCACCCGCGCGCTGATCCGCAAGACCATCCGCACCGCGCTGGCGCAGGAGGGCGTGACCATTCCCTGCGAGATCAATGTCCTCTTGACCAATGACGAGGGCATCCATCAGATCAACCGCGACATGCGCGAGGTTGACCGTCCCACCGATGTTCTGAGCTTTCCCGAGTTCGAATTTACCCCCGGCGAGCCGCCCACAGAAGCGGACGACGACCTGTTCGACCCTGCCACGGGACTTCTGCCGCTGGGCGACATGGTTATCTCCGTGGAGCGTGTGGAGGAGCAGGCGAAAGAGTTTGGGCACAGCAAAAAACGTGAGCTGTGCTATCTCATCGTCCACTCCGTTCTGCATCTTCTGGGCTACGACCATCTGGACGAGGGCGAGCAGAAGCGTCAGATGCGGGCAAGAGAAGAATCCATTATGGAAGTGCTGGGCATCGGAAGGTAATTGCTGCCCGCAAGCACCAGGCACTCCGAAACAAAGGCAGAATGCGCCAATGACCGCAATGTAGCGGGCGAGCGGGGCAAACGCAGCGCGTTTTCTTCGAGGGCGTGCCGGACAGTGAAAAAACGAGCCGATCATGGGGCCCCCGTAAAAAACGGGGTTATCAAGGGGTATCCCCTTGACGGCTTTTGGTGACTTTTGTCTGTACAAAAGTCACCCGCCGGAGGCAAAACAGACCATCGACGAGATAGTAGCTACCTCTGCCGCTTGCGGCATGGAACAGAATAAAACAATATAACCCCCGGCAAGCTCAATGCCGGACAAATATTCACAAAAGAAAGTTGAGGATCACCTACCATGAACGAAATCAAAAAAACCGCAATGATCACCATTGCCGGACGCCCCAACGTGGGCAAGTCCACCCTGACCAACGCACTGGTAGGCGAGAAGATCGCCATCGTTTCCTCCAAGCCCCAGACCACCCGCAACCGCATCTACGGCGTGGTGAACAAGGACGATACGCAGTATATTTTTCTGGACACTCCCGGTCTGCACAAGGCACGCACCCGCCTTGGCGACTACATGGTGAAGGTCGTTAAGGAGTCCGTTGCGGATGTGGACGCTGTCTGCCTGCTGGTAGAGCCCATCGCCAAAATCGGCGCACCGGAGCAGACGCTGATCGACCGTCTGAAGGAAGAAAGCATGCCCGCGGTGCTGGTCATCAACAAGATCGACACGATTGAGAAGGAAGCACTGCTGGAGGTCATGGCGGTCTACAGCGCCGCCCATGAGTTTGACGCCATTATCCCCATCTCCGCCGAGCGCAAGGACGGACTGGACATCCTTATGGAGCAGCTCTCCAAGTACGCCGCCGAAGGTCCCCAGTTGTTCCCCGACGGCATGACCACCGACCAGCCGGAAAAGCAGGTCGTTGCGGAGATCGTGCGCGAAAAGCTCCTGCGCAATCTGGACAAGGAGATCCCCCACGGCACCGCCATCGAGGTCACCCGCTTCTCCGAGCGGGAGAGCGGCATCATTGATCTGGATGTGACCATCTACTGCGAAAAGGCGAGCCACAAGGGCATCATCATCGGCAAGGGCGGCGCGATGCTCAAACGCATCAGCTCCCATGCCCGCGAGGATATCGAGCGCTTCATGGGCGCGAAGGTCTACATGGAAACCTGGGTCAAGGTCAAGGAAAACTGGCGTGATAATCTGAATTATATTCGCAGCTTTGGCTACGATGAGCAGTAAAATAATCGAATGATCTCTTGCCAGTTTTCTTGCGAGCAAAAGCGAGCCGCCGCTTGCGGCGTCAATTCGCAGCGAAGCGAGAATTGTGCAGGGCGAATTCACTTCGCCCGTTAAGCAATGGAATACAGGGTTCCCGCAGGGCAACGCCCTGTGGGACAAACTGGCGTGATAATCTGAACTACATTCGTAGCTTTGGATACGATGAGCAGTAACCCCACAACTTTCCACGCATGACCTCTCTCCTTCCCGCCAAAGCTAACGGCAGGAGGGGACGGACGATGGAAGACGATTATTGGACTCTTTTTCACATCACCGGCGCGCCGGTATTCTATCTTCTGTACCGGCTTGAGCTGGAACGGAAATACGAGGCAATGACCGCATGGTGCGCGCCTCAGGCGGAGAAGCTGTAAGCTGCCGCCTACATAGGATCTGAGGTAAGTATGGCTAGAGAACGCACGGTAGTAAAAGGCATCGTTCTGCGCGAGAACGACAACAAGGAGAGCGACAAGATCCTCACCGTTCTGACAAGCGAGATGGGGAAGATCCCCGTCGTCGCCAAGGGCGCGCGCAGCCGCCGCAGCAAGGTTACCGCCGCGACGCAGCTTCTTGCGTACTCCGAGCTGGTGTTATCCGAGAGCCACGGCTGGCAGTATCTCACCGAGGCGAGCACCATCGAGCTGTTTGACGGCATCCGCGCCGATGTGGAGCTTCTAAGCCTTGGCAGCTACTTTGCCGAGCTGGTGGATTATGTGACGGCTGACGATACCGAGGCAGGTGAGCTTCTCTCCCTGCTGCTCAACGCACTGTATGCCCTCAGTACTTTACACCGCCCGCAGGAGCTGGTGAAAGCGGCATTTGAAATGCGGCTGATGGAGCGGATCGGTTTTGCGCCGCTGTTTGACAAGTGCGGCGTATGCGATGCCGAAACGCCCACAGAGCCGGTCTTCGCGCTGGAGGACGGTTTGCTGCTGTGCCGCGCCTGTGCGGAAGGAACACGAGCCCCACGGCTGACCATTGGCGCAATGCACGCCATCCGCCACGCGCTGTACAGCGATCCTAAACGGCTTTACAGCTTTTCTCTTGCGGAGCCGGATCAAGCCTGCTTCTCCCGCGTGACAGAAGACTATCTGCGCACCATGCTGGACCGCAATTTCCGCACATTGGATTTCTACAAAGCCCTGCGCGGTCATGCGGCAAGGCAAATTATGACAACTAACGGTATAAATAACAGTGAATGATACGATTTGGAGTCGAAAATGAGCGAACTTTTTGATAAATCCATAAAAACGCTGGAGCTGCCGCGTATTTTAGCGCTGCTGGCAGACCAGTGCAACAGCGAGGCCGCCCGAGAGCGCACCCTCGCCATTTTCCCCCGCACGGATGTGCGGGAGGTGGAGCGGCTGCAGGACGAGACCGATGCCGCCCGCGATATGATCGGACTGCGGGGCGGTCCCGCCTTTTCCGGCATCAAGAGCGTCAGTGAAAGCCTGTACCGCGCGGTCCGCGGCGGCGCGCTGAACACCCGGGAGCTGCTGGACATCGCAGGCGTTCTGCGCTGCGCCCGCCGGGTGAAGGACTACTTTAACGACCAGAGCGATAAGGAAACCGCCATTGACCACCTGTTCCGCTCCCTGCGCGGCAACCGCTATCTGGAGGAAAAGATCACCACCGCCATTCTGGACGAGGACGAGATCGCGGACAATGCCAGCGCCGAGCTTGCGGACATCCGCCGCCATAAGCGCAACGCCGCCGCCAAGGGACGGCAGATCTTGCAGAAGATCATCTCCTCCCAGAGCTACAGCAAGGTGCTGCAGGAGGCGATCATCACCCAGCGCGACGGTCGCTTTGTCGTCCCCGTCAAGGCAGAACACCGCAGCAGTATGCCCGGTCTTGTCCACGATGTATCCTCCAGCGGAGCCACCATCTTCGTGGAACCCATGGGCGTGGTACAGGCAAACAACGAGCTGAAGGAGCTGGAGGCAAAGGAGAAAAAGGAGATCGAGCGCATCCTGCGGGAGCTTTCCGCCGATGCAGCCGCCAGCCAGCGGGACATTCAGCAGAACTATGACCTGCTAGTGCAGCTGGATCTGATCTTCGCCCGCGGTCAGCTCAGCTACAAGATGAACGCCACCCGCCCGGAGATCCGGCGCAGCGGCAGCATTCTTCTCCGCAAGGCACGCCATCCTCTGCTGGACAGCAGTAAAGCTGTTCCCATTGATATCCGTTTGGGTGACGAGTTTGACACGCTGGTCATCACCGGTCCCAACACCGGCGGTAAAACCGTCAGCTTGAAAACGCTGGGTCTGCTCACTCTGATGGCACAGTGCGGTCTGCATATCCCCGTGGGCAGCGGCAGCGCGGTGAGCGTTTATGACCGTGTGCTGGCGGATATCGGCGACGAACAGAGCATCGAGCAGAGCCTTTCCACCTTCTCCGCCCACATGGTAAACATCGTGAAGATCCTTGAGGAGGCGGACGAGAAAAGTCTGATCCTCTTTGACGAGCTTGGCGCAGGCACCGACCCCATTGAGGGCGCTGCGCTTGCCATTGCCATTATCCAGAATGTGCGCGACGCGGGCGCAAAGGTCGCCGCCACCACCCACTACGCAGAGCTGAAGACCTTCGCCATGACCACAAGCGGCGTGGAGAACGCAAGCTGTGAATTTGATGTAGAGACTCTCCGCCCCACCTACAAGCTGCTCATCGGTATCCCCGGCAAGTCCAACGCCTTTGCCATCTCCCAGCGTTTGGGACTGAAGGAGGAGGTCATTGAATTTGCCAAAGCGCAGATGGACAGCGAGTCCATCCGCTTCGAGGATGTTCTGACCCAGCTGGAGGAGAAGCGCCAGAGTCTGGAGAAGGACAAGGACGAAGCCGAGCGCCTCCGCGCCCAGCGTGAAACAGACGCCAAGCGCGCGAGAGAATTTCGCGACCAGATGGAGCGCGCCAAGGAGAACGCCCGCACCCGCGGCGAGACCGAGGCACGGCGCATCATCCGCGAGGCACGGGCGCAGGCGGACGCCATTTTCGAGGAGCTTAACCAGCTTCGCCGTGAGCAGGAGCGCTCGGCAAACTGGCAGAATGTTAACGATGCCCGCGCCGCCATCCGGGCAAAGCTCAATCAGGTGGAGGATGAGCTGCATTTTGTGGAGGAAAAGGAGCCCATCCCCGCCCCCAGCCGCCCCATTCAGGAGGGCGATATCGTGGAGCTGGGCGGAACCCGCACCAAGGCCACCGTCACCGCCGTAAACGGCGACAAGCTGCAGCTTGCCGCAGGCAATATGAAGCTGACCGTCAAGGCAAACGAGGTCCGTCTGATCGAGGAAGTGGAAAAGCAGGAGAAAAAGGCGACCCGCAACGTTGCCACCAGCCTGCGCTCCACCGGCGGGCGCGCCGCCAGCACGGAGCTGGATATCCGCGGCATGATGACCGATGAAGCCGAGGTGGTCGTGGATCAGTTTATCGACCACGCCGCCATGAACAAGCTGACCTATATCACCATCATCCACGGCAAGGGCACCGGCGCGCTGAGAAAGGCAGTTCAGCAGCAGCTCAAGCTCCACCCGCTGGTCAAATCCTTCCGCCTTGGCCGCTACGGCGAGGGCGAAGATGGCGTTACGGTTGCAGAATTGAAGTAACAGTCGCCCTCGCCGTCATCGCCGCTTTTGCGGCGTACAAGCGTTTTGCGAAGCAAAACCTTGGATGCGGGCGGATTCACTTCGCCCGCGTCAAGTCAAAACCGGGGTCCCCGGATCGCCGAAGGCGGACAGGGGATGAGGGCGAAGATGGCGTTACCGTTGCAGAATTGAAGTAACACTAGTCGTCAAACCATTACAGGCACAGCAGTTTCTTTTGTACTGCTGTGCCTGTTGTTGCATCTACCCATAAATTGTAGTATGATTTAAAAAATCCCCTCCGGTAACTCCGGGGAAAGGAGCGGCACTGTGCTGCAAATCGAACGAATCAAACTGACTCTGGACGAAAGCGAATCGCTGCTGCGCCACAAGGCGGCGGCAGTTCTGCGCGTTTCTCCCAATGACATCCAGGACCTTTCCATCCTGCGGCGCTCGGTGGATGCCCGCGACGGCGTGCAGATGGTGTACACTTTGCGCGTATGCGTAAAAAACGAGAAAGAGGTTCTGCGCCGCTGCCGCAGCAAGCATGTCACTCGGGTTGAGAGCAAGCCCTACCGCCTGCCCCGTCCGGTTAGTGCGCCAAAGCTGCCGCCTGTGGTGGTGGGCGCGGGTCCTGGCGGACTGTTCTGCGCCCTTGCCCTCGCCCGCTGCGGCGCAAAACCCATTCTTCTTGAACGGGGCTGGAATGTGGAAAAGAGAAAAGAAGATGTAGAGCATTTCTGGCAGACCGGAGAGCTGGACGAAAACTCCAATGTGCAGTATGGTGAAGGCGGCGCAGGCGCCTTTTCTGACGGCAAGCTCAACACCGGAACAAAAGACCTGCGCCACCGCTTCATTCTGGAAGCACTGGTCGCCCACGGCGCACCGGAAAGCATTCTGTACGACGCCAAACCCCATGTGGGCACCGACTACCTCCACCGCGCCCTCATCAGCCTGCGCCGTGAGCTGACGGAGCTGGGCTGTGATATCCGCTTCGGGCACCGCATGACGAACCTCACTATCGAAAACGGAGCTGTCACCGCCATCACCGTGGACTCTCCCGATGGAGCGTACACCCTGCCTGCCGAAAGGGTCGTTCTCGCTCTCGGCAACAGCGCGCGGGATACCTTTGAGCTGCTGTACGCAAAGGGTGTTCCCATGGAGGCGAAGCCCTTGGCGGTGGGCGTTCGCATCGAACATCACCAGTCGGATATTGACGCCACCCAGTACGGCGAAGCCGCCGGACACCCCCGCCTCGGCGCGGCGAGCTACAAGCTGAGCTGCCATCTGGACAACGGACACAGTGTGTTCAGCTTCTGCGTCTGCCACGGCGGCGAGGTGGTCGCTGCCGCCAGTGAGGAGAGCCGCGCCGTCACCAACGGCATGAGCTACTACGCCCGCGACGGTAAAAACATTAACGGCGGACTGCTGGTGAGCATCACGCCGGAGGATTTCCCCGGCGACTCCCCCCTTGCAGGCATTGCCTTCCAACGTGAATTGGAGGAAAAAGCCTTCTCAGCCGGCGGCGGCGGTTTTATTGCCCCCGCCCAGCGGGTGGAGGACTTTCTCGCGCACCGTCCCAGCACCGCTCCCGGCAAGGTCATGCCCACCTACCGCCCCGGTGTGCGCTGGTGCGACCTGTGGGAGGTTCTGCCCGGTTTTGTGTGCGACTCTCTTGCGCAAGCCCTGCCGGAGCTGGAGAAAAAGCTCCCCGGCTTCGCCTCTCCCGACGCGGTGCTGACGGCTGTAGAGAGCCGCAGCTCCTGTCCCTTACGCATCCTGCGGGACGAGTCCGGTCAATCCACGGTGCGGGGCATTTTCCCCTGCGGCGAGGGCGCAGGCTATGCAGGCGGCATTCTTTCCGCCGCTGCCGACGGCATCAAGACCGCCGAAAAGCTTTTGGAAACGCTTCAATAACGGAGGATAACACCATGAGAAAAATCGCCGTATGCATCGCCTTCAGCGATGCGTCCCAGCGCACACGCATCAGCGAAACTGCCGCCACTCTGGGCTTTTGCGTAGATTATTATGATGCCGCTGAGGACATGCTGCCCCACATTGCCGACTACGAGATCATTTATGGTCACCCCGCGCCGGAGATCGTGCAAAAAGCCGAAAACCTCAAATGGCTGTGCAGTGATTTTGCCGGCATTGAGAAATATCTGCCCGAGGATACCTTCTATGATCCCCACTGCATCCTCTCCAACAGCTCCGGCGCTTACGGTCCCACTATCAGCGAGCATATCATCATGGTGCTGCTGATGCTCCTGCGCCGGATGCCGGAGTACGAAGCCGACCTCCGGGATCGGAAGTGGACATTTTACTCCCCCATCCGCTCCATCACCGGCAGTCACTTTGTCCTGCTGGGTACAGGCGATATCGGTTCCAATACCGCCCGCCGTTTGAAGGCGCTGGGTGCTACCGTCACCGGCGTTTGCCGCAGCGGAAAGAGCGACGAAGCGGCATTTGACCACGTTCTCCCCCTCTCGGAGCTGAACAGCGTCCTCCCCACCGCCGACGCGCTCATTATGTCCCTCCCCGCCACGGCGGAGACCATCGGTATTCTTTCCGCCGAGCGCATTGCCCTCCTGCCGAATCACGCCTATCTTATCAATGTAGGCCGCGGCAGCGCCGTCGATCAGGATGCGCTGGTGGATGCTCTGCAAAGCCGCGCCATTGCGGGCGCGGCACTGGATGTGATGCTGCCCGAGCCGCTCCCCGCCAGCCATCCCCTCTGGGACTGTCCCAACACCATCCTCACGCCCCACGTTTCCGGCAACCTCTCGCTGGGTCTGACATGCGAGCTGGATATCGAGATGTTCCTCGCCGATCTCAAGCGCTACAGCGAGCGTAAACCCCTTAAAAACTTCGTTGACCGCACAAAAGGATACTGATAAAAGGAGAACCATTATGCAGAAATTTTCTGAGCTTGTTTACACTCGTCCCGATATTGCTGCCATTGCCGACTCCATCCGTGCCTATACCGCCGCACTCGCCAGCGCCAAAAGTTTCGAGGAAACTCGGGATCTTTTCCTGTCGCACACGGCAAAAATGAGCGAATTTTTCACTATGAATACCATCGCCAGCGTGCGCAACTCGGTGGATACCCGCGACGCCTTTTACGAAGCTGAGATCGAGTATCTGGACAGTGAAGCCCCCAAGCTGGATCTGATCATGCGCGAATCCGGCGAAGCGCTGCTTGCCTCCCCTTTCCGAGCCGAGATGGAACAGGAATTCGGTACGCTGTACTTTAAGAATATGGACATTCAGAAGCAGTTTGCCGATGAGCGCATCGTGGATGATCGGGTGCAGGAGAGCAAGCTCTGCCAGCGCTATTCCAAAATCACCGCTAACGCCGCCATTGAATTTCGCGGCGAGGAGCAGAACTTCTACGGTCTCTTGAAATTCATGGAGTCCACCGACCGTGACACCCGCCGCGAGGCATTCAGCGCATGGGCGGAGCTGTACAGCCGCATTTCCCCCGAACTGGACGCGATCTACGACGAATTGGTGCAGCTTCGCCACGGTATGGCACAAAAGCTCGGCTTTGCAAGCTATACGGAGATGGCTTACCTGCAGAGCGAGCGGTATGACTATACCGCCGAAGATGTTGCCCGTTTCCGCCGTCAGGTAAAGGAGATCATCACCCCCGCCGTGGCAAAGATCCGGACTCGTCAAGCAGAAACCCTCGGCGTGGACAAGCTGCGCTACTACGATGAAGCCCTGATTTACCCCAACGGCAACCCCCTCCCCATCGGCAACAAGGATGAACTGGTGGCAAAGGCGCACAAAATGTACCGCGAAATGAGCCGCGAAACGGCAGAGTTCTTCGACTGCATGGTGGAAAATGAGCTGTTTGATCTGGAGACCAAGCCCGGCAAAATGCCCGGCGGCTTCTGCACCGACCTCACCGCCTATAAGGTTCCCTTCATCTTCTCCAACTTTAACGGCACCAGCGCGGACGTGGATGTTCTGACCCACGAGGCAGGTCACGCTTTCGAGTCCTACACCGCTCTCCGTACCCAGCCCATCTCCTCCATGGCGTTCTCCACCAGCGAGATCAACGAGATCCACTCCATGGCGATGGAGCATTTCGCCTATCCGTGGATGGAGCTGTTCTTCGGCGAGGATGCCGACCGCTACCGCTATGCCCACCTTGCGGGCGCGCTGAGCGTCATCCCCTACATGGTGAGCGTGGACGAATTCCAGCACCGTGTCTACGAAAAGCCGGATATGACCGCCGCGGAACGCCGCACCGTGTGGCACGAGATCGAGCAGGAATATATGCCCTGGCGCGACTACGACGGCAACGCATTTCTGGAGCAGGGCGGCTTCTGGATGCAGAAACAGCATATCTTCATCTATCCCTTCTACTACATCGAGTACGCGCTGGCGCAGATGGGCGCTTTCGAGTTCTACGGCCGCTCCAAAACCGACCGTGCGGAGGCATGGAACGCCTATCTGGAGCTGTGCCGCAAGGGCGGCAGCATCGGCTACTTTGATCTGCTGCGGTCTGCGGGACTGTCCAACCCCTTCGCGGACGGAACAGTGAAAAAGATTGTCGACAGCATCCTCAAGGATCTGGGACTGTAATGCAATTATATTGAAAAAGGGAGCTGCCGCAGAATGCAACTGATCTGCGGCAGCTCCCTTTTTCAGCAGCAGTGTATCACTCAATTTCCAATCTCATGGTGATCGCGCCGTAAAAACATTCTATTTCCTTAAAACCCAACTGACCATAGAAGTTTCTGCCCACCGGGTTATCCTCCATACATCCAAGCTCAATATGATTGAATTTTCGCTCCCGTTTTAGGGTATCCAGCACCAGCTCCATAGCTCTCCTGCCATATCCGCGATGCTGATAGCGCTCATCAATAAAAAACTGACTGATATCATAGGAGCTGCATTCCGGATTATCATAGTATAACCCCATTCCGACGGCAAGCTCATCGTCATAAACAAAAAAGGCACGGCTGCGAAAATTGCGATAGGCATACGCTCTCGCCATGATGATTACATCACTGGCAACATACCGCCTCTGCGACGGAGAAACCTTCAGATCCAAGCGCCAGTTTTTGTCGTCAATATCCCGTATCGTAATCATTTCACATCTCCCGCAGCTTTTCCAGCCGCGCGATTTCCCGCTTTACACTGTCCACACCTTCACCGGTAGTATCGCCCCATTCCTTTGTCAGCACCTCCAGTTCAAGCCGTCTAGCTTCGATTGCACCGGAGATATCACCATCCATCTCGCAAACCTTTGCCAGAGAGTCGATGGGATCAGTATAGCGGGGTACTGCCATCAGACCGATGGCGCTTCTGTAATGCTCTCTGGCGGCGGCGTACTTCCCCGCCAGCATGCAAAAATCACCGATATCATGCTGAATGCTCCAGTTATCGGGATATTCTCTCTCTAACTGCTCCCACATTCTGCGGGCAGTATCCGCATCCCGCCGCGCTAGGGCGATTCGGATGCGAAGAATGGTGGGATAATACTCACTGAAGTTTTTTCTTTCACACTGTTCCATCATGTCACAGTAATGCTCTGCTTCGTCCAGACGGTTATCGTCCAGAAGCTGGGCGATCAGGTGCGGGTACACCTCTACAGCCGTTGGATCCTTTGAAATGTACGCCTTGTAATGAGAGATCAGTGCATTGTGGACATTGTGCCGCGGATCAATGTGCTTTCCGCCCATGGCGTACATCAGGGATGTATACGCATAGCCGGAATGGGGATCACACTCCAGCGCCGCCAGTGCGTACTCCTCCGCGCGGGCATTGTGACCCTCCGCCAAGTGCTGCTCAAGCCGGGCAAGCATCTCGTACGCCTCGCTGCTGTCCGGCTCACGCCGCGCCTTCTCCAGAAGGAAGTTTCTTTCGTTTTCAACATCGCTGGAGTCCATAAACCGGACATTCCATAGCATATTCTGGATGCGCTCCATGCGGTTTTTGTCCGACAGGGCAAACAGCTCGTCAATGCTGACCCCAAAATAGGCGGATAGCTCCGGCAGCATACTGATATCCGGCACCGATGCGCCGTTTTCCCATTTACTGACTGCCTGCGCGGTGATGCCGATATGCTGCGCCAGCTGTTCCTGCGTAGCACCCTTGCGCTGACGCAGCGCCTTGATCTGATTTCCGATCTCCATCGTAGTTCTCCTTATTCTCTTCTTTTATCGCCGGCATGGTTATCATAACGGATTTTCCAAAAACGCGCAATGGATGCGTGTTTTACGCCACTCAACCGCGAGTTAAGTTCTCGGGACGCAAAAAGGACGCTGCCTTAGGCAGCGTCCTTCGTTTTTTGTATTACACGCCCGAGTAAGCGGAGAAACCACCGTCCACGGGGATGACCACGCCGGTGACAAAGCCCGCCGCCTCGTCATTGACAAGGTAGAGCAGCGCGCCCAGCAGCTCCTCGCTCTTACCGAAGCGTCCCATGGGGGTAGCGGCAAGGATCTTTCCGGTGCGGGCGGTGGGAGAACCGTCCGGATTCCAGAGAAGCGCCGCATTCTGCTTGGTTGAGAAAAATCCGGGGGCGATGGCGTTGACACGGATGCCCGTGCGGCTGAAATGCACCGCCAGCCACTGGGTAAAGTTGTTGATGGCAGCCTTTGCGCCGGAGTAGGCGGGGATCTTGGTGAGAGGCGTATAGGCATTCATGGAGGAAATGTTGATGATATTGCCGCCGTTTTCCACCATGTCCCGTGCAAACACCTGAGTGGGGATCAGCGTACCGGAGAAGTTCAGATTGAACACGGTCTGCACACCGTCCTCGTCCAGATCAAAGAAGCTCTTGGTGTCGGCATCCAGATCGCCTGCCTCATAGTACTCCTTATCGGTATTGGCACGGGCATTGTTGCCGCCTGCGCCGTTGATGAGGATATCCACCTTGCCGAGCTCTTCGTGGATCTTCTCAGCCGCCGCTTCCAATGCAGCGCGGTCGAGAACATTGGCGGTATAGGCTGCGGCAACGCCGCCCTCCGCCTTGATGGTCTCCGCCACAGCCTGCAGAGGCTCCAGCGTGCGTCCGATCAGCGCGACCTTGGCGCCGCACTGGGCGAGGGCGCGCGCCATATCACTGCACAGCACGCCGCCTGCACCGGTGACAACGGCGACCTTGCCGCTTAAATTAATTTGAAAAGGAAGCTTCATGGTAAAATCTCCTTAGAATTTAGCCTTATCCGCCCAGAGTCCCAGAGCGGGATTGCTGATATAGAAGAAGGGCTTGCCGTCATCGTCCGTATGCCAGCCGTCAGTCAGCTTCTTGGGGTCATAGCGCTTTGCCATCTCGGCATAGGGTGCCCAGTTAAAGCACACGCCCTCCACCTCTTCCTTCGTGACCTTCTCGGTGCAGTAGGTGATGGAGAAGCGGTCATCGGAGGAACCATGGATCAGATGGGCTGCTGCGCCCATGTTTGCCTTCATGTCCTCTTCCGTCTTACACAGGGCGATGACCTTCTCCCGTCCGCAGTAGCCGTACTTGCGAATGATGGCATCAATGCCCATATCCTCACCAAAGTGGGCAACACCGGGGGCAAGAACGATCAGCTCACCGCCGTCGGCGATCGCCATGCGGGTACGGTAGACGCTCTTGTTTCCCAGCCATGTGGTCTTAAACTCCTCGGGGTTGAGGTAGACCACCACGCGGTCCATGGGCTTGTCCACCAGAATAAGATTGGTCTTCTGCGCCAGCTCACAGGCCTTCTCAAAGTGGCTGCGATCCTTGCCCACAAACAGTCCGTGGGTGGTGATCACGCCGCCGGGTGCAGTACAGACAGTGAGCAGGAAGTGGATATTCACGCTAGAGAGAAAATGCTCCAGCGCGTAGTCGAACACCTGACGGACGGGGGTCTTGTCCCTGCCCATCATGCGCTCCATGCCGTAAAACGCACCGAGGATGTGGCAGGCGTCGATCATCTTCTTACCGCCCACGCCGACAAAAATGTTTTTGGCGTGGTTTGCCATACCCACGACCTCATGGGGAACAACCTGACCGATGGAGAGGACAAGATCATAGCCCCCCTCCACCACACGACGGTTGACCTCAACAGCGATGGACTCATTCATCAGTCCCTCGCTGATCTCGCAGACGAATTCAGCAGGCACCTCGCCCAGCTTCACCACATCGTTGCGCCAGTCGTGGGGAATAAACTTCTCAAAGGGAATGTCGCCGTACATATCGGAGCATTCCCACTCGGTCATGGGCACATGAGTACCCAACGCCTGCAGAAGCTCCACCTCACAGCCCTCAAGGGTATGGTAGATGGTGTTTGCGATCAGTCCCGCGTTGGAGTGATAGCGGGTATAGTCGGGAACGATCAGCAGAACGCGCTTGCCGCTGCCGATATATTCAGATACAGCGTCACGAACCGCCGCCTTGATTTCCTCACTCGTGAGGGCATTACTGCCCTCACGAGGATACAGGTCAAACTGTTTCATATTCTTATGCCTGATAGGCCTGAGAGGTGGTGTTGCCGCCCTCGCCGGTCCAGTTGGTGTGGAAGAACTTGCCGCGCTCGCAGTCGATGCGCTCATAGGTGTGGGCACCGAAGTAGTCACGCTGAGCCTGCAGCAGGTTTGCGGGCAGACGCTCGCAGCGGTAGCCGTCGTAATAGCTCAGGGCAGCACTCATAGCGGGCACGGGCACGCCGCACAGCATAGCCTGAGCGCAAACCTGACGCCAGCCGTCCTGTGCGTCCTCCAGCTTGCCCTTGAAGTAGTCGTCCAGCATGAGGTTTGCAAGCTCAGGATTCTTGTCAAACGCCTTCTTGATGTCGCCGAGGAACACACTGCGGATAATGCAGCCGCCGCGCCACATGAGGGCGATGTCGCCGTAGTTGAGATCCCAGCCGTAGGTCTTGGCAGCGGCACGCATGAGGGCGTAGCCCTGTGCGTAGGAAACGATCTTGGAGGCCAGAAGTGCCTTACGGATGCACTCGAGCATCTCCTTCTTGTCGCCGGTGAACTTGGTTGCGGGACCGGAGAGGACCTTGGAAGCGGCAACGCGCTCGTCCTTGACGGCGGACAGGCAGCGGCTGAAGACAGCCTCGCCGATCAGGGTCAGGGAAATACCCTCGTCCAGAGCGGAGATGGCAGTCCACTTACCGGTACCCTTCTGACCGGCGGTGTCGAGGATCTTCTCCACGATGGGGGAACCGTCCTCATCCTTGTAAGCGAGAATGTCGCGGGTGATCTCAATAAGATAGCTGTCCAGCTCGCCGCGGTTCCACTCGGCAAAGACCTCGTGCATCTCGTCGCAGCTCATGCCCAGAAGGTCACGCATCAGCTGATAGGCCTCGCAGATCAGCTGCATATCACCGTACTCAATGCCGTTGTGAACCATCTTTACGAAGTGACCCGCGCCGTTTGCGCCGACCCACTCGCAGCAGGGGGAACCATCCTCAACCTTGGCGCAGATGCCCTGGAAAATGGGCTTAACTGCCTCCCATGCCTTAACAGAGCCGCCGGGCATCATGCTGGGACCCTTCAGAGCGCCCTCCTCGCCGCCGGAAACGCCGCAGCCGACATACAGCATACCCTTGCTCTCCACATACTCGGTGCGGCGGGCAGTGTCGGGGAAATGGGAGTTGCCGCCGTCAATGATGATGTCGCCCTCCTCCAGCAGAGGAATGAGCTGGTCAATGAGGCTGTCCACTGCGGCGCCTGCCTTGACCATCATCATGACCTTGCGGGGCTTCTCAAGCTGGCTCACCAGCTCCTCAAGACTGTGCGCACCGACAATGTTCTTGCCCTTGGCGCGGCCGTTCACAAAATTGTCCACCTTCTCCACCGTGCGGTTGTACACGCTGACGGTGAAGCCCTTGGACTCCATATTCATAACCAGATTCTCGCCCATAACGGCGAGACCAACCAGACCGATATCAGACTTCTTCATGTTGATCGTCTCCCTTACAATTTATTTGAATTCAATTATCTCTTCACGCGGGCGTTGCCCTTGTAGATGCTCCAGACCTGCTCCTCGTCAGCGGGGGTAGCATAGTCGGTCAGCATGGTTGCTGCCAGAACACCGGTGGCCCAGCCGAACTGCAGGCACTTCTCGCTCTCCCAGCCCTTGGCGATACCATAGAGCATACCGCCGACGAAGCCGTCGCCGCCGCCGATGCGGTCCAAAACCTGGATCTCACGGGGCATCTCCACGCTCCACTTGCCGTCAGCCAGCATGATAGCGCCCCAGTTGTGGGCATTGGCGTTGAAGACCTCGCGCAGAGTGGTGGCAAACACGCTGACATGGGGATAAGCGGCCTGCACACGCTCGATCATGCCCTTGAAGCCGTCGATCTTGGCAGAAATGTCCTTGCCGCCCGCCTCGGGACCCTCGATGCCCAGAGCAAGCTGGAAGTCCTCCTCATTGCCGATGAGGATATCGGAGATATCCGCGATCTCCTTGAAGCTCTTACGCAGCTCGTCCTCTCTGCCCTTCCAGAAGGAAGCGCGGTAGTTGAGGTCGAAGGAAATGAGAGTACCGTACTCCTTCGCCTTCTTGGCAACGGCGACGCAGCAGGCGGTAGTTTCGGGGGACAGCGCGCCGATCAGACCGGACAGGTGCAGGATGGCAACACCCTCCTCGCCGAAAATACGGTCAAGGTCGAAATCGTCAGCACTGAGGGTTCTGCCCACCTCGCCGGCACGGTCGTTCAGCACGCGGGGACCGCGCAGACCGTAGCCGCTGTCAGCGATGTTGAACTGGTGACGATAGCCCCAGGGATCGCCCTGCGGAATATCCTTGCCCTCATAGTCGATGCCGCGGCGGCGCAGCTCGCTCTTGATGAAGGAAGCGATGGCACTGTCCTCAACGAAGCGGGTGAGAACCTTCGCGCCTGCGCCCAGAGAGGCGGCAATGTTCAGCACGTTGCTCTCGGCGCTGGTGGCCTGCATCTCAAAGAGATGGCTGGTATGAACGCTCTGGCGCTCCACAGGGGTAATGCGCACGCCCATACTGGTGACAGTTGCCAGAGCGTACTTGCAGTTCTTTTTCACATTCATGTCGATCAACCTCCAAAATATGTTACTGCGTTGCGGTTGCAGATGTCATTTACGATTTTCTGAGCCTGCGCGAGGGGGAACTCGCCCCGCTCCACATGAGCGCCTACCGTGTCGCACAGAACCCGGCGGAAATAGTCATGGCGCACGAAGGTACCGATGCTTCTCGAATCGGTAAGCATACCTACGAAGCCGGGAAGCTGTCCATTTTCCATCAGAATGGTCAGATGCTCGCGCATACCGCGCTCGTGGTCATTGAACCACCACGCGCTGCCCACCTGCACCTTGTTTCGCACACCGGGCGCGGCAAAGCTTGCCGCCAGCGTGACAAGAGGCATATACTCGCTGTCGTTCAGGCAGTAAAGAATGGTGCGGGGCAGCTTGTCCTGCTTTTCCAGACTATCCAGCAGAGGCGCAATGCACCTCACGCCGATGGGATCGTCCACACTGTCCACACCGCAGTCCGCGCCAAGGGCGCGGTAACGGCGGGTATTGCCGTTGCGCAGCGCGCCGATATGCATCTGCATGACCATGTCCATGCGGTGGTACTGCTCACCCAGCCAGCGCAGCAGCTCAGAGGCGATCTTATCCTCCTCCGCCTCGGTGGCAATGCCATTTTTGAGGGCATTTACGAACGCCTCATCCGCGCCGGTGGGATCGACATACTTGAGCCCCTGATAGCCGTGGTCGGCGGTGCGGCAGCCGAGGGACGCAAAGCGCACCAGCGAGCGCTTGAGACCTTCCTTCAGGTCGTCCAACGTGCGGATCTCGATATTCTCGCTCGCTTCCAGCTTCTTGACAGACTCCAGCCACACATCCTTGGACGCTGCCAGCAGCTTGTCCGGACGGAAGGCGGGCAGAATGCGGATCTCCTTCTCCTCGCCGCGCAGCTTCTTATGCCACTCCAGAGAATCAAAGGGCTCGTCCGTAGTGCACAGGGCGTTGACGCCGAAGCGCTTCAACAGAGCGCGGGGCTTGAAGTCCTCACCCTTCAGCTTTTCGTTGCAGCGCTCATAGACTTCCTTTGCGTTATCGCTGGTAAGCGGTTCTTCCTCCCCGAAGAGGAAGGACATCTGCATCTGCGTCCACGCATAGAGCTGGCAGCCCACAAGACTGTCCAGAACGCCCACCCACGCGAGGAATTTTTCCTCGGGAGCGGCATCGCCGGTGATAAAGCGCTCCTCCACGCCCGCAAGGCGCATGGCGCGCCAGATATAGTGGTCGCCGCTGAGCCAGAATTCCGCCATATTGTTAAAATTGCGGTTCTCATAGAGCAGTTGGGGGGACAGATGATTGTGGTAATCAAAAACCGGAAGCTCCTTGCAGCCGTGGTACAGTGCTCTCGCGCTTTCGCTGCGAAGAACCAGACGGTCACTGGAAAAATAATTCATGTTGAGGCATCCTTCCTGAAAAAATCATAGGAAAAGGGGGGCTGCTTTTGCAGACCCCCCGTTCAGGCTACTGTGTCAACGGACCGGAAGGGTCGTTTTAAGACGCTTATTTGTTGGGCTTCTTGATCTTGTTGAGCTTGGCGTTCAGATCCAGCAGGTCTTCCTTGGTCAGGTTGATATTCGCCATGCTCATCATTCCCGTCAGGCGCAGGACGGTAAAGCTGCCCAGCATACTCATCATGCTGTCATTCATCTCAAAGCCGCCCATGACCTTTTCGCCCTTCTTGGGCATCACCTTCATCATCATTGCGCCGAAGAGCATCTTGCCCTGCATGGTGGCAAGGATATCGCTGATCTTGTCGTTCAAGGAGAAGTATCCCTCGGGCTCGGTGATATCGAACCAGTTGAGGACAGCGTTCTTCTCCTTCAGACGATAGCGCTCGTCAAAGGTATCGACCTTGCAGATCTTACCCTCATCCTTCAGCTCACCGCTGACAGCGACCAGAGTGGTCTCGCCCACGTTGGGAACATCGAAGTAGAAGAAGTGGTCGGGAGCTTCCTTCGCGCCAAGGGAAACGCCATTGGCAAACAGCTCGACAGTGGGCTGGTTGGAGTAGACGGTGACCTTGGTAACATCCTCCACGCGGTTCACATAGCGCTTGCCGCACAGGTGGACAAAGGGCTCGTCGCTGAGCCATGGCTTGTAGGCATAGAAGGAGTCCTTCTTGTACTTGCGGTCGAAGGTGACAAGACCCTTGTGGTTCTGACCGTTCTCGCCGCCCTCGGCACGGGCATCGGCACCGAAGTCGAACATGTTCCACACATGGGTCGCCCACATATACTTGCGGGTAAAGAGCTGCTTGATGAGCTCCTCGTGGTAGTATGCCTGATACTCCTCGGTGTAGTCGCCCTGCATGGGCTTGCTGGTGTGCCAGTTCAGCGCCTCGCAGCCATACTCGGAGCAGCCGATGGGGATATTGGGATGGGTGGCGTGGAACTTATCGAACCAGGGACCGTTCATGCCCGTCTCGCCGCCGTACCAGCCAAAATAGTGGTTGTAGCTCACGGTATCGGGGATCTGGATGTAGGGGCTGTCGATGGGGCAGGGAGAAACGGCTGCCATAGTGGTGGGGCGGGTCTTGTCCATCTCATGGCACAGGTCGTTGAGGATGCGGTGGTTCTCCAGCAGGTCGGGATCGGTGTCTCCCTTCATGGTGATCTCATTGGACAGACCCCAAACCACGATGGAAGGATGGTTGTAGTTCTGCGCCACCAACTCCTTCATCTGGGTAATGGTATTCTCGCGGGCGGTAGGCATATGCTGGGAGATGTAGGGGATCTCAGCCCAGATGACCATGCCGCGCTCGTCGCACAGATCATAGAAGAACTGGTCGTGCTGATAGTGAGCCAGACGGATCGTGGTAGCGCCCACCTCGCAGATGAGGTCCATATCCTCGATATGATCCTCGTGGCTCAGGGCGTTGCCCTTGCCCCAGCGGTCCTGATGGCGGCTCACACCACGCAGAGGATACTCCTCACCATTGAGGATGAAGCCGCGCTCGGGATCGATCTTGTAGGTACGGCAGCCGAAGCGGGTGGTCACAGTGTCGATGACCTCGCCGTTCTCGATCAGCTCCACCTTGGCGTGATACAGGTAGGGATCCTTGCGGCCGTTCCACAGGCGGACATTCTGGATCTCCAGAACTGCCTTGGTGTCAGCGCTCTCGGTCTTGGCGATCTCGCAGCCGCAGGGGCGGGTAATGGTATAGCGAATGGTCTGGCCGGGCTTTGCGTTGGTAATAAATGCCTCGATCTCCACCTTGGCGTTCTTGTCCTCCACAATGGGAGTGACCTTTACACCGGGTGCGCCGTAGTAGTCAAGATCAAAGTGGGAATCGTTCACGCAGATGATGTTCACATCGCGGTACAGACCACCGTAGAAGGTAAAGTCAGCGACCTGAGGATACACCTTGTCGTTCGCGGCGTTGTCAACCGCCACAACAAAGAGATTGTCACGCTGGAGCGCGCCGGTGATCTCCACGCGCCAGGTGGAGTAACCGCCGTCGTGGTGGGCAAGGTGCTTGCCGTTGAGGTAAACATCGGCGGAGGAGTTGGCACCCTGCAGTTCCAGATAGTAACGCTCAGCCTCGGGCAGATCCAGCTTATCCAGCGCCTTGGCATAGTAGCAGGTGCCGCGGTAATAGTCGTTGCCGCCGTCCTGACCGTCAATAGCGTTCCAGCTGTGGGGCAGGTTGACCCAATCCCAGTTCATAGGGAGCGTTTCGGGGACGGCGTTTGCCATCTTGGTGAATGCCCACTTGGCGTTGAAATTCACTACAGTTCTCAAAATAATTTCCTCCTTTAAATTGTTGCCTCTAGTTTAATACATTTCAAGAAAAAGGTCAAGGAGGCAGACAGATCATCGTCTGTCTGCCTCCTGTAAATTTTTGGTTATGGGGTTATTTTTTTGCCTTACTTGGCAGCGGTGTGGCGAGCCTGCAGCTCGTCAGTCATCTTGGCAAGGGTCTTCTTGTCCAGATTGTAGACTAGACCCAGACCGATGAACAGCATAATACCCGCAACCATGTACAGAATGGCGACCAGACCACGCAGTTCAAGGGCAAAGTCCCAGGACAGCAGATTGACATCAATAAACTCAGCGCCGGTCTTGGCATCAACTGCGTTATTCACATAACCCATACCCTGCATGATGAGCAGAGCCAGTGCGGGACCAACGCCCTGAGCCAGCTTACGGAAGAAGGAGTGCAGGGAGTACACGATACCCTCCTCGCGGTTGCCGGTCTTCCACTCGTTGTAGTCGATAGCATCGCCCATCATCGCCCAGGAAACGGTGGAGTAGATACCCATACCCAGCGCCATGATCAGCTGTGCAACGATGTAAACGATCAGATCCAGACCGGTGTTTCCATCGCTGACGGGAATAATACCCAGAGGTGCAGCAAACAGGAACAGTCCGCCAACGATGTAGCAGATAGAACCGACAATGGACAGCTCCTTCTTGCCGTACTTGGTAACCATCTTACGGGCAAG
>JAZOBV010000016.1:0-5684 GCA_045596145.1 Candidatus Pelethomonas sp.
GCGGATGTCGATGCCGTTGAGGAGTATCTCGCCCTCGGTGGGATCGTACAGACGGCAGAGAAGCTTGATGAATGTGGTCTTGCCGCTGCCGTTCTCGCCAACGACCGCCAGACGGTTGCCCACCTTGAACTTCATATTCACGTTCTTGAGGGCATACTTCTCGCTGCCGGGGTACTTAAAGGAAACATTTCGAAACTCCACATCGTACTGACGGTCACTACGCTTCTCGGTGGTCAGACTGCCCTGATACATGGAATTGGGAATATCGAGGAACTCGTATGTGGTCTTTAAGAAGCCTGCATTGCCCTCGATCTCGGCAAGAACCGTCAGCAGTTCGCCGAGATTCTGGGACAGCGCTGTGACCGCACTGACATACTGGGTCACGCTGCCGATGCCAAACGCACCGCCCAGTGCCTTCAGGCAGGTGAACACATACACAAAACCCGTGAAGATCGCCACGCTGCCCTCGGAGATGGAGACAAGCTTACTTGCCCAGCTTCTGAACATCTTATCAAAGCTGCCGCCCGGATGGAAAGTACCTTCGCTCTCTGCCCAATTCTCAAGCACTTCGTACTGACCGTAGGTTCGGACATCCAGCAGCTTTCTTTGATCGTTGGGCAGATTGCAGAACGCTGAAAACAGGCGGTTTCCAAAGGTTGCTGCTTCTGCGGCATCCGCCCACTTCCGGTTAAATGCTACTGCACTCACAGAAGTCAGCCAAAGGATCAACGCCATCACGGCCAGAAGCGCAAGGACAAAGAGAGGATTGTTCAGCGCGGTCAGCGCGCCTGCACCATCAGGAACAGGCATGGCAAACAGGCTGACTGTCAGCACGATTGCACCCAGAATACCGGCAACAGATCCCATGAACTTTTCAAAAGATTCTACCGTCTTATACATTCCCATGCCGCCCCAGTTCTCATTTTGTTCGATCTGGGCATACAGGTCGCGGGTGCGCTGCTTGTCGGAATCCTCGTAGTCCATGGTCATAAACTTCTCTACAAACAGCCGCTCTTTTTTATGTCCAAAGCTGGTATCCATAGCGGCGGTCCAGCGGCGCAGCACAGCCCCCAAAAATCCCATAACAGCCGTTACAGCCAGTGTCAGCACCACCCAGCGCCACAGCTCATCGGCGCGGCGCGCGCCTGCCAGCTCGTTGATGAGTTGGGCAGAGAACCACACGGTCACATAGGGCGACAGGGCAGATACCACAGTGCTCGCAACGGTTGCAAGCAATTTTCCCGGCTGACAGTGTTCAATATCCTTCAAGGCGCGCAGTGTCAGCTTCAGCATTTCTTTTTTCGTCATCTTATTCTCCATCGGATTCGCCTCCCTCCTGATAGTAACGGCTCTGCACCTCATAAAGCTTCGCGTACTCGCCATCCAGCGTAAGAAGCTCGCTGTGCGTTCCCTCCTCTGCGATCTTGCCGTCGGCAAGGAAAATGATCCTGTCGCAGAAGCGGGTGGATGCCAGACGGTGCGAGATAAAGAGCGAGGTCTTTCCCGTCGTCATTTCGTTGTATTTCATGTAAATGTCGTTTTCCGCAATGGGGTCAAGGGCGGCAGTAGGCTCATCCAGCACCAGAATGGGACCATCCTTATAGAGCGCGCGTGCCAGAACAAGACGCTGGGTCTGACCGCCGGAGAAGAGAATGCCATCCAGATACACATCGCGCCCCACATGAGAGTTAAGTCCCTGCGGCAGAGAGTCCACGAAGTCCATGAGTCCCGCTTTGTCAAGGCAATCACGCACACGATTCTCGTCAATATTCTCCGTCTGCACAGCGATATTCTCTGCGATAGTAGTATCCATCAGAGAGAACTCCTGATACACAGCGGAGAGTAGTCCGTAATACTCCTGACGGTTGAACTCACGGATGTCAATGCCGTTGAGGAGCACCCGTCCCTCGGTGGGATCATAGAAGCCGCACAGAAGCTTGACGAGGGTCGTTTTACCCGCGCCGTTCAGACCAACGATGGCGAGCTTCTCGCCGGGACGAATGGTCAGGTTCAGATTCTCAAAGAGGTTCTTCTCTGTTCCGGGATAGCGGAAGGTCACATTTTCCAGCGTCAGCTCATAGCTGTCGGACACCGGGATAGGACGACCGCCCTCAAAGCGGAACAGTTCGGGATACTCGATGTACTCCAGCACAGTGCTGATATCCAGACACTCCTTGTGAAGCTGCGTCATCTGGGACAGGATACCTGTCACCCAGCTCGTAAAACCGCTGATGGCGGCGAAGTAGAGCAGGAAATCCGAAGCAGGCAGACCGTTGCGCAAAGTGTAGGAAATCAGATAGATATAGGCGATGCCGTTTCTCAGGAAGCTCAGCACCAGATCCAGAAGATCTGCCCAGAGGTAGATTTTCTCCCGCTTGGCAATAAAATCGTCATACAGCCGTGCCGTACCGTCATAAAGCTCATCCATCCAGTTTTTCAATCCGAAGATGCGGATATCCTTGGCGAAAGCAAGGTCCTCCGCCTCGCTGGCGACATACCAGATCTTATTGCGGTAGCCGTTGTTCTCCTCTCGGTGACGCCATCCCCAGCCGCGGATATGCTTACCCACAAAGAAGCCCAGCACTGTGGTTGCCACAACGATAGCCGCGAGGATCAGATTCAGCTCGGAGAGCAGCACCAGATAGATGATGAAACCCAGCACATTGGTCAAGAGATTGGTCAGCGTCGTCCAGATATGCTCTGTTGCCTGACTATTACCTCCCGTAGCAGTATTTGCACCTTGCAGCAGCTTTCTGACGGCAGGATCCTTCTGGTTGGGGTAGGATGTTTTGCAGGATTTTCGTTCAATGCTCTTAATGACCTGCATACGCACAAAGGTGCGGCTGACCATCGTGTTATTATTGATGTAACTGCGCTCGGTCATCAGTAGGAAGATCGCCGCCGAGAACACGCCGATGGTTCCCAGAAGCTCACCCATGGACGCCTGCTGCTCCACCCGCTCCAGAATCTCGGGCGCAACATACAGCTGCACCAGATTCAGCGCCACAGATACGATTGCAAGAAGAACGGATACGCCGATGACACTTTTCATGTGCTTCCATGCCAGCGAGAGCATATAGCTGATGCATCTCCCCATGGAATACTTTGGTTTTTTCTTGGTTTCTTTTTTGTTGGTTTCCATTGCTGTTTCACCTCTCGTTTGATGTGTCTGCATCATAGCACAAAAATTCGTCCCCGTGTCATTTCGGGGACGAATCGTTAAAATCGGGTGACGAATTGCAAATTTACACCTGCGGGATCAGAATTTCCGTAGTGAACGCGCCATCCTCACTGTTGCGGCTGAGGTAGCCGTCCAGACGGTCTACGATAGCGTCAATCCGCACCAGACCGAAGCCGTGACCCTCGCCCTTCGAGGTGGCAAAGAGCTTGCCAACCTTCTGGAGCTTGCCTGTGGCGGTGAAATTGGTGAAGGAAATGTAGAGCTGGGTGTTTTTCATATCCATATAGACACGGATAAGCCGCTGATCCAAGGGCAGCTTCTGGCTGGCTTCAATGGCATTATCAAAAAGATTGCCGATGATACAGCACAGGTCGATCTCCGAGGTCTTGAGCTGCACAGGAATGTGGGCATCGCAATGCACGGTGATGCCGCGGGACTGGGCAAGGGAGATTTTGCTGTTGAGGATAGCGTCCGCCATGGCGTTCCCGGTCTTGACCACGGTATCAACAGTATTGAGGTCGGTGTCCAGCTCGTCCAGATATACCTTGATGCCATCCATATCGCCATTAGCCGCCAGCACCTTCATGAGCTGAATGTGGTTGCGGTAGTCGTGCCGCCAACCGCGAATCTGGCGGTACATATTCTCTACTTCTTTATAATGTGTCTCGATCAGCTCCCGCTGGTAGGCAGCGATGCGCTTGTCGATTTGTTTTGAAAAAAGAGACATAGTTTTCTCCTTATGTACGCTCAATGATCGCCCGGTTCAGCGGCTCATAAGCCCCTCGTGGCAGGGGAAGAACCGTACCATCCGAGAGGTGGACTTCCGTCTTGGTCACGCGCTGGACATACTTGAGGTTTAGGATCATCGCCCGCCCCACGCGGCAAAAACGCTCGTCCAGTTCCTTTTCAAACTCGCCCAGTGTGCGCTTGATGGTGTACTCCCGCTTGGCATGGACGGTAACATAGTTCTGCCGCACATCCAGATAACGGATCTCATAGAACGGCAGACGCACCATCTCGCCGGACAGCTCCAGATTCAAGCACCGCTCATTCTGCTTGTGCTTCTCCAGCGCACGGTCAAGGACAGAACACAGCTTTTCTTCCTTGACAGGCTTCATCAGATAGTGGAGCGCGGCGACCTCGTAGCCCTCGGCGATGTAGTCAGAGTAGCCGGTGATGAAAACGATCTGCACCGTTTCATTCTCGCGCCGAACCTGCTTTGCCATGGACACACCGTCCATCTCGCCCATTTCAATATCAAGGAGCAGAATGTCCCACGACTTGTCCTCCTCGTAGCGAAAGAGAAAGCTCTCCGCCGATGGGAAATGCTCCACGCGAAGCTCAGCTCCGCGCTCTGATGCCCAGCGGCTCAAAATACTCTGTACAAACTGCGCATCCTGCGGACTGTCGTCGCAGATCGCGATACGGTAGGACATGCTCACACCTTCTTTCGCCGCTATTATAATCTATTTTTCCTTCATTCGCAAGCAGAAAGCCGCCGCTTTCCGGTACAGAAAGCAGCGGTTTTCCTACAAAAAAGCTTATGCGGTTTTGTCGGTATAGTACTGTGCCTGCGCGTTCCAGAGCTCGTAGTATTTTCCATCCCTGTCGGCGACAAGGTCTTCATGGCTGCCCTGTTGGATGACGGCGCCTTCGTGGAACACGGCGATCTCATCGCAGAACTTGCAGGAGGACAGGCGGTGAGAGATATAGATCGCCGTCTTATCGCCTGCAATGTCATTGAACTTGGAGTAGATCTCTGCCTCTGCGATGGGGTCAGGCGCCGCTGTAGGCTCGTCGAGAATGATGAAGGGAGAGTCCTTGTAGAGCGCACGGGCGATGGCGATTTTCTGCTGTTCACCGCCGGAGAACGAAACACCTTCCTTGTCCAGCGCCGTGGTGATGTAGGTGTCCAGCCCCTTTTCCAGTGAATCCAGCCGCTCACCAAACCCAGCTTTGCGCAGGCAATCCTCCGCAAGTGCGCGGTCGTAGTTTTTAGATGCGGCGAGGTTCTCTCCCAACGGAAGAACTGTCAGCTGGAAGTCCTGAAAGACGATAGAGAATACATTCATGTAGTCGTCGTATTTGTATTTGCGGATGTTGATGCCGTTGAGCAAAATCTCACCCTCTGTTGGATCATACAGACGGCACAGGAGCTTGATAAAGGTTGTCTTACCGGAGCCATTCTCACCCACGATAGCCAGACGCTTACCAACCTTGAACTTCATGTTTACATGGCGAAGTGCCCACAGATCGGAGCCGGGATATTTGAATGATACATCACGGAACTCCACTTCATATTGGCGATCTGCCCGCTTCTCTGTGGTCAGGCTACCCTGATACATGGAATTGGGAATATCCAGGAATTCGTAGACAGTTTTGAGGAAGCCCGCATTTGTACGCATATGTCCGACAGTTTGAAGTAGAGTAGAAACATTGCCAGCAAGCTTCGTAACAGCACTCACATACTGCGTTACGCTGCCAATACCAAAGGCTCCGCCTA
>JAZOBV010000017.1:0-6995 GCA_045596145.1 Candidatus Pelethomonas sp.
GGGAGAAACGGTCATGTCTCCGCTCTGCTCCGGCGTGGGGAGCGGAGTAACGGTGATAGTGATGCTCTGACCGGGGATCTCGATCGGGGAGAAATGTTCCGCAGCAGGAGGGGGAGAGTCCTCATTGGTGGATTCGATCACGGCGCTATGGATATCCTCTGCGATCCCTACAAGAGTTACCGGAGCGGTAAAGAGTGTTCCGGGGATCAGAAGGCGGGCGGCGACCAGAAGCCACAGCGCGTATTGCAGAGTGGGGGAGACCCTGCCCCGCAGCAGGCGGCGCAGCGCGGCGATGAAGAGGATGAGGGCGGATGATGTCAGAATGATCTCATTCATGGGATGCCTCCTTTGCGCGCTGCAGGATGGCGGACAGTTCCTCGATATCCTTTTCAGTGAGTCCCCGACCATCGGCGATGGTGTTGACCATCATGGCGACACTGCCACGGTAAAGACGGTGGAGAAGGGTTTCTGTTTCCTGAATCGCCGCCTGCTCACGGCTGACTGTGGGGGAATAGAGCCGGGCGCGGGTGCCTTCGGTGTATTGCAATGCCCCCTTGGTTTCCAATCTTCCGATCATCGTGACGATGGTGGATTTGCTCCAGCCGGTCTCCGGCGCAAGGGAGCGGACCAGTTCCATCAGAGTGCGGGGCGACTGCTTCCAAAGGTGCTCCATGATCTGCCACTCGCCGGGGGAGAGGGAGATGGGCTTATCAGACATAGGGATGACCTCCTTTCCGGTGAAATCAAGGTTTTATGGATCTGAATATATGATAGCATTTTGTTTTACGGTTGTCAACCAAATGGGCTTGGAAATGGTGTTTACAATTTATTTACAGACCATTCAAATTGGTGCTAAAAATTGGCGGTACAGTATCCTTACAAGAAGCGATACAGGCGCGGAGGAAGCTTAAGCTGTGGCACAGGCTGCGGCAAATGCCAGAGCTTCCGGCGAAGTGGACGCGTCGTATCCCGAAAATAATGCAACCTGGGCACGGTATCCAACGGATGGAACCGTGCCCAGGTCAATTTATTCGTTGTTTTCGAGAATTTCGCGGATCAACTCTTCGTTTTTGTCCAGCTTGGAGATAAGCAGAGTTAAGCAGATATCGGTCTTGAGGCGAATAGAGTCCCGCTGCTGCAGCGTTTCACGAAATGCCGTCTGGAATTTCTTCAGGGTGAACTCTTTTGTATCGCACAGAGCGGACTGCTCGATGGACGCAAGGAAAGAGTCGACCTTGGGATCGTAGGAGATTCCGATCATGGGAACTCCCATAACGGCAGAATAGATCAGAGAGTGGAGCCGAACACCCACCAATACATCCATACAGCCGATAATGGAGAGAGTCTCCTCGGAAAGGTATTTCTGACGCAGAATCCCGACCTGTCCCTTCAACCGGCTTGCGATCGTTTCGCAGACAGAAAGATCCTCGCTGTGGAAAAAGGGGATCAGAACGCTGTCGGCATCATATTCCTGCTTCAGCCAGCGGATGCACTTTTCAATCTCTCCATAGAAAGACGGGTCAGGTCGGCGGGATTTTATTGCCCAGCCGATGGTGAGCTTGCCGTCCTTGCGGGGGCAGCCCTCACGCTGCAAAATGTCAAGACCCAGCGCTGTATCAGCCTTTTTGACACGAATGACAGGGTCGGCAGTCACATGGATCAGAGCATCCGGAATACCGATTTCCAGAAGAAGGTCGCGGCTCTTACTGTCGCGCACAACGATTCCGCTGGCACGGCGCAGAACATGTGCCGTCAGCCGACGGTTGCGCGGTGCGGTGATGGGACCGATGCCCTGACTGTAGATAAAGGTCTTTTTGCCCATCAGCTGCGCAAGCCGGATGATAAAGAGATAATAGAGGATGCTGTGTGCCGAGGTGGCATCCTGCAGGAGGCTTCCGCCGCCGGAGAGAAGGAGGTCGCAGCGGCGCAGGGCGCGAAAAATTTCGGGGATAGACATACGCTGTGCTGCTTGAACGCCATATTTTTCCGCAGTCTGCTGCGGATTTTGGGAGAGAACGGTGATATCTATATCAGAGAGTTTTTCCCGAAGATTGTCGATCACTGTTCGTAGAATGGACTCGTCACCGATGTTGTTGAATCCGTAGTAACCGGATATCAATATGTTTTTCATTCTCTCAGCTCCGCTTCCATATATTTTTTTCGGACAAAATGCCATGCCCGGCAGAGCAGTTCAAAGAAAACGATCAGAACCGCACCAATCAGAATACCCAGCAGCACGGCGTAGCCGGTACGGACAAAACCGAGATACAGGGGGGTTCTGATGTGCATGAAAGTGTTGCATATACTGGTCAGACCGATGGTTCCGGCAAGACCGAAAACCGCGGTGAAGAAGGGCATACGCCGAACTGCGCTGTACACTGCCAGCATAATGCAGGGAAACGCCACCAGAAATTCCTTGGTGCGGGGGCGGGCAAGAAGATTTTCTTCCAAAACGTTGCGAAGGATCAGCTCAAGGGTAGAGACGGATACAGAGGATTCATGTCCGGTGCGGGCGATATAGTAATAACCGACGATTCCGATCACACCGACAAGAACCAGAGCCCACACAGGGATCGTCCACTGCAGGGCAGAGACGATATCACGGATCTTCAAGGTGTTGCCGCGGCGCTCTTTTTCAAAAATACCGTAATAGGAAACGAAGATCACGCAGAAGAAGGCGAGGGGAACGAGCTGTGCCGCCTTAACACCGCGGAAAATGCCCAGTTCCAGCATATAATCGGTGGAGGAGAGGGGAGCGGCGGTCATCATGGCACCAACCAGAGCGAGTGCCACGGAAACGAGCAGGATCACACATGCGCGGGGGAGGATTCTGGTGAGCTTTGCGTCAGCGGAGAGCTTTCCGGCGGTGCTTTTTGCCGCATAGAGCATGAAAGCGGCGGCAAGGCAGGCAAATACGACAGCACTGGCGAAGCTGGCGACCAGACGGAAGGTGTTGGGCATGATTACCCACGTGCCGACGACGCACACGCCAGCCGCTCCGGCAAGCAGCAGTGTCCATTTTTTCTTCATGGGAAGGAAGGTGGAGGGGAGCAGAGCACCGCCCAGACCTGCGCCCAGACCCAGTGCCAGAAGGGCGAGAGAGGGAATCTGCAGGTCGTCCATGACGCTGGCGCGGCCCATGAAGATACCGTGCTCGGAGAGACGGTCGTTCAGACCTTCAAACATGTCGTGATAGACAGCGGCATCGGTCACATAGGCATAGGGACTGTCCGTAAATTTGATAGGCTTGAAGTAGATGACACGGACATTTCGCTCAACAATGGCGCGGAACAGGGTGTTTTCGATCTCCTCTGCGCCTTGATAGCCATAGTAGGCATAGCGGTACTGGATATAGTCCCAGACGGAAAAAATGCGAACAGTATTGTATCCGGACTCTCTGGCGATCTCCTCGATACCGGACTGCATGATGTTTTCGCGCTGGGTGGTCGTTTCGATCAGACCGATGGTAATATCATTCTCGAGAATGTAATCCTTAGCGATGGGAGCACTGTCGTCATAGCCGATAACGGCTTCGCCGCCGGCAATGATATACTCCGGTTCAATACCGTACTTTTCGTACTCATCCAGAACCGAACGGGCAAATTTTGCGTCATTATGCCCATTGTAGCAGATAGTGCGGGGGATGATCTCCATGCCGAGGGACTGGATCATCGCGACCTTCTCGGGCAGGAAACCGAGAGAGAGATACATCAGCTGGGAAGACTTGATGTCTTTGCGCTGGGTAAAGCCCTTGGCTTCGTCGGTAAGGTAGGAGTAGGTCGCCATATACAGCGTGTCCTGAACGGTTCCGTTGAACATGAGATACAAGGTCGCGTCTTCGCCGTAGCCGGTACTGTAATAATAGTAGTCGGAGAAACGTGCCTCTACAGCGGAACGGATAAATTCGACCGCCTCGCTGCCGGAGGCTACCACCAGAACGTCGAAACGGTCAAAGCCGCGCTGATCAATCATATCAACGAATTGGGCGGGGTATTCGTCCCGCCAGCCGGCATCCTGCATCACACTGTCCATCATAGTTGCAGTGACTGCCATGCGGGGATTCTCCATCAGAGAGGACAGGCTTTCCTCCTGAAGACCCACACGGGTGATCCCCATTTTCTTGAACTCACCCAGCCACCAGAAAATATCATGCTCGCTCTGCTCAGCAAGCAGCTCCAGCTCGCTGTAGTCCAGAACGACATCGTAGGTCTTGTTTTTGCTCTCTACTCCCATTCTGGTGAAAATAACGCCAAGACTGACCGCCACGCAGAGCGCCAGAATAGCGATAAGAGGTGCGTTTGTTTTCAAATATTGCTTCATTATTTAAATACTCCTTACTGTGCGTTTTTGCGGAAGGTCAGATATCCTTCAAGAATCAGCGCGGCGGCGACTGCGTCCACAGTTTTTTTGCGTTTTTTTGCGTTCTGTCCCGCACCGGCAAGAATGTTGTGGGCGTCAATGGTGGTGCGGCGCTCGTCCCAGAGCTTTACCGGGAGATGGAAGCGCTCGGTCAGTGCTTCGCTCATAGTCTGCGCTTTTTCCGCACGGGGTCCCAATGTGCCGTCCATGTTTTTGGGATAACCCAGCACCAGCTCCGTGACGCCGTATTCTTCGATCAGTGCGGCGATGCCGTCCAGCACCTGCTCCTGTTTGCGGGAGTTGATGACGGTGGTGTAGCCTGCAAGCATACAGGTAAGATCGGAAATCGCGATACCGGTGTGAGCGTCGCCGTAGTCGATTGCCATGATGCGCATAATAAGAAGTTCTCCTTATGATCTGTCTCTTGCTCTTGCGTTTTGACGCAAGGGATGGTATACTGGTTAAAAATTACGTATCCAATATTATACATCATAGTATCTCTAAAAAAAAGTGGGATTTTCAAAAAATTTATATTGACTTATCGTGCAGAATGTGCTACATTAGGAAATACCTGTGGAAATGGGGCTTTCTTTTTGTGCGCATTTTTCGCTTTTCGCGCGCAAAAATCCGCCGTTTCGTCAGCAGGGAGGCAATCAGTACAGGCCAGCGAGCCTGCATACATGAATAAGGAGGTGCCGTTAGGAATGCGCGTTAAGATCACTTTGAGATGCAACGAGTGCAAGCAGAGAAACTACAACACGGTCAAGAATAAGAAGAACGATCCTGATCGTCTGGAGATGAACAAGTACTGCCCCTTCTGCAGAAAGCACACGGTCCACACTGAGACCAAGTAAGGAAAGGGAGAATTCATCATGGCAGAAGAAAAGAAGGTTCAAAAGGATCGGGGCCGCTGGTTCCGTGAAATGAAAAGCGAACTGAAGAAGGTCGTTTGGCCCTCTCCCCAGAAGGTCACCAAGAACACCATCACGGTGATCGCGTGTACGGTCGCTATCGGCGCCTGCATCTGGATTTTTGACGGCGTTGCCGGTCTGCTCGTCAAGACCCTGCTCAATATCTTCGCGTAAGAGGGCAGGAAAATGGCCGATAACGCAAATTGGTATGTGATCCATACCTATTCCGGCTATGAAAATGCCGTAAAGACCACGATCGAGAAGTTTGTGGCTGGTCGTCATCTGGAGGATATGATCCTGGATATCCGGATCCCTCTGGAAACCGTGACTGAGATCACCGAGGCGGGTAACGCCAAGGAAGTCGAGCGCAAGGTTTTCCCCGGCTATGTTCTCATCAAGATGGTCATGACCGATGACACCTGGCATCTTGTCCGCAATGTGCGCGGTGTTACCGGCTTTGTCGGTGAAGCCAGCAATAAGCCGATCCCCCTGACGGAGGATGAGGTTCTGGCTCTCGGCATGGAGAAGCACGAGATCGTCGTTCTCTACAATGTGGGCGACAATGTGCGTATCACCGATGGACCTCTGGCATCCTTTACCGGTACGGTCGAGGAGATCGATGCCGAGAAGAACAAGGTTACCGTTGTGGTTTCCATGTTTGGTCGCGAGACCCCTGTTGAGCTTGAGCTTGACCAGGTTGAGGTCATTGGTTAAGTTTATTTTGAAACTATCGCCGCAGTGCGGCACCGTGGGAGGGGCGTCCCGGAGTAGGACAAGCCCCGTCACCACCACATTATATCAAGGAGGTGCCTTATTATGGCACAGAAAGTTGTTGGCTTCGTTAAGCTGCAGATCCCCGCAGGCAAGGCTACGCCTGCTCCCCCTGTTGGTCCCGCTCTGGGTCAGCACGGCGTTAACATCGCCGCTTTCACCAAGGAGTTCAATGAGCGCACTAAGAACGACATGGGCATGATCATCCCCGTTGTCATCACTGTGTACTCCGACCGTTCCTTCACCTTTATCACCAAGACTCCTCCCGCTGCTGTCCTCATCAAGAAGTACTGCAACATCGAGTCCGGTTCCGGTGTGCCCAACAAGACCAAGGTCGCTACCATCAGCAAGGCTGATGTGCAGAAGATCGCTGAGACCAAGATGCCCGACCTGAACGCTGCCAGCCTGGAGTCTGCCATGAGCATGATCGCCGGTACTGCACGCAGCATGGGCGTTATCGTTGGCGAATAAGGAGGGCATAGGAAATGTTTAGAGGTAAGAAGTATCAGACTATTGCCAAGCAGTTCGACAAGGCAAACCTGTACGAGGCTGCTGAGGCTTTTGACATCATTTGCAAGAACGCTTCCGCTAAGTTCGACGAGACTGTCGAGCTGCACGTGAAGCTGGGTGTTGACTCCCGCCACGCTGACCAGCAGGTCCGCGGCGCCATCGTTCTGCCCCACGGTACCGGTAAGACCGCCCGCGTGCTGGTCTTCGCCAAGGGCGACAAGGCTGACGCTGCCCGCGCTGCCGGTGCTGATTATGTCGGCGAGATGGATATGGTCGAGAAGATCCAGAAGGAAAACTGGTTCGATTTCGATGTTGTCGTTGCCAGCCCTGACATGATGGGTCTGGTCGGTCGTCTGGGTAAGGTTCTGGGTCCCAAGGGCCTGATGCCCTCTCCCAAGGCCGGCACCGTGACTCCCGATGTCGCAAAGGCTGTTCAGGAAGTTA
>JAZOBV010000018.1:0-31172 GCA_045596145.1 Candidatus Pelethomonas sp.
GGAAGGCTGAAACCGAAGGGGTTTCAGCGGCGTTTTGGTCACTTTGCCGCCGAGGGCAAAGTGACACGCGCCGGGGCGCGGAATATTCCCATAAAACAACTCTGCAAACCCCAATTTGTAAACTTCAGAAAACCCAAAGAAGCTGCCGCAAATCATTTTGCAGCAGCTTCTTTCCTATTTTAATTGATCATGCTTTATCTTCCAGAGTCCCGTTATTTTTTTGCAAAGCCCGTCCCACGACACTGACCGCACCGCTTCCAAATCGGCAAACGGCTGCTGCCGCAGTGCGGTGATTGCCTCCGCCAACCGCCGCTCAAAGGCAGGCAGACTCTCCCGCAGAGGTTCATCTTCATTGCGCATTATGGGCGGTTCCACGAAAAGCACTCCATGTCCCGGAACAGTCTGGTCCAGCCAATCCCGAACCCCCGGCAGATCGGTGCAGAGAACGCGCAGAGAGCACGCCATCGCCTCCAGAAGTACAAGCGGCAGCCCCTCATAAAAAGAGGGCAGCACCAGTGCGTCGCTCTCATTCATCTCCCGCGCCAGCGCATGGTGATCCAGCCGCCCGAGAAAGGTCACTTCACAGGGTGCTGACCGGGCAAGCTTTTGGATCTCCAAAAACTCTCCCTCATTTCCCGCACCGCCGGCAAGGGCAAGCTTATAGTCCTCCGGACATTCCAGTTCATTCAAAGCTCGCAGCAGACTGACAACGCCCTTTTTCTCCGAGAGCTTTCCGGCAAAGATCAGCCGCAGCTTCTCCGGATCTCTTTTCTGCGCTCTTCTGTCGTCCACAAAGAAAATATCGCTGTTATATCCGGTCCCCATAACGGTGACACGCTCCTCCGGAACCCCGAAGATATCACAGATCATCTCCCTCTGCCGTTCATGCAGAGCAAAGATGCCATCCAGCAGCTTGATACCGTCCCGAATTTGCTCCCGCTGCCACGGATTTTTGCGGATCTGACGTAAATCGGAGCCGTGACACTGTCCATAAACCGGAATCTCGGGATACAGCTCCTTTATCATCGCCGCAAGAAAATACAGATGGTGGCACAAAATCACATCGGGCTGAAACATTTCCACAGCCTCCGTGACTCCCGCACGGAACGCATCATAAAGCCGGCGGGTCATCTCGTCCGTGAGATCACAGTAGCGCGTACTCTCATAGGGCATTTCGTCGGACATTCCGCACACCGGAAAAGGCAGCGCCCTGCTCTGATAGAACACCGGAAAAACGCTGACACCTTCCGGAAAACAAACCGAGTCCTCCCACGTCATGCCGCAGATGACCGCCTGCTCGTGCCCCGCCTTATCAAAGCTTTTGACCAGCTCCGTCAAGAAAACGCCGCTGCCGGTACTGTCCGCCTTCTGGGCGGTGACACTCAAAATTCTCACGCTCTGCCCCTCTGTCCATAGGTTTTACTCTTCCGAAGCATGGCTCCGTTTCACAAAATTGATAAACTGCTGCTCGTGCTCGGAATAGCGGCAGTCCTTGCGCAGGATCATGTAGATCTCCCGCTCCCAGCCCTTCTGATCCAGCTCAAACGCCAGCAGAGAACCCTCAGCGACCTCTTTTGCCGCCGTCAGATTTGACAGCACCGCGATACCCGCACCCTTGGCGACCATCTGCTTGATGACCTCCGGATTTTCCATGCGGGCGATCACCCGAAGCTCGTCCATTGGGTAATTGCTCTGTCGAAGATATTTCCCAAAGGCATCCTCCGTACCGGAACCATCCTCGCGGGCGATCATGGGCTCACCCAGCAGCTCCCGCCCCAGAACACCATCGTTCTGCATGGCAGCAAAGCGCTCATTGTTCTGCGTTACCAAAACCAGCCGGTCACGGGCGATCAGCGTATAGGCAAACTCCGCCGGGTCCTGCTTACTGCCCACGAAGCCGATTCGGATCCGCCCCTTTTTCAAAAGCTGATGGACCTGCTCGGAATCCCCTTGCTCCAGCACATACCGCGCTGCACTCTGGCGATTTAAAAATTCCGTCATCAGCTCCGGCAGAATATACTGTGCCGGAACGTTGGAGGCACCCATCAGCAGCGGCGGCATTCGCTCCCCCCGCTGAAACATGGACTGCAGATCGTCGCAGCTTTCCACAATGCGTTTTGCCAGCGGATAAAGCAGCTTGCCGTCCTCCGTCAGCTCCACCCTGCGCCGCGCGTTGCGCACCAGCAGGGATGCGCCCAGATTGCTCTCCAACGTACTGATCGCTGTACTCACCGTAGATTGCGATAAAAACAGTTCATTGGCGGCAAGGGAAAAGCTGTTTTTTTCCACCACCGCCAAGAATACTTCCAAGTTTTTTATTGTAAAGCCAACCATGATAGTTCGTCAATACCCCCCGTGCGTTTTTTCTAAAATACAGACAGTTTTTCGTTGTAATACAGTATAACACAGTCGATTTTTGTTGTGAAATTGAAAAGCATGGCGGTATTCCGTTTGTTTTATCGAGTTCATCTATAGTGTATATCGGAATTATCAATGGTTTGAGCATGATTTTCTCAGGCACAAAAATGCCGATACTTTCGTGTCGCTATGCTCCACAAAAGTTCGCGCTTCGCTTATCGCACGCCTTGCAGCGCAAGGCTTAGCGAGGCATTCGATCTGATTTGAGGCGGGCTTTGCCCCCACAAGCTCCCCCGTGCATTTGGGAAGATGTTTCATTCAAATAATAGTTTTTGAACAGAGTGAGCACCGCAGCCTTGCGGCTGCGGTGCTTTTGAGATTCAATATCAAATTGCGAAGTTGCCGTTCACAAACACGGGAATTTCTCTGCCGTCGTGGGTAGTGCCGACAATGGAGAGATCCCTGGTGCCGACCATGAAGTCGACATGGTTCATGGACTGGTTCAGACCTGCCTTTTTCTGATCCTCCTCGCTCATCTTCTCGCCGCCCTTGACACAGTTGGGGTAAGCGGAGCCGTAAGCCAGATGGCAGGAGGCATTCTCATCAAACAGGGTGTTGTAGAACAGGATACCGGTGTTATTGATGGGAGAATCATAGGGAACAAGGGCGACTTCGCCCAGATAGGAGGAGCCCTCGTCGATGGTGATGGAGTTGCGCAGATACTCCTCACCCTCCTCGGCGTGAACATCCACGATTTTACCGTCCTTAAAGTCCATGTAGAAGTCCTTCACCAGATTGCCGTTGAGTGCCAGAGGCAGGGAGGAGTACACGCGGCCATTGACACCATCAAAGCGGGGAGCGGTAAAGATCTCCTCGGTGGGCATATTGGCAACATAATCAACATTGGTGTTGGTTCGGTCAGAGCCGCCTGCCCAGACATGATTCTCGGGCAGCTCGATGGTCAGATCGGTACCCTTGCTGTTGGTATAGTGCAGGGACTTGAAATTGAGTTCGTTGAGGATCTTGGAGCGGCGAGCGGTATTTTCCACATGCTCCTTCCAGCGCTCAACGCCCTTGCCGTCACCGGTGATGCTGCAGACGGAGAAGATAGCGTCCCACAGAGCGTCAATGGCCTCCTCACCCTTCTTGTCGGGGAAGACCTTCTCCGCCCATGCGCGGGTGGGGTGGGCACCAATGGTCCACTGGAAGTTGCCTGCATCCAGCGCGTCGCGCCAAATCTTGCTGCCCTTGCCGCTGACACGCTGCCAGGTCTGGATGCGGTCAGCGTCAACGCCCTTGAGCGCCTCGGGGTCGGAGCCGATGATCGCCAGAGAGGGGCAGCTGTTTTCCACCATCCACTCCATTTTTGCCTTCAGATGGCTGGGAAACTGTGCAAAAGCAGAATCGTCTGCCTTCAGATAGCGCTGGCGGGCGATGAAATCATCATTCCACTCCAGAAAAACATCCTTCGCGCCGCAGTCCAGCGCGGCGGCGGCGCAGAGCCGTGCCAGGGGAGCGCACTCCACGGGGGAGGAAATGCGGGGGATCTGACCCTTCTGGACATTCAGACCGACCTCCACCAGCAGGTGGGCATATTCGTTCAGTTTTGCTTCAAAATTTGCAACCATGATCTCATCTCTCCTTTTGTAATATATAAAAATTTATTTTTGATTTCTTAGCTTTCTCAGAAAAATCTCGATCTCATCATTCAGCGGACAGGAAAGCTCCACCAGTTTTTCGCTGCGGGGGTGGATAAACTTCAGCCCTACCGCATGAAGGCACTGTCCGGTCATCCCGGGGGCTGCTTTTTTCTGACCATAGACTGTGTCGCCGTAAATGGGATGACCGATGTGCGCCATGTGGACACGGATCTGATGGGTACGCCCGGTCTCCAGCCTGCACCGCACATGGGTATAGCCGGAAAACCGCTCGATGACCTCCCAGTGGGTGACGGCGCTTCTGCCGCCGTGGCTGGTCACCGCCATGCGCTTTCGGTCTGTATGATGCCGTCCGATGGGAGCGTTGATAGTACCGCTGTCCTCCCGGAGATTGCCGATCACCACCGCCTCATAGGTCCGCGCAAGGCTGTGATCCTGTAACTGAGCGGCGAGATGCTGATGGGCAAAGTCGTTTTTGGCGGCGATGATGAGTCCGCTGGTGTCGCGGTCAATGCGGTGGACGATACCGGGGCGCTTTTCACCGCCGACCCCGCTCAAACTATCCCCACAATGGTGGAGCAGGGCGTTGACCAGTGTACCGTCCGGATGCCCCGGCGCGGGATGCACCACCAGCCCCACGGGCTTGTTCACAACGATCACATCGCTGTCCTCATAGACGATATCCAGTGCGATATCCTGCGCCGTGATATCCACACTCTCCGGCTCAGGGAGGGTAACGGTGATGTCCTCACCGCCGGAGAGCTTACAGCTTTTGGCAGCAGATCTTCCGTCCACATTGACCCGCCCTTCCTCGATCAGCCGCTGGGCGGCGGAGCGGGTCAGCCCGGAAACATGGGCGGCAAGAAAGCTGTCCAGCCGCACGCCGGAAACATCAGCCTTCAGTTTGATCGTTTCCGCCATCGCTCGCTTCCTCCGGTTTAGTTTTTTCTTTTTTTATCAGCCTGTCGTGGAGCAGCAGGTAATAGGCCGCAAAGCCGATCGCGCCGCATACCACAAAAATATCCGCGATATTGAACACGGGATAGCGCATAAATTGCAGGTTGAACATGTCCACTACATAGCCAAGACGCACCCGGTCGATGAGATTTCCGAGACCACCGCCGATGATCAGCGTCAGCGTCCAGACCGCCAGCGGATGGGTAAAAACTTTTTTGAACAGGAGATACGCCAGCGCAGCCATCAGAACCACAGTCAGCGCGGCAAGCAGCCAGGTGTGACCTGTAAGGATAGAAAAGCCACCTCCGGTATTCCGGATATATTTCAGCTCCACGATACCCGGCAGCAGAGGTGCGGACTCATACAGGTCGAGGTTCGCCACCGTCCACAGCTTCAGCGCCTGATCTGCCGCAACGCAGAGTACGACTGCAAGGATATAGATCATTGCTTTGTTCTTCTCCTTTTGTTCTTTATCTACATATCATACCACAAGGGTTTTCCGGTTTCAACACCCAACTGCTGTCGAAATATCGAAAAGGAGCCGCCGATCAACTACGGCGGCTCCTCCCCGTCTATACCCGCGTCACTGCAACCTGCCGCGCGTCCGCGCGTCTGAGCGCGATCACCGCGCCGCACACCTCGTATGCCACCGGATCGCCCCAGGGGCTCTCCAGAACCGCGCGGACGCTCCCGCCCGGCACAAAGCCCAGCGCCATCAATCTTGCCCGAAACTCCCCGGGTGCGTCCAAACAGACGATGGATGCCTGCTGCCCCACAGCAAGCCGATCCAGTGTTTCCATCGTTTCCACGAGGCGTTCCTCCTTTCCTCTCCCCCGCAGCATTCTCTCTGCTCCTTGCCAGTATATGCGCTTGCGCTGCGCACCGTTCCCGCGCCCTTGCGTCCCGGAGCGCATTGTGGTATACTGTTATTATCATGAAGAAGCAAACTGGAGGAATGAGCTATGCAGCAAATGGAAAAACAATACCATATCAACTGTGCCGCCGGCGATGTGGGTCGCTACTGCATTCTTCCCGGTGATCCGGGGCGGTGTAAGGCCATCGCCGAGCTATTCGACGACGCGCAGTTTGTCAGCCAGAACCGGGAATATGTGATCTATACCGGTACCCTTTTGGGCGAAAAAGTCTCCGTCTGCTCCACCGGCATCGGCGGCCCCTCCGCCGCCATCGCCATGGAGGAACTGACCGCTATCGGCGCGGATACCTTTATCCGTGTCGGAACCTGCGGCGGTATCGACCTTGCGGTACAGTCCGGTGATATCGTCGTCGCCACCGGTGCCATCCGCTTTGAGGGAACCAGCCGTGAGTATGCCCCCATCGAATTTCCCGCGGTTTCCGACCTCAGCATTGCCAACGCGCTGGTAACGGCAGCAAAAAAACTCGGCAAGCCCTGCCATGCCGGTGTGGTGCAGTGCAAGGACAGCTTTTACGGGCAGCACAGCCCCGCCCGCATGCCCGTCAGCTATGAGCTGCTGAACAAATGGGAGGCTTGGAAGCGTCTGGGTGTCAAGGCCAGCGAAATGGAATCCGCCGCGCTGTTTGTTGTCGCCGCCGCGCTGGGCGTGCGTTGCGGAAGCTGCTTCCATGTGGTCTGGAATCAGGAGCGCGAGGCTGCGGGGCTCGACCAGAACATGAGTGAAGATACCTCCGCCGCCATTAAGGTTGGCGTGGAAGCGCTGAAGCTGCTGATCGCAGAGGATAAGGCAAACAAATAATCTGTTCAAAGGGAGTGCCGCGATGAACGCAGCACTCCCTTTATTATAGCTTCAAATACTCCCGGAGCATGTTCAGCACCGTGTACTCCCGGCGGTTCCACGGCTGTTCGCCCTCTGCGCGGAGCATCTCTCCATTGATATGGATCGCTTCCTCCAGTGAGTACCAAACCTGCCGAAACCCAACCTTTTTCTCATCTTCTGTATACCGGCACGCCTCCTGCGTCCCCTCGATTTCGCAGAAGTAATACCGGTTGAACTGATGCCAGATCATCGGCTCATGGGTACTGAGCCGCTTCTCCTCCACCTCACCAAAGGGACGGATCGTCGCGGGAATCACATGATATCCGGTCTCCTCCAGTGTTTCCCGGATCAGCGTTTCCTCATCGCTCTCCCCCGGCTCCTGCCCGCCGCCGGGAAATTTCAACTCACCGAACCCGGATTGGATCAAAAGGAGCTTTCCGTCCACAACAATGATACCCCGCACCGCTGTGCGGCGGATCTCTTCCATGTCCGAAGCGTAATTTCGCTCATCCATCACCAGAAGCGTTTTCATGGCGTTCTCCTACTTTAATGTGATCTCCAACACTGTGTCGATCTCATCCGGGAGGATGGGATCAAGCCCCAGATCCGCAAATACAATATCGGGATAATCACTGTGGACCCAACTGGTGGAGAGCAGGATCTCCGCCCCGGTGGCAAGATAGCGGATAGCCGCGATCTCATCTTTTTTCAGCCCGATCAGCGGCAGGGGCCCCATCGAATTTTCATAGACATGGACGTAAAGCTTGTTTCCGTTTGCCGTAAAGCGTCCATATTCGGGTTTGGGAAGCGCGCTTTTGCCGCATCCGTAGATGCTGGCGCTGTTTTCCCGCATCCACTCGCCGATGCGCTCCAGCCGCTCCATAGATTCCCTGGGAATATTGCCACGGGCATCGGGCCCAACATTCAGCAGCATATTGCCGCCCTTGGATACGCACTCCACCAGCTTTTTGATGAGCATGGGCGCACTCTTGTAGAACTTATCCCTCGCGCAGTAGCCCCAATGGTTGTTCATGGTCACACACGCCTCCCAATAGAGGTCGTTTCCATTTACATCCTGAATGCCGTTCGGCGGGATCATCTGCTCGGGACTGACAAAATCGCCGTGGTAAGGCGTGGGCTTTCCCTCCGCAAGGGAGCCGTAGCCCTCGCCGCTGACCTCCAGACGGTTGTCGATAATAACATTGGACTGCAGCAGGCGCACCATGTCCACCAGCTCTGAGGCGCGCCACTTCTCGCCCCGCATATCACCGTAGGCAAAGTCGAACCAGAGGATATCCAGCTTGCCGTAATTAGTGCAAAGCTCCCTCACCTGTGCGTGCATGTAGTCAAGGTAGCGGTCAAAGTCCCGATTCTCATTGCTGTATGCGGGATCGTCCCGCATCGGATGCTTTTCATCGCCGTAATGGGGATAATCCTCGTGATACCAGTCCAACAGTGAGTAATACAAGCCGACCTTCAGACCTTCTTCTCTTGCCGCCCACACAAAATCCGCCACGATGTCACGTCCCAGCTTGGTTTTGGTGGACTTGAAATCAGTATACTTGCTGTCAAACAGGCAAAAACCGTCGTGGTGCTTAGCGGTGAGGACAACGTACTTCATTCCCGCGTTTTTTGCGGCCTTGACCCACTTGGAAACATCGTAATCCACCGGGTCAAACTCGTTGAAATAGGTCATGTAATCCTCTTTGGTCATGCGCTCATTGTTGCGCACCCACTCACCCCGGGCGGGGATGGCGTACAGTCCCCAGTGGATGAACATGCCAAATCTCGCGTCGCGGTACCACTCCATGCGGTGCTCATAATCCTCGCGGCAAAACTGATACATAACAGCGTCCTCCGTTCGTATTTTTCTGATACTATGATACCCCAGAAAGCGGAAGTTGTCTATATATTCTGAGATAACCCGGTGATCTTTATTGGTTTTTCCTTCTCGTTTCAACAGATTATCAACAGCAAAACGGGAGTGCTGCTTCAACCGCATCACTCCCGTTTTCATATCAATATGTTTTTCGCAGATCGGCGGGATACACACCCTCATCATGCAGCCGCTTCAGTTCCGCTGACACCAACGGTCTGTCCTCCTGATAGGTCATACCAAACCACCGTGCAGTCGAATCCAAAACGGAAACCGCCAGCTTTTTCGCCTGCATCAGATCATCCACCATGACAGGAAGGAGACATTCCGCCCTCAGATCCTCTCCCACCTTGTTTCGCAGAAAATCATTAAAATACTCCCGCATAACCGGGAGGATTCCCGGCATAAAGCCCCAGAAGTTCATGGAAACAGGAACCTCCGGATCAAGTGTCATCTCACTGTCCAGATCCTTCAGTGTGCCATCCGCATAGAGTTGGATCCGCTTTGTCTCGCGGACGGCGCGCAGCACGTTTTCCTCCACCTCGCAGACACCACGGGAAACCGTTCCGTGGATACTGGCAGTATTTTTCAGACGGTATGCCACCATTGCCGCCTGTCCCTCTTTCGATAGTTTTCTCAATTCCTCGTAAATCACCCGGTATGCCTCGGCACCGTAATAGTCGTCTGCATTGATCACACAAAACGGCTCGGCAAGGAACTCCTCAGCGCAGAGCACCGCGTGAACCGTACCAAAGGGTTTCACACGCTCTGCCGGAACCTCGTAAAAATCCGGAATAGACGAAAAATCCTGAAAGGCATAGCAAACCTCCAGAGAGCTGCCGTCAGAAAGGCGGATATTGTCAAGGTAGCCGCCGCACATTCTCCGAATCAGCTCCTGCATATCGGGCTTAATAATAAAAACGACTTTATGAAACCCCGCTTTTACCGCATCATGAATGGCGTATTCCATAAGGAACTCTCCATTCGGTCCAATGCCATCGATCTGCTTATTTCCGCCATAGCGGGAACCAAGACCGGCAGCCATAATCACTAGCGCTGCGTTCATTTCTTTCTCCTTATTACCCATCCCGTCAGCTAAATGCCAACAGCGTACCGTATGTGATGACCGTCATGATCACTGCGGCAATCAGAACACCGAGGACGATCGCCGGAAGCGCCTTTTTCAATCGAATATCCAGCAGTGCAGCGATCAGTGCCCCCGTCCATGCACCGGTCCCCGGCAAAGGGATCGCCACAAGGATACACAAGCCCAAAGCGCTGTACTTTTTCACTAAACGTCCCTTTAAATGCGCTTTTTTCTCCAGTTTTGTGATAACTGCGTCGCATTTAGGGAACAAGCTTCTGATCCACGCGAAGATACGGCGGATAAATACAATGATAAACGGAACAGGAGCAAGGTTTCCCAGCACCGCCGCCGCCAGCGCAACCGGATAATCCAACCCGAATGCGATACCGTAAGGCAAGCCGCCCCGAAGCTCAATGACAGGAAGCATGGAGATCAGAAAGGTCGCAATGACCTGTCCCAATTCCGACTGTGTTAACCAGGATATCATTATTTATATCGATTCCATTCAACGGCGGCTTCAAAGTCACTTCGCATTCCCTTACGAGTAGCGATTTGGAGGACGGTAAACATCCCCCAGGAGTTTCCTTCAATAAGCTGCCAGCCTTTATCTTTGGACAATGCGATATCCCATCCAATGCATCGAACTTCTGGGATTTGCTTTGCGGCTTCTTTTGCCATGCTGACGGCTTCGCCCCAGCATTCAATCTGCGTATCCTTAAATACAAAACCGGTATCGGGATGCGTAATAAATGTTCGGTTAGCTTCGTCATGTGCATGGGTGGATACGATACCTGTGTCAATATCAATTGCCGCCACGATACCACCTGTGCTACCATTGTCAACGACTGCTTCACCCCTGCCGGCTTTCAGCCACGCACATACAATATGCGCATCGACATCATCAAAATAGGTAAAAACGCGCAGAGAGTTGACGGATTCCGGGTGGATAGCACTCATGGAGGGGGCATTAACAATAAGCTCTTCACAAACAAGATTGCTGAACTTGCCTGTTTCTGTATCTGTATATGTTTCCAGAAGGTTTTCGAAAAGCTCCTCAACACTGTCAAAATCGGCAAGGTTGATGATTTGAATACCGGCTCCAACACATCCGCGAATCGGCTTGACAATAAAACGCTCGGTTTTGCTGCAAAATTCCCTAAAGGATTCAAGATCCTCAGCAGAGGAGATTTTTATCATCATGCGCTTGTAATAGGGTTTCAGTGCTTTATACGCAAGGAATTTATCATCCAGAATTCTTGTATACTCGCGGTTTGGATTCAGTTTTTTATAGTAGGTAAAGCGAGCGTCCTCAGGAATAAATTCGATTCGCTCTTTGATCGTCTTATTGCCCAGACCGTAAGCAAAATACTCCCAAAAGCGGAAGCCAAGCACATTCTTTGTATAAATCAGATCTGCAATCAACGCGCGATCATTTTCGAGTGATGCAGGTTGACGAGTAAATTTTTTGATGACTGCGATCGCTGATGCTACACTTTTTCCGTTTGGATTGCGGGCGATTACTTCATTTCCGTAAGCTGTTCGGAATTCGTCTGATAATCGATAGTTAGCAAGCATTTCCTTCTGGATCGCAGCCGGTGTCGCAAAAGGAAAATCATATGCCGGAGATTTTTGGGACATTACGCGCTGCGAAGGTGGTAAATCAAATGTGGTTGAACAGGAAATCCTTTCGCCGACAACACCGCAGACATGTTTCTTCATCTCACGGACGGCGCGGTTTGTACGTTCATAAAGATACCGTCTGTTTGTCAGAGGAAAACTTGAAAATGCAATATTAGCAAAACTCTGGTGGGTATAACAAGGGAGATATTGATCGGTTACTTGAATCGAACCATCCGAATTTCTTTCCAGATCCAACTCAATAACCAGTGCCGTTCGCTCAGCTTCATCCGGTGCAATGGACGGAAAACCTCCCGCAGAGTAGATGACAGGTACCTTGCGAAGATCGCTGGCGGTTATCACATCATAGCTTTGCACTGCATCGGCAGTTAAGCCGATAAGATAATTTGCGCCAGCATCAGCCAGCTCTTGAGCAATGCTGTGCTGCTTATCAATCTCTGCTCCCCAATGAATATAACAGATGATAAAATCTGCACCGACTTTGCGCAACTGAGCAATATCTTCCGTGGCCTTCTGCGGAGAATAAAGATTTAAGACATCGTTTATCCCTTGGGGAGTAATGTGTGTTGCTGCAGAAAAGTGATAGGAGAGTGTGTAAGATAAAAATCCCACGTTAATGCCATTAACATTAACCAGCGAAAAGCGTGGCAGATCGGTATTCGTATAGCTTCCGGTATGGATAAAGTTAAATTGATCCAAAGTCTGGCAGGTGCTGTAAACTCCGCGCATACCCGTATCGAGCGTATGTGGGTTTGCTGTAGTCAAAAGATCGAAGCCCGCAAATCGCAATGCAGCGAGGTACTGCGGTGGTGCGTTGTGGTTATCATGCTCCCCGATTTTGCCCTTTTCATTTGCATAAGGTGCATTTGGATGAACAACAGTAGCCAGATTTCCAACCGAAAGGTCAGCAGAAGAAAGCACGCCTTTCAGGGGACGAAAACTGCTCGTAAAATTATAATCCTCGTTCTCGCCGGACATCTTCTTTGCATCAATCAAACGGTTCTGGCAACGCAATTCTCCGGCAAGAATCAGCTTTGCGCGTCCGGTGTTTTGAGATGCCGGATTACGCCACATTCCCTCAGAGAATATATAGCGTGAATTGGTTTTATTCGAAAAATCAACATTTTCACGTTCACATTTCGGATAATTCCACGGTACATATTCTAGTGAATTGATGTTCTCATACAGATACTTCATTCATACACCCACCTTTACTTTCCTAATATAAAACCAGTTACCATAACTTGTTATGATACCAAAACAAAAACTGTCTGAACACCTGTCATAATGTCTAATTCACCAACAGTTTGTTTACAAGGATATAGCAAAGTGGTGAATCATTTGCTGTTATTCATTTTCATTGAATTTCAAACAGAGCATCAATTTCCTTTTTCATGCCACGCCCTGTAGCTATCTGCAGAAGATTTATCAACCCCAACGTATTGCCTTCTACGATCTGCCATCCGCGGTCCTGTGACAAGGCACAGTCCCATCCGATTGAACGAACATCCGGTATCATAAGTGCCATTTCACTCAACATATCTTTCAGCTCATCCCATTGCTCAATTTTAAATCCCAGAAATGCTTTTCCGGAATCCGGATGAACAACATATCGATTACCGATCTCGTCATATCCGTCTGTGACTATGGTACCACAGGAAGTATCGACAACGGCAAATATACCTCCTGCACCGGCGTTATCCACCACTGAAGAACCTGTTCCAAATCGCATGAAAGACAGCTCTATTCTTGGAACTCCCTTTGTACTCATAGTGGTAAATACTCTGACCGTGTTAACAGATCCAAAATGAAAGCAATTAATAGATTCTGCCTGGGTAATCAATTCTTCACACATGACCGGCGCTAAAGGAATTACATGCTCAAGCATATCATTCTTGCTCTCATATTCGCTGCTATCAATAATTTGTACACCCGAGCCTCCACAAGCGTTTGTAGGCTTAAGGATGAAGCGATCATGCTGCTGAGCAAAGTTAAGCAAGCGCTCTTTATCCTGTTCACCGGAAATCATCAGCACATCACGCTTATAGTATTTTTTGAATTTTTGTGCTGTTGCATATTTGTCAACAAACAACTTTCGCGCCTCTTTGTTGGTGTTCAGACGTCTATTATACGCATCGCTGGCTAACTGTGAAACATACTCCAAGCGTTGCGAAATGCTCTTGTGCTCAAATCCATAGCAGAAATATTCATAAAAAAGAAAACCAAGCACATATCGTGTATACAAGAGATCCTTGATTAAACCCGCATACTCATTCTTATCGACAATATCGATATGTTTAAATTTACGAATCGCGTTAATCGCTATTCTCACCACGATACCGTTTGGTCGTGTTTTCAAAAGGTAGTTTCCATAATTTTCCCGGAAAGCCTCTGTGAATTTCATCGCTTGGGATATCTGTTGAATCACCGCGGTTTCTTCCGGCAGAACAAACGAAGGGATATCCGTTTTAATTGGAAGTATTGCCTGCGGAATATCAAAGTATGTGCTTCGCGGAATATAATGCATCATTAAGTGCGAGAGATATCTCTCGCAATCCGCAAGGGACTTGCGGAGTGTCTCATCTTTCCAAATTCTATTGGTAGCCGGTATAATCGTTTTTTGCTGAGCACTGCTATTGTGCACGAGACATGGCAGGTAGCTATCCTCAATGCTGATATTGCCATACTTGTCCTTTTTTATCCACAGATTCAGAACAAGTGAAGCGCCGTCTGCACTTGTTTTATTCGTCAAAAGATTTCCTAAAGAGTATCCAACAGGGATCACTCTGTTGTCTGCGCACTCCATATGTTTGAAGCAACGAGCCCCCTCGGTATCATGTCCAACGATGTAGTTAACACCCGCATTTGCAAGTTCCGTGGCAATCAAAGTGTGATTATCACTGTTGGATTGCCATCTGACAAAGCAGATGACGAATTGCGCACCCGCAGACTTTAGGTTATTAATATCATTTTTTGCTCTGTCTGCCGAATAAATTGCGCCAGCCTTTTGGGAAGTCTCGGATTCCTCAACATACTGAATCAATCCTAATTTGACATTGTGAACATCGATGAGTGCGCAGTGATTATCAACGCTAAATCCTGCAACTCCATGTTTATCCAGTCCCTGACATACTAATTGCTCAACATTATTTTCAGTATGTCTGGGAGTTGTCATAAAGTCAAAGCCAGCTTTCTTAAGCGAAGTGACCAATGCATCAAGACATAAATCGTCATGGTTACTGCTATCGGAACTATTATATAGTTGCCCAATCGTTAGATCAGAAGAGAGCAGGATATCCTTAATATTGGCAAAAGCTTTATTTATCTGTTCTTCGCTACAATTACGACAAAATCCGACATCAATAGCTCCTGTAATCAGTACGTTCGCAACGGTGACACATCCAAGTTTTTTTCTCTTTTTCCCAGTAGTCAAGCACATGATCCTGCTGCGAAGCTAACGGTTTAAGTCGAGAATCCTTATAATTTTTTTCGTTCATGTTAGATCACTCTTTCACACTCATATTTGCTTTGCTTAGCGGTGTTAGATGTCTTCATGGTGTTCAATTTTAGCTTTGTAGTTTTTCAAAAATGTCAGATATCTGTCGCAGTTTTTTCTTAACCGAACAGCATTGCTTCAACGTTTCTTCTTCTTTTTCCCTTTGCGGGGAGAGGGGGCAGCAGCAACCGGTTTTGCTTTGCAGGTAACGGTTACCATATTGCTGAACCATTTCGATGGGGAATCACCAAGCACACGTACACGGTAGTAGTATGTCGTATCTGCGGCAGCTGCAATGTGAGTGTAGCTATTATCGGTCACGATCGCAGCGCGACGATAAGAACCCGACTTATTGGTGGTTGAAAAGCAAACCTCATAGCTGCCTGCACCGGTTACTGTGCTCCAGCTCAGACAGGGCTGCCCCCGGTCGTTCAATGCAGCGCTTAGGGTGGGTGTCATTGTTGGACAGGTTGCAGCTGCGATCTCACTGAACTTTCCCGCGGCACCGTCAATGATCGGACGAACTCGGTAATAGTACTGCTTTCCGGCAATCGCCGCGCTGTGTGTATAGCTATTCGTCCCAACAGTGTCAATTAAGCGGTAAGAATTGGCTTTGTTGGTCGTGGACATATAAATCTTATAGCTTGCGTCAGGGATATTGTCCCAACTCAAAACCGGTTTGCCATTGAATACCTTTATGCGTATTTTTTTCAAGGCATTCGACTGAGGGGGCAGCAATTCCTTCAAATGATTCTGATATCTGTCACAGATCCCCTGGACATCCTCTCCAAATTCGATCTGCCGTCCCTTATCCAGCCAAAGAACCTTATTGCAGAGCGCGCGAATCTGCGCAATCGAGTGTGACACCAGAATGGTCGTTGCGCCGCTGTTGATGATTTCTTTCATTTTCACTTCACTTTTTCTGCGAAAAGCACCATCACCCACAGCAAGTACCTCGTCCAGAATCAGAACATCGGGACGAAGCTGTGAAGCGATGGAAAATGCCAGACGGGATCTCATGCCGGTGGACAGATGCTTAAACGGACGGTCCTGAAAATCGCGCAATTGAGCAAAATCAATGATGCTGTCGTAGGCATCATCCATGAACTGGCGGGTATACCCCAGCATGGCGCCGCGCAGATAGGTGTTTTCCTTGACGGTAAGATCTCCATCGAAGCCGGACCCAAGCTCCAGCAATGCTGCGATCGAACCGTTTCGAACCACATTGCCTTTGGTCGGCTCCATAATGCCGGTAATCACCTTCAGCAGGGTGGATTTTCCCGCGCCGTTTGTGCCGATGATACCGAGCATATCGCCCTTCTCCAATGTGAAGGAGATATCCTTATCTGCCCAGAATTCTTCAACATGATAGTTTCGTTTGATCCTCCTCAGCACGTATTCCTTCAGACCGATCTCTCTGAAATCTCCGGTAGCATAACGGACGGAAACATTATTGACTTCGATAATACTCATTAGATCCTCCGTTACACATAATACAGGAATCTGGTATTGTACTTTTTATACATCCAGCAGCCGACACCAAGCGCAAGCGCAGTATAAACGATGCACAGAAGATGGAGCGCAAGAGAAGGAACTGCGGTGTCAATGACGATCGTGCGGAAATAGGTGATAAATACATACAGCGGGTTGAGAAGAAACATCTGCTGCATCACATCGCTGTAGCGGTCAACCGTGTAAAAAATTGCGGACATATACATCAGCAGTCGATTGAGGACAGACCAGAGATATTGGATGTCGCGGAAAAAGACAAACAGCGCCGATAAGATCAGTCCCATGCCGATATTAAAGAGCATCAGACAGAGGATGGGGACGAGAAGAAGGATCCAGCGCCATGTAAAGGTGATCTGATCCAAAATGCAGAAAAGAACAAATACACCAAGCGTCAAACCAAAATTTAACAGCGTCTGCACGTTTTTAGAGAACAAAAACAGATATTTTGGCACGTTGACTTTGGTGAATATGCGGGAATTTCCCAGCAGCGAGGTCATTCCCTGCGTGGTCGATTCGCTAAAATATGCGAAAATCAGATTCCCGCAGAACAAATAGGTTGTATAGTGTTCCATTGTGCGCCCGAAAAACTGGGTAAACACCACCCGCATAACAAGCAGCGTCAGCAGCGGAGAGAGCACACTCCACGCCATCCCCAGCACGGTACGCTTATATTTTTTTTTGAAATCGCGCTTAACCAGTTCCTCAAAAAGGAACTGGTGGCGCTTCAGTTTTTTTAACACAAGTTTTCTCCTGTCGTTTACGCCAGTATACGGTCGCAGATCAGGTCGATCTCTTCATTGGTAAGACCGGCAAAGAGCGGCAGACACAGGATCTGCTCGGAAACCTGACGGGCGATCGGGGTTTCGTTGATTTGCAGATGCGCGCAAATGGGGAACTGGGAGGTAAGTGGGAAGAAGTACTTTCTGGCAAAAATATTGATTTCCTTCAGCTGCTCCAAAACCGTATCACGATCCTTTCCAAAAGCTTCAGGCAGGATCTGCAGGGGCATATAAGCGTAATTGGAACTGACCCCCTGCTGTTCAGGACAGAGAACAAGTCCGTTCTTGCCGGAAAGTCGCTCACGGTAGCGTTCAACAGCCTTTTTGCGCAGCGCGATCTGCTCGTCCAGATGGCGCAGATTGCAAAGTCCCATAGCAGCGGAAAACTCTGTCATCTTTGCGTTGGTGCCGAGGATCTCACTGCTTTCGCCATCGTACATTCCAAACTTACGCCACGCCGTAAGCTTCGGCGTAAGGGATGTATCAGCATATGCCAGGCATCCGCCTTCAATCGTATGGAATACCTTAGTGGCATGAAAGCTGAACATTGAGACATCTCCAAGACTTCCTGCACTGCGCTCGCCGTCATACACGCCAAACGCATGGGCAGCGTCATAAATCACCTTGAGGTGGTGCTTGTCAGCGATCTTCTCAATTCGTCTCCAGTCACACAGATTACCGTAAACATGGACAGGCGCGATGGCAACCGTCTTCTCCGTGATCAAGGCTTCGATCTTGCTGACATCGATCGTATAAAACAAAGGCTCAATGTCACAGAAGACAGGAACCAAACCGCTACGCACGATGGCAAGCGTCGTAGAAGCAAAGGTAAACGGTGTCGTTATCACTTCTGACCCAGCCGGAAACAGGGAGAATACAGCCTCCAACGCCTGGTGTCCATTGGAGAAAAGATTCACCTCATTGACTTGAAAATACTGCGAAAGCCGGTCGGCAAGCTGCTGATGCTTGACACCGTCATTGGTCAGCCAGCGGCTGTCCCACAATTCCCGGATCTCCTCCACATATTCCTCAAAAGAGGGCATGGAAGAACGGGTTACATTGATCTTATCCAAATCGATCGCCTCACTTTTTACTGGCGGTACATCTTCTCATAGTAGCTGGTGTAAGCACCAGAGGTGACCCGCTCCATCCACTCCTGATTGTTCAGATACCACTCGATGGTTTCCGCGATTCCCTGCTCAAAGGTGTACGCAGGCGCCCAACCGAGCTGGGTAGTGATCTTGGTGTTGTCGATGGCGTAGCGGCGGGCGTGACCGGGACGGTCCTTGACATACTTGATGAGGCTCTCATCCTTGCCCATGCGCGCGAGGATCAGACGAACGATCTCAATATTGGCCTTCTCATTGTTGCCGCCGATGTTGTATACCTCGCCGATAACGCCCTTTTCCAGCACCGTCAGGATCGCGGTGCAGTGGTCGGACACATGCAGCCAGTCACGGATCTGCATACCGTCTCCGTAAACGGGCAGAGGCTTATTCTCCTGACAATTATGGATCATCAGAGGGATCAGCTTCTCGGGGAACTGATAGGGACCGTAGTTATTGGAGCAGCGGGTGATGTTCACCGGCATTCCGTAGGTTTCGTGGTAGGCACGAACGATCAGATCCGCACTGGTCTTGGAGGCAGAGTAGGGGCTGTTGGGAGAGAGGGGAGTTGTTTCGGTAAACATGCCGGTCTTGCCCAGTGCGCCGTACACCTCATCGGTGGAAACCTGCAGGTACTTCACGCCGGGACGGTACTCGCGGCAGTATTTATCATCAGGATTGACCTTCCATGCACTCTTGGCTGCATCCAGCAGAACCTGAGTACCCAGAACATTAGTGGTCAGAAAGATCTCAGGCTCTGTGATACTGCGGTCAACATGGGACTCGGCAGCGAAGTGCACAACGGTATCGAAGTCATACTTTGCAAACAGCTCGTTTACCAGTGCACGGTCGCGGATATCGCCCTTAACGAAGGTGTAGCGGGGATCATCCTGCACTGCGGTGAGGTTTTCCAAATTGCCCGCATAGGTAAGGGCATCCAGATTGACCACATGCACCTCGGGACAGCGGTTCAGAATCGTATGGACAAAGTTGGAGCCGATAAATCCGGCACCACCGGTAACAAGAACGTTTTTCATCATTAAATCTCCTCTTCTGCCACGCGGCGCATGTACTGTCCGTATTCGGTCTTGAGCATGGGCTCTGCCAGTGCCAGCAGCTGTTCTTTGGTGATGTAACCCTTGCGGAAAGCGATCTCTTCAATGCAGGAAACATACATACCCTGACGGTGCTGGATGATGTTGACAAAGTTTGCCGCTTCCAGCAGTCCTTCATGGGTGCCGGTGTCCAGCCATGCCATACCACGGCCAAACAGCTCCACACGCAGGCGACCCTGACGAAGATACTCGTTGTTGACGGCGGTGATCTCCTTCTCGCCGCGGGCAGAGGGCTGAACGTTCTTGGCAATCTCCACCACATCGTTATCGTAGAAGTAAAGTCCGGGAACCGCAAAATTGGACTTGGGTTCCTTAGGCTTTTCTTCGAGGGACACGACCTTATGATCCTTGTCGAACTCCACGATACCGAAATCCTGAGGATTGTTGACCGGATAACCAAAAACGGTAGCAACGCCCTCGGTGTTAACAGCTCTTCTCAGAATATCGGAGAAGCCGCGGGCGTAGAAAATGTTGTCGCCCAGTACCAGCGCCACACGGTCGTTTCCGATGAATCGCTCGCCGATGATGAACGCCTCGGCAATGCCGTTAGGCTTCTCCTGCACAGCGTAGGAAACGTTCAGACCATACTGGCTGCCATCCCCCAGCAGTTCCTGAAACGCAGGCAGGTCACGCACTGTGGAGATAATGAGGATATCCTGAATACCCGCCAGCATCAGCGTGGAAAGAGGGTAATAGATCATGGGTTTGTCGTAAATAGGCAGGATCTGCTTGGAAACCGCCTTGGTCAGCGGATACAAACGGGTACCACTGCCGCCTGCAAGAATAATTCCTTTCATAGTTTCCTCCAAAATCTATCGTCTTAATCTTTCAGCAATACTCATCAAGTGAATGTGTAATGCGTCAGCATTTCACGAATCTCCTCGGGGGAGTTGTACATCATCACATCAATAATGGACAATCCGGGCTCAAAACGACCAATACGCTGAACATAAGGCGTAATCTCGGGTTGAATGAACTGCAGCTTGATACCGGCAGCCTCATATTTGGTGCGGTCAAAGAAGCTTGCGCCACCCGGAGCATTGATATATTCATCCGCCTGCAACGCCTTGGTGATTTCCAGCGCCCACTCATCGGGTGCACAGTCGTCCGGAACATTCAAATCCATTTTGGAAAAGATATCCCAATTAATATCCAGTCCAATGTACTGGCAGGAATCCACGATACTGGCCACATTCAAGTCGACCAGAGATGTATCTGCCTTATCCAATACGCTGCGGACAAAGTCAACGACCTTGTCGTAGTGCGGCGCGCGCTTCTTGTAGATCTCCAGCTGAAGGAGGATCTTGCCCTTCCAGTCGGAGTCGTTATTGATCACGATATCTGTAAGCGCAGTCTGCTGCGGCGCTTTGATAACAGGAACCGTAATATAAGTAGATCCCTCGTTGAGGTTGATGATTCGGTTGCGGTTCATCCACCCACGACGCTCATACTGCGGAGTATCAAAGAAAATATAGCGATCGGTAGCATGGATCAACTGGAAATGACCGATATAAGGAAAAAAATAAGGCTGCATTATTCCAAGCTTCATGTTATATCAAATGAGCGATTACACTCATTCCTCCTTTTTTCGAGTTGAATTGATAAAGTGATTATCTTAGTAGAATATCCTTAATTTAGCTCCTCGATTTCACTATAACACAAGAGTAATTCGCTATACATATTTCGAATCTGCTGCTCTGATACATCTTGATGTACAGGGAAATTCAATATTTTTTTCGACAGCGACTGAGCCTGTTCATATCTGGAATCTTGCAGTGGAGATATGAGGGTATGATAAAGGCTGATTACACCGTATCCACGATTATTTAATTCAGAATACAGTTTATAGCGATCCGCATTAAGGACACAAACAGGGAAGGTCTGGGGAGTACTATCCGGATACTGATTGGTTGGTCTGAGGATCTTGAATTTATCTGGATGCTGCGCCAGCAACTCTTCCCACAATGCGGAATTCTCTTTACGTTTTTTTGATATGCTTACAAAATCGTATTCCACCGGAAAGGTTATTGAGTTGTCACTAGCAAGTGAGGGGTGGAATAACTCCGGATTTTGAATCTTTAACATTCCCCCCATAGTAAACGGAAACATTTTATGAAGAGAATAGAAGCTTACATCTCCGTGGTGTCCGCAGCTGTGATCAACGTATTCGGTATAAACTGCATGAGCCATATCTTCTATCACTATGCACTGATTCGCTCTGGCACATGCGATAATTGCTTCATATTGCGGATCTACATACCCCCAATAATGTACAACCAACAGAATTTTTTTCTTTTTCCACTGCTTCAGTTGAAGATCCAAATCTTCAAGATTGACTTTCAATTCCTCGTCCATCAGATAAAATCGATGATTGATTCCCAATGTTGTTACGGGATCGTAAAGGCCGCTTCCCTCAATCGGTGAAAAACCAATAAATCCTGGAATAAATAGACAGTAATCATCGTTATTGTAGCATGATAAAAATGCCTGCAAAGCATCTCGGGCTCTGGCGGAATAGATTATTTGACAGCAATATTTATTCTTCTGCAATTGCTTTTTTTCAATATGCATATGTCCCTCCCTGTGAAGCGTTGTAGTATTTATTCGGTGACACGTCCGTAGTAGTCAAACAGCTCCGTTACGGTATCCATAAGAGTATATTGGGGTTCCCAGCCGGTGGCATTGAAGAAGCGAGCGCAGTCCATACCATCGATAGAGGGGATCTCGCGGTTCTGCTTCTGGACGGTGATATGCTGATGATACTGCTGGAAGGACATCTGCTTGATGGCGGTAACGACCTCGTCCAACGTGGTGATATTGTTATGACCCAGATTGTAAACCTTTTCCCAGGAATCGGCGGGAACACGAATCAGGGCAAGAAGCGCGGCAGCGGCATCCCGAATATCAAGAAGCGCAAACTGCTGCATACCGCCGACATAGCTCATCTTTCCGGTATCAACAGCGCTCTTGACCAGCTTGGCGATCAGGCGGGCATCCATACCGATACCGATCAAACCTGCCAGACGCAGATTGGTATACGCGAAGCCTTCCATCTCGCCTGCCTGGCGAACCAGAAGCTCCTGCGTTGCCTTTGCCATGGCATATGAGCCGTTGGGGGCAAGTGCGGTGCTCTCGCTCCAGGGGGAGTCCGGGTTCTGTCCGTATACGCCTCGGGAGGAAATGCTGATGAAAGGGATCTTGAGAGGGGCAGTCTTGCGCAGGAGCAGACTGGTGAGCTCCAGAGAACGGAGCAGATCATCGTGGGCTTCTGAACGGGCGAATGCGCAGTGGAGTACAAGGGAAACCTTCTTGAATGGGAGCTCGTCCAGCTCGTCCCAGCTATAGCAGGAGAAGTTGGACGCATCCTGATACATCTCCTTCAGCTGGTCACAGCTATTGGAAAGGGCAATAACCTGAGTATTGGGCTCGGAGTTAAAAAGCTGCTTGATAAATTCACTTGCCAACAAGCCGCTGGCACCGCTGATCAGAATCGTGTTCATCGTTTTATCCTCGTCTCTCTATATATTTATTGAATTACAAAACATCCTCATTGATGACACTGAACGCGGGGATCTGCTTCCCCTTGGCGATCCGCACGCCGGGGGCAATCTTTGTCTGGGGACCGATAATGACATCATCCTCGATCAATGCACCTTCGCCGATCCAGCAGCCGCGCTCCAGCGTGCAGTAGTCGCCGATCTGCGCACCGTAGTCGATAAAGCAGGATTTCAGGAAGGAGCAACGCCCAACGGTCGCACGCTCAAGAACGGTGCACTCGTCGAGCACCATGCAGCCTTTTCCGAAAGCAACATTGGCAGAAATAGTACTGTTTTTATCGAAATAGCCCTGCAGCGTGCCGCCGCCGCTGATCACGCGCTCCGCAGCGCGACGACGCAGCTTACTGTTGTAAAGCGTATTGAAGTACAGGGTTCCGGGCTTGATTTCGATCTTGTCCGGAGTTCCCAGGATATCGCAGGCAAGGGCATAGTTTCCAAGTGTTTTAACGCGGTAATCCGCAAAGCCGTCAATAGACCACTTCGTGCCGCTCTTGTTGGACTGTGTCAGAGTGCTGAACAGGCGCATACCCATAACGTCAACACCAAGGATCACAGCATTCTTCATTTCCTTGAGATTTGTACCCTTGGGATGCTCAACATAGCGGGTGAGATTGAAGTAATTGCTCTTCACACGGTGCTGGATGGGTTCCTGCGAAAAATCTCTTTCCAGGATGGCGTTAATTTCACTGTCGATCTCCTCAGCGGAGGTTTCCTCCATTTTACCATCCCGGAAGTATTCAAACATGGACTTCCAGTACACCGCGCTGGCATCGGGATAGTAGGTACGGCGGATCCAGTCGATAGCCTTTTCCGGATTTGCGGGAGCGCAGAACTGCTGGTAGCTCTGATCCGGGATCGATTCGGTTTCACAAACATCGATCCCCTGCTCCATAAAGAACTGGTAAAGCGGATTCTCGTTAGAAAGATAGACCTTATTTCCAATGTACAGAGAGCGAAGAATATTACCCAGACCATTCTGTCTGGCGGAACCGTAAATGCTGATATCCACATTGCACAGCAGATCCGAATATTCATCCGGCGGCATCAGCCGTTTGAGAATTGTTGCCTTTGTGCCAAAATAACTGATGGCTCTGGAGGTAACATCCTTGACATAATTGCCGACCTGATTGTACCAGTCGTTGCCGTAGCTGAGGGGGATGATGACGCGCAGATTTTCGTCCTTGAATTTCTTGATCCGATCCAGAATATCCAGATGCTTATTAAAGGCATAAGCGTTGTGCGCTACCTGCACATACATTTTTCCGTTGGGACGGGGACCGGTCCCGCGGTATTCTTCCATCATCTCAAAAGCAGATTCCGCAAACGGATACGGCAGAGAGAATATCTTTGCCTTGTCACCAAACTGGTTGACATAAACTTCCCTGTCGGTCGGGAAGATCGTTACCACGTTGGGCATTCCCTTACGGCAGAGGTAGTTGATCTTATTGGTAAGCCAGGTCTTGAGTCCTTTTCCCTCTTTGCGCCAGTTATACAGGTCAATGCCGCGCATGACCCAAACGGACTTGCGCATATACTGCTTAAAAACAAGAGGGATCAGCGCGCGCTTTGCACCGAACATGATACCATGCCAGATAATGACGTCCGCTTTGTCCATTTCAGCGCGGATCTGCTTCAGACGTTCTTTTGTGCCTCCGGTAATTGCAACGGAGTTTCCGTAGTCAAGCAGCTTACGGTCACCCTTTGACAGCTGATCCATGTATACAAAACGGTGCTCATCCAGAGGGAAATTTCTCCGAATCATTCGGGTGTAGGTGTCCATCATGCGGACGCTGGGAATAGACATATGCAAATAAAGCATTTGTTGATACCTCTGTTTTTCTTTTATTCAAATGCGATGGAGAAAAAAACTAACACAATGTCCGGGAAACGCAAGGAGTCCGCGCCAGCCAACGGCAGGATCAGAAAAAATCTTTTTGGCGATCTTACCCGCCTCGCCCGATCTTCGCAGCAGAAAGCGGCAGACTGCCTTGGCAAAAAGCTCTCGCTTGAAGAAGCCGAAATCGACCTCACTATGGAACTCTGCCGCAGAATACTGTTCCATAGCGACCGTGAGAAGATAGTCCTTCCACAATCGCTCATCCGTGCGAAACAGGCGTGCGGTGAGATTTTGCCCGTCAGCAGAGGTGTTGTGCCGGTATGCACTCATTTCATCCGGCATGCGGTAAAAATTTCCTTGAAGAAGGAAAATGAGTGCAGCTGTGCGGTCGGACACCATAGGATCGGCCGTAATCAGGATGGAGTAGTCATGCTGCGGATCTCGGAAGATATTTCTTCTCATCAGAGAGGATGCCTGACCGGGCAGATTGATTCCCTGAAAGTCATTCAGCGTAAAAATCTCTTTTTTTGACAGCCACTGCGGCGCTCTTGATACAGGCTCTCCATTCTGATCCACACAGGCGATCTGATGGGTACAGCCGATCCACTCGGGATGACTGTCCAGCAGATCCACCTGCTTTTGCAGCTTGAGGGGATCCGTCCAATAGTCATCCCCTTCCAGTGAGGCGAGGTATTCTCCCCGCGCCTTTTGTAAAAGCAGGTAGGCATTGCGCGTTGCCCCCACATTTTCTGCCCGGATGTCCGCCCGGATCAGATCCGGATACTGTTCGCAGTATCGGCAGATGATGTCGCTCGTTCCATCAGTGGACGCATCGTCACCGATCAGAATTTCGATTGGAAAATCCGTCTGCTGCTTCAGCACACTTTCCAGCGCCTGCTCAATGTAGTCACGATGGTTATACGTGATCAGAATCACACTGACTTTCGGCAAGATGTGATCCGATGAAACAGTTGTAGGGATCATTGATACAACCGCCCCGTATCAAAGGCTCGAAACAGCATATCGCTGCCCTTCTCATCTTCAATGACGACCAGCTTCTGGATCTGATGAATGACCTCCGCCAGCTCTTCTCTCGTTTTTCCGAAAATATGTGCCCGAAAAACTGACTGCGCCAGAGCGGTATTGCTTACGATTTTATCACCGACCAGATGGAGATAATCGGCAGATATGACGTTTTCCAGCGCACGCACAGCTTCCAGCCCCTCCTGACGGGCGATCGTACCAGCACGCGCGGTCATATTGAAGATGCCGCTGTAGGAATCGGGCAGAGGATTGTCCATACTCAGCTCATAGGGAGCCATTTTGCCGGTAAGCGCATGGACGATCATCATTTCCAGATAATTGATGCCGTTGAGCTGGGCAATATTGTGGAAATCACACAGTGCGTTCATACGGTAGCCGCACTCAAAGAAGGTGATCTTCTCCTCATTGGCGATTCCCTGGAAAAAGACGCAGCCATCCGTCGCTCCCACATGCTTGAGAAGCTGAACAAACTTCGGATGATCTCCGTTGATGAACTTCTCCGTATATCGGGAAGGGATCAGAGAAAGATCATACTGCGCCGTGATCAGATCCGCCTCCTCCGTGGGATAGCGGTCACGGAAGCAGGACAGGCTCACCTCTCCGTCCTTTATGGTGTATACCGCCGTGATCTCTCTTCCGGTGACATACTCCTCGATCACCGCCTGCTTGCTGGTGGAGTATTCATAGGCGAACGGGATCGCAGTATGCAGTTCATCGCCGTTCTGACACACCGTGATCCCACGGCCACCATTGCCATCCCGGGGTTTCACGATAACAGGGTATTGAATGGCGGGAACATCTTCGTTCTCCGAAAGCTCATAGCTGGCAGGAACGCAAATCCCGAATTCACGACATTTTTTCTTGAAATGCTCCTTGTCAAAATTCAGAAGCAACTGAGTATCGTTGGCATAAAACGGAAAACCGCAAAGCTCGCACAGCTCCTTGGCGCGCATTAGATTAAACTCATGGGCACCGGTGAAAACACCGTCCACGCCATGCAGGCGCGCCTTCTCTGCCAGTGCGTCTACCTCAGCGGTGCTAATATCCCACGCTTCACTTGCAATTAGCTTTGCGGGGGAGTTTTCAGGCGCGAGATTGTCAGTAACGATCGTATAGATGCCAAGACGGTTCGCAATGCGAACGATATCCAGTGTTCCGGCAGGCTTGCCGCCGAGGATCAGAAGTTTTTTTCCTTTTAACGTTTCGTTCATATCAATACCTTGTTCTTACTCCAATTTATTTGATTAGAAGCGTCGCACCGAGCTTCTTGGAAATAGCAACGAGCTTTGCTTCACAGGTATCGGCAACACTTTGTGGTGCAGTAATGGCGGTGATCTTCTTGCCTGCAAAAACGGTGTCAAGGATTCCGGTAACCGGCTTGGAGCGGAGCGTTGCGGGGAGCGTGACGTGCGCGGAGCGACCGGCATACTTGGTGATCACGATATGGTCATTGTACTCCTGATAATTCCAATTCCAGTTGACGCGGTCATAATGAAAACGACGCAGGAGGTGCTCATCCAGAACACTCTTTAATGTTTCTCTATCAATGTATGCGGGGAAACCGTTCATCTGCAAAACATTGCAGCCGCCGCAGCAGTTCATTTCGATCATAACAGGATCGCCGTTTTCGTTGATTGCAAAATCCCACGAGATGTATCTAAGCTGAGGAATTGCAGCATGGAGCTTCTTTGCTGTATCAACAGCCTCCTTGCAGTGGAACAGTCGATGACCTTCGAACTTGAAGCCGCTGGGATGATGGGTTACACGGTTTCCGACGTGGTCCACGGCAGTGGCATGACAAACGCCATCCTCCGAAACACCGCAGGCAATGCCGCCGGCGGACCAGTTATCAACCTCCTTGTCAACACCCATACGCCAGACTACGCCAACAAGACGCACTTCATTTTTGGAGAAAATCGTTGCAATACGCAGGGTATTGAGCGATTCCGGGTGAGGTGCAGCGTGGGTCGGATGATTGCGGATCACTTCCTGACAAATGAACTTTTCCTTCATGCCAGCGAAAGCAGCTTTGATATCGTTGGCGCTCATGCCCTTTTTCAGAAATACAATTCCCTTTCCTTCTTCGCCGTCATCCGGCTTCAAGATCAGACGCTCGACACCGGGACTCTTCAATTCCTTCAAAACAAGCTGGATAGCTTCCTGCTGGGAGATCAGCGTTCTGTCTTCGGTGTAGTAGCGCGCCCACATGTTGCGCACAATGGTGCGGGGATGCTTTGCCTGAGGAAAGACCAGATCCAGGTAATTCTTATTGCGCAGCAGTGCTACGGTAATGTGGTTCCAGTAGCGGTTAAGGAAATAAAACTGAAGACCAAATCCAATATAAGTCGGATCAAAGCGACCGGAAATGGCCGAGTAGTAGCGCTGAGTATTAATATCATTTTTATATGCAAATTCGTAAGGACTCCAAAAATCTCGGATTTCCTTTTCCTGCTCCTCGGTTAATACGACCTCGGGATCTTTGAGCTGTTTGAACGTATAGCGGTCACGCTCATATACCTTGATCATCTTATTTTTCGCAGCGCGGCGGGCATTTACGATATCTGCGATGCGCTCAAAGTAGCTGCCGGTACAGAGCTTTTCCTCGTCACAGTTCGCATCATCGAACTGCGCATCTCCCCAGGGTGATGCGCCATAAGTGGCGGTATGCGTGGCGATATCAGAAAGATTTGCCTGCTGATTTTCCAGAATCTGCTTGATCGACTCAAGCTGTTGTGTCATATCCATAATTTACCTCCTAGGAGCGTTTTATCGCACGGTAGATTTTTTTCAGTACATGTCTGCGGTAAGACGATGGCGGAAATACGCGCAGAAAAATTTTTGAAGCAAGTGATTGCTCCGGCATCAAATGAAGTCTCGGCAGCTCCAAAACGCGCTTATCCGAACGGATATAGGTTGCGTAGATCCCCAACAATCGTTCCGCCAGATAGCCGTCTACGCGCAACTCCTGTGCGGAATATCCTGCAGTATCCGCCTTTCGGTCAAATTCCTCCAAGATTGGGAACAGCCATGAGCAGTAATCATGGAACAGCCCTCGCTCCATGATGCAGATGTTTCCAAAGTAATGCTCCGTGCCGGAGAGGTATTCCTCCATGGCGGGAACCATTTCCGGATGGCGGTGGGAAACGATCTCTTCAATGAGGCGGAGATCCTTTTCGTGGTGGAACGGCGCGTCAGCGTAATGCTCACGCACGGAAACATACATATTTTCCCGCAGCGGTAGTATAAGATCATATTCCCCAATCAGGCGGGAAAAGTCAGCATACCCCAACTGTTCGGAAAGTTGAAGATCCGTGTTATCCGCGACGCGGTAGGGCAGCCTTGCTGCAGTATCCGGGTAGAGATACCGACGATAGTGAAACAAACCGTAATAATCAGCTGAAAGGTTCTTCCACGCCCAGTACAGTGCGGTCAGTTCGCAGTACCGCTTATTTTTTTCGGAAATATTTTCACCTTCGTTATCATGAAGGTATCCCTCAAAAAGGTCCGAAGCCAGCGCAGTACCAACCTGGATTGGGACAAGCAGTTCATGGTCAAGAATTTTTGCGTACCGATGACAGCAGACCAGAAGCTTGATATCATTCATTAATAAACTCCCTTCCTGCCAGTTCCAACGCCGCGCCGATGACGGCATCCATATCATAATACCGGTATTCTCCCAGCCGGCCGCCGAAGATGATATCCGGCTCATTTTCAGCAAGCTTTCGGTACGCCTTGTACAACTCATTATTCTTTTCATTGTTAATGGGATAGTACGGTTCTTCTCCCTGGGACCATTCCGCACTATATTCCCGGGTAATAACGGTCTTCGGCTGCTCCCCAAATTCAAAGTGCTTATGCTCGATGATCCGGGTATAAGGCGTATCCCCGTCCGTATAATTAATGACAGCATTTCCCTGATAATTTTCCATACTCAGGATCTCTGACTCAAACCGCAGGCTGCGGTACTCCAATGCACCGAGGGAATAATCAAAATATTCATCAATGGGACCGGTATAGATGATCTTTTTCGCGATATGCCGGAAGTATTCCCGATCATCCAGGTAATTTGTGTTCAGCCGGACCTCGATACCGGAGAGCAGGTTTTCCACCAGCTTTGTGTAACCGCCGATTGGGATTCCCTGATAGCGGGCATTAAAGTAATTATTGTCGTAGGTAAAGCGGACGGGCAGGCGGCGAATGATGAATGCGGGAAGCTCTCTGCAGGGTCGTCCCCACTGCTTTTCAGTGTACCCCTTGACCAGCTTTTCATAAATATCTACACCAACCAGACGGATAGCCTGCTCCTCCAGATTGCCGGGTTCACCGATCCCGGCAGCCTCACGCTGTGACCGAATCTTCTCTTCTGCCTGCTGTGGAGTCGTGACCCCCCACATCTGATGAAACGTATTCATATTGAACGGAAGGTTATAGACCTCCCCGCGGTAATTGGCAAGCGGGCTGTTTGTATACCGGTTAAACTCAGCAAATCTGGATACATAATCCCACACGGTTTTATCATTTGTATGAAAAATATGGGCACCGTAGCGGTGGACTTGAATGCCTGCAACAGACTCGGTATACGCGTTCCCTGCGACATGCCCCCTCTTATCGATCACAAGGCATCTTTTTCCATGATCGGTGGCTTCACGAGCAAACACTGCACCGTACAGACCCGCTCCCACGATCAAATAATCAAATTTCTCGGAAGTAACCGCACCCATTCCGTTCTCCTTAAATCACACCCCGCGCAAAACAATCCACATCACTGGATACAATGAAAATATACAATATATCCAATATAGTATAGCAAAAAAAACATGGAGTATCAATACAAAAAACTGCAAATTGCAAATTATTCAAAAAATCAGGCTCCTGACGCGGATGCGCCAGGAGCCTGCTCTCTAAATCGGGTATTTTATTCCGCTGTGATACACACAAAATCGCTGAATTTTCCGGTTACACCGTTCACCACCGCGCGGACACGGTAATAATAAGTCGTGCCTTCAGCCGCGCCGCTGTGCGTATAGCTGTTTGTCGTCACTGTTGCCAGCTTGCTGTACGAACCAGCCTTATTCGTAGTGGATACATAGATCTCATAGCTGTCCGCGCCACTGATCTTGGTCCAGCTCAGCACCAGCTTGCCACTGCCGAGCTGGAATACACTCAGTGTTGGTATCACCGAAATGCACTTGATCGACTGGTACGCGCTGAACGTTCCGGCTGTACCATTGACCATAGCTCTCACCCGGTAGTAATAAGTCGTGCCCGCAGCCGCGCCGCTGTGCGTATAGCTGTTTGTCGTCACTGTTGCCAGCTTGCTGTACGAACCAGCCTTATTCGTAGTGGATACATAGATCTCGTAGCTGCCCGCGCCGCTGATCTTGGTCCAGCTCAGCAC
>JAZOBV010000019.1:0-11939 GCA_045596145.1 Candidatus Pelethomonas sp.
TCTGAACTTGAGGGTTCAGATTTCAATGGTGTCTTTAGATGGCGGAGATGGAGAGATTCGAACTCTCGATACCCTTTTGGGGTATACACGATTTCCAATCGTGCGCGCTCGACCAGCTACGCGACATCTCCAAATATATTCTGTTTGACAGCGAATGTTATTATAGCGCTGTTTTCTGATAAAGTCAATAGGAAATTTCGTGTTTTTTAAAAAATTTTGCAGTGAAAAAGACGCACCGGCGGTCTTAATCAAATTTTAATAAGTGTAACATATATTGTAACCGAAATGAGAAGATGGTAACAAATTTTACGATTAAAATTTGTAGATGCAATGGAACGATTTGGGAATCCAAATCGTCTTATCAATAGGAAAGTATTTTCAAAGAAAGAATATGATCCGGGATAGAACAGCTACAGGGAGGCGGCGATAAAAGCACCATGAAACAAATGGCAAAACGATGGATGGCGGCAGTGCTGGCAGTTCTGCTGCCGGTGGCACTTACCGCGTGCGGCGCTTCGCGTCAGGAGGATGGGCTGACAGGCACAGTGTACATCCCGGAATTCCTGACGTTTGATATGGGAGACTCCGGGATCGAGTACATCAATTCCGGCTGCTGCGACGGAGAATATTTCTATGTTCTTGCGGAAGCGAGCCGGGAAGTGGAGATGACAGATCCCTACACCGGGGACACCTATACCAATTTCGAGTACTACACCTCGATCTTCCGGATGCCCGTGGAGGGCGGCGCGCTTGAGGAGCTGGAAAACTATGAGCCCTCCGGCACGACCGGAAACGCCGTGGACCGCGAGTGTTATTTCTACATAGAGGGCATTACCGCGGGAGCGGACGGAACGCTCTGGGTAACGGAAACGCTGGAGGAGTACATTTTCGCGGTGCCGGAGGATTTCGATCCCCAGAATGATTTTCTCTGGAATTATGAAATGCTCGAAAACCGCCGCAGCCAGATCCGCCGCCAGCTCGACAGCACGGGCAGTGAGCTTGCCCGGGTGGAGACCGGCAGCCTTGAGGAAAAGCTGGGCTTCGGTGAGCAGGGCGGCTATGTTGGCAGCACGGTCATGGACAACGACGGAAATTTCTTCGTGTTCGCGGAGGTATACACCGAGAACGGCGGATACGAAACCAAGATCATCGTGCTGGACCGTGAGCTGAACCGCCTGTTTGAGATCAAGGAAAGCGATCTCTGGGGTCAGATGATCCTGCTGGGCAACGGCTCAGTAGCCTTGAACAGCTACGTTTATGACGCGCTGAACGGCACCGGCGGGTATGTGCTTCGTACGATAGATATGGAGAAGAAGACCTGGGGAGAGGAATACCCCATGCCGGTCAACGCGGGACGGGTCTATGCCGCCGGCGGGGAGTACCTGTTCTTATATGATAACGGCGACTCGCTTTACGGCTACAATGCCGAAACCAGGGAGGGGGAGAAGATCCTCACCTGGAGCAGCGCGGATATCAACCGGGGAAATCTGAATTTCTTCACGCTGCTTCCCGACGGACGCATCGCGGCAATGATGCAGCGCTGGGGCGAAAACGGCATGGAGGTGGAAGTGGCGCTCCTGACCGAGCATGACGCGTCCGTTCTGGCAGACCGGACGATCCTGACCTACGCCACCATGTATCTGGACTACCAGATGCGTGAGCGGATCATTGAGTTCAACAAATCCCAGACCGAATGCCGCATCGAGATCCGTGACTACTCGGAATTCAACACGCAGGACGATTATAACGCCGGACTCACCAAGCTCAATACAGAGATCATCGCGGGCAGGGTGCCGGATATTCTGGACACCAGCGGACTTCCCGTCCACCAGTACGGCGGAAAGGGACTTCTGGAGGACCTCTGGCAGTACATTGAAAATGACAAGGAACTGGGCGGACGGGACGGTGTCATGCAGGAGGTGCTGCAGGCATCGGAGCAGGACGGAAAGCTTTATCAGCTCTTCAACAGCTTCACCATCCGCACGGTGGCGGGTGCCAGCAGCGTGGTTGGCGACGACATGAGCTGGACACTGGCGGAGCTGCGTGCCGCGCTGGCGGCCATGCCCGAGGGCTGCACGATCTTCGGTGACGGAGATACCAAGGAAAGTATGCTCAGCAGCGTGATGGCGATGCAAATGGAAAATTTTGTGGACTGGAAAAGCGGCGAATGCAGCTTCCATAGTCCGGAATTTATCGCACTGCTGGAGTTTTGCAACAGCTTCCCGCTGGAGTTCGACTGGAACAGCGTTGATTGGTATGAGTACGGGGATGAGATGGAACGCATCTCCTCCGGCAAGCAGATGCTGATGATGGAAACGATCTATGATTTCCAGTATATTCAGATCCAGGAGTTCCTGTTTGGCGGAGAAATGACCTATGTGGGTTATCCCCGTGAGGACGGCGGCGTAGGCAGCTCCTTTGTGATCGATAACGGACTGGCGATGTCCACGACCTGCAGGGACAAGGCTGCCGCGTGGTCGTTCATGCGGGAGCTGGTCATGCCCCAGAGCAGCGGCAATGAAGACTACTTTTATTTTAATGGCTGGGGCTTCCCGGTGAATAAGCAGGACTTTGAGCGCATGGCAGAGCAGTACATGACGCCTATGTACTATCTGGACGAAAACGGGCAGCCGATGCTGGACGAGAATGGCGAGCCAATGGAAATGAGTCAGGGCGGCATCGGCTGGGGCGACGGCTCATTTATGGAGCTGTACGCCACAACGCAGGAGCAGTATGACCACATCATGGAGCTATACCGCTCCATTGATACGGTGTATACCTACGATGAGGAGATCTATTCCATCGTGCGCGGCGCGGCGCTGCGCTACTTCCACGGCGACCTCACTGCCGAAGAGGCCGCCTATCAGATCCAAAGCAGGGTGAAGATCTATGTTAACGAAAATCTCTGATAAAAAGAAATCCGGCGCGCAGAAGAAAAAGCAGAAGCTTGCGCCGGAGCTGCGGCGGGAGAGAAGGCTGGATACCCTGCGCAGCATGTGCTTTCTGGGGCCAAGCGTGGCGGGCGTGGCAGTATTTTTTATCCTGCCCTTTCTGGTGGTGGTCTACTACTCCGTCATCAAAAGCCCGCTGGACCCGCAGTTCGTCTTTCTCGACAATTTCAAAGCGGTGCTGGGCAATTACGCCTTTCAGACGGCGGCAAAAAATACCGCTCTCTTTTCCGTGATCGCGGTGCCGCTGGCAGTGGTGCTGAGTCTGGTGCTGGCGCTGATTTTGGAGTGCCGCATCCCGCTGAAAAGCTGGTTTCGCACATTCTTTCTCAGTCCCATGATGGTTCCGGTGGCATCGGTGGTGCTGATCTGGCAGGTGGTGTTCCACAAGGATGGAACGCTGAACAATCTTGTCACCGCGCTGGGCGGGACGGCGGTGGACTGGCTCAATTCGCCGCTGTGCCTGGTGGTCATTATCGTGCTGTTTCTGTGGAAAAACCTTGGCTACAACATGATACTGTTCATGGCGGCGCTCAACAACATTCCCCATGAGCTTCTTGAGGTGGCGGATGTGGAGGGCGCGGGTCCGGTCCACAAGTTTTTCCAGATCAAGCTGCGCTACCTGTCGCCCACGGTGCTGTTCGTAACGATCCTGTCCATCATCAATTCCTTCAAGGTGTTTCGTGAGATCCACCTTCTGGTGGGCAACCACCCCTATGAGGGACTTTATATGATGCAGCACTTTATGAACAACACCTTTACCCGCTATGATTACCAGAAAATGGCAGCAGCGGCGGTGCTGATGGCGATGGTCATGGTGGTTTTGATCGCACTGCTGTTCTGGGTGGAGGATAAGTTTGGAAAGGATGTGGAGGGATGAAAAAGAAACGCTATTTCGGCCGTGGGATGCTGACGCTTCTCTCCGCGGTGTTTGCCCTTCTGTTTCTGATGCCTACGGTGCTTACCATTACAAATTCCTTTATGACGCAGAGCGAGATCACCGCCAACTATGGCGAGATCTTTGAAAGCGCCGCCGGAAACGGGGATTCCTATGTATCAGAAACGGTCAACCTCAAATTTATTCCCGATAAGGTAAGCTTTTCCCAGTACATTGCGACGCTGTTCACCACGCCGGAGTATCTTCTGAAATTCTGGAACAGTGTGATCCTTGTAGTGCCGATCGTTATTTTGCAGGTGGGCGTTGCCGCCATCACCGCCTACGGCTTTACCCGCTGGCGGGGAAAGGTCCGCTCCTTCCTGTTCTTCTTCTATGTGATATTGATGCTGATGCCCTATCAGGTCACACTGGTGCCGAATTTTCTGGTGTCCGACTGGCTGGGCATTCTGAATACCCGCTGGGCGATCATATTTCCGGGCGTGTTTGCCCCCTTCTCGGTGTTTCTTTTAACGAAATTCATGCGGCGCATTCCGGTGTCGCTGATCGAAGCGGCAAAGCTGGATGGATCCAGTGAGTGGCAGATCTTCAAGAACATCTGCCTGCCCCAATGCCGCAGCGCGCTGTACTCCATCGCTATTCTGGTGTTCATCGACTACTGGAACATGGTGGAGCAGCCGCTTACGCTGCTGCCCGACGCGGCAAAGCAGCCGCTCTCCGTCTATCTCGCGGAGATCAATGCAGGCGAGGTGGGATTGGCGTTTGCGGTGGCGACGGTTTATATGATCCCCTGTCTTCTGCTGTTCCTCCACGGTGAGGATTATCTGGTGGAGGGCATCGCGCATCAGGGCTCGGTCAAGGGCTGATACAGGAAAAATGATTTTGATCCAGGAAAGGAACAGATAACTATGGAAGTCAAAGAAAAATCCAGAAAGAGGGAGCTGATCAAAAGCATTGCCATCGTGTTTCTGGTGATCCTTTTGATCCTGACCTTTTTTTCCAACACCATTATGAACCGTTCTCTGGCAGAGGTGGCGACCAAGGCGATCTCCTCCGCGACCATCAATACCCGCATCCGCGGCAGCGGAACGGTGGAGGCAAACGAGAACTATGAGGTCGTTCTTCAGCAGACCCGTGAGGTGCGCACCATCTGCGTGCGGGTAGGCGATTACGTATCTCAGGGCGATCTGCTGTTCGTGCTTGGTGATATCGAGAGTGCGGAGCTTCGCAGCGCCCAGGAGCAGCTGGAAGCGCTGAACATGCAGTATGAGCAGCGGCTTTTGAACCTTGCCCGTGAGCACGCCAGCGAGGACCGGGCGATCCAGCTTCTGCGCGAGGAGCTGGAGGAAGCGGTCCGCCAGAGGGACGAAAATACCGTCACGGACGAGGAGCTGACCACCGTCGAGGGGCAGCTTGTAACGGCGCGGAGTGAGCTTGCCCAGACCGAGCGCGTTCTGGAGCAGCTGAACGCAGCTCTCACCGAGGATGAGACCTACGCGGATGCACAGGAAGCAGTTGCAAAGCTGACCGGTGAGGTGGAGAGCGCCCGTGCGCTGGTGGAGGAGTATGAGCGTCAGCTTGAGGAGCTGGGCGGAAGCGGTGACGATCTGGATCAGCGCATCGCGGAAGCGCAACAGGCTTACTATGATGCGGTGGACGCTATGGACAGCGCGTGGACGGTATATCAGGATGATTATCTGGCGCTGGTGGCAGAAGTGACGGAGGATAATCCTTCCGCGGAGAGCGCGTTTAGGAATATTTCAGCTTCCCGAAGCTTCTCCATCACCACGCTGCAGGAGACCTATATCGAGGCGTATCTCGCAAAAAACGGAGCCTCTGATTATGCGGGAGCATACCGCGTTCTGTTGGAGAAGTATCGGGATCTGCAGGGGAAGCAGGACGCTCTCGACCAGCTGCTGGATGAAAGTGACGACGCGTGGTACGATGAAAGCTCCCAGCGTTCCAAGCTGAAAGAAAAGCTTCGTCAGGCAGAGCGGGACCTTACCCTGCTGGAAGAAAAGCTTCAGGACGCAAAGCGTGAGCTGGCTGCCGCCGAGACCGCCAACCGGTCCCTGCGCACACAGATCAGCAGCATGGAAATGTTTAAGCGCCAGCAGACCGAGTCTGTGGATCAGTTGGCAAAGGATCTTGCGGCGCTTGAGGAGAAAAAGCAGCGCTTCGATCAGGCTGTGGAGCTGATCCGGCAGACGGAGCGCTCCATTGAGGACGCACTCACCGGCAAGGATATCGACCAGCAGCTGGAGGATCTGGATCTCCAATCCCTGCGCAAGCAGATCGAGAAGGCACAGGAGCTGGTGGAGAAATATACTGAGGACTCTGTGGATACCGAGGTCCGCGCCAATGTATCGGGACGGATCTCCGAGATCTATGTATCCGCCGGCAAGGAGGCATCTGCCGGCATGACTATGGCGACCATCGAGCTGGTGGACCGGGGGTATCTTCTGAAGATCCCCGTCACCAATGAGCAGTCCCGGCAGGTGCGAGTGGGCGATATCGCAGATGTGACCAACTACTACTGGGGCGGCGAGATCGAGGCAGTGCTGGAATCCATTACACCCGATCCCTCTAACCCCGGACGGGGAAAGCTTCTGGTGTTTCGTGTCAGCGGCGAGGTGGACGCCGGCATCAATCTGACGCTGTCCATCGGTCAGCGCAGCGCCTATTATGACACGGTAGTGCCCAAGAGCGCTCTGCGGCAGGATGCCAACGGCTATTTTGTTCTGGTCATCACGGTGAAGAGCAGCCCTCTCAGCAACCGCTATATCGCCACCCGTGTGGATGTTCAGGTGCTGGCAGAGGATGATACCAACGCGGCAGTCAGCGGACTGAGCGCGGGAGATTTTGTTATCACGACCTCCAACAGACCCGTTGAGTCGGGGCATCAGGTCAGGATGGTGGAAAATCCATGAGCGGCACGACATGGAAAGAGCGGCTTTGGGGAGCATCCTTTCAGAAGAAGCTTTTTGTGATCGTAAATATTGTGCTGGCGGCGGCGTGTGCCGCGTCTGTGCTGGGCTTTCTGGCGGTCAGAGAGTCCTTTGAGACCGTCACGGCGGCGCGGCGGTTTGGCGGCGAGAGCGGAATCCGCTTCGCGCAGATCGCATGCTATATGCCCAAAGGCGGCGAGAAGACGGAGGAGGATATCTGGTCTGTCCGCCAGCGGCTCAACACCAAGTTCGTGGAGCAGTCCCTGGAAGCACCGGAGGGCGGCAGCCTGTTTATCGACGCTTACAGCACCTCTGCCAGTCTCAGTGTAACAACAGACCACGGCGAAGCGCAGGTGAAAGCCATCGGCGTGGGGGGAGATTTCTTCTACTTCCACCCCCTGCGCCTTCGCAGCGGCGCATATATCGCAGAGCGGGATCTGATGGACGATCTGGTGGTGCTGGATGAGGTGCTGGCGTGGCGCTTGTTCGGCGGCGTGGAGCTGACGGGCATGACGCTGTACATCGGTGGCGAACCGTTTGTGGTGGGGGGCGTTATCCAAATGGAGGATGACTTCGCCACCAGTCTTGCGCTGCAGCAGGAGGGAAATCTGTTTCTCTCCTATTCGGCGCTGAAGCGGCTGAACGATACCGCAGCCATCGACTGCTATGAGATCGTCCTTCCTGATCCCATCTCCGGCTATGCCCGGGGCGTAATGGAGGAGCTGCTTCCCGTGGGAGATGGCTCCATCGTGGAGAACAGCGGGAGATTTACCGTTTCCCGCCTGTGGGAGCTGGTGAAGAACTTTGGGGAGCGTTCCATGCGCACCGGCGCGCTGGTGTATCCCTATTGGGAGAATGCCCTGCGTGTGGCGGAGGATCACGCCGCCCTGCTGCTGGTGCTGGCGGTGCTGTTTTCTGTATGCCCGCTGGTGAGCACCGTCGTTCTGGTGACCCGGGGCTGTGTGCTTGGCGTGAACGCAGTTAAACGCATGGTGCTCAGCGGATTTGAAACGGCGGTGGAGCGCAGACGGGAAAAGCTGTATGAGCGCGCGCAGGCAAAGAATACGGAAGGAGAGTAAGCCATGGCGGATCTGAGCTTACGGAACATAAAAAAAGTATATGACAACGGTGTTGTGGCCGTACAGAGCTTCGATCTGGAGATCGCGGATAAGGAATTTATCGTGCTGGTCGGACCCTCCGGCTGCGGAAAATCCACCACCCTGCGCATGATCGCGGGACTGGAGGAAATCACAGAAGGCGAGCTGTACATCGGCGGAAAAAAGATGAATTTTATCCCGCCCAAGGATCGAAATATTGCTATGGTTTTCCAGAACTATGCCCTCTATCCCCATCTGACGGTCTATGACAACATTGCGTACGGGCTGAAGCTGCGAAAGCTGCCCAGGCGTGTTATCGACGAGAAGGTGCGGGAAGCGGCAGAAATTTTGGACATCACGGAGCTTCTGAAACGCAAGCCCAAGGCGCTTTCCGGCGGTCAGCGCCAGCGTGTCGCCATCGGACGCGCCATCGTGCGCGACGCGCAGGTGTTTCTGATGGACGAACCGCTCTCCAATCTGGACGCAAAGCTGCGCACGCAGATGCGCACTGAGATCCTCAAGCTGCGCCAGAAGATCAACACGACCTTTGTGTATGTTACCCACGACCAGACTGAGGCGATGACACTGGGCGACCGGATCGTTATTATGAAGGAAGGCTTCGTGCAGCAGGTGGGAACGCCCCGTGAGGTGTTCAACGCCCCGGCAAACCTGTTTGTGGCGGGCTTCATCGGCTCGCCCCAGATGAATTTCTTCCACGCATCTCTGGTGCGTGAGGGTGAAGGCTACAGCGTGGAGCTGGACGGTGTCCGCACTGCTCTGCCGGAGGAGAAATGCAGCCGCCTGCGCTCGTGCGGCGTGGAGAACGGCGAGGTGACACTGGGCGTTCGTCCGGAGCATATCGTTCTGACCGATGCGCCGGATGCTGTCTCCGGCACGGTGGATATGGTGGAAATGATGGGCAGTATGGTCAATATCCATGTGTCGGCGTGCGGCGCTGCGGTGGTGATCGCCGCGCCTGTAGGTGAGGAAATGAACGGCGCGGAGAGCATGCTGCGGCGTGGCGATACGGTGCGCTTTGCGTTCCGCGGCAGTACAGCACATGTGTTTGACAGGGAAACCGGTAAAAATCTGGAATATCTGCAAAAATGCGCCGCACGGGAGGATCCGGTAACTGTGTGATCGCAGAGGTCCGGTCATTCAATAAATAAAAAAGCGGAAGCATTGCCTTTATGCGCAATGCTTCCGTTTCTTTGCGAATAAATAAAAAACCCGTATGACAAAGGATTTTATCTGAAATTCTGTTAAAAAATTTACAAAGAATGTGCGGCAATGCCTTGCAAAAAGAATTGAGTTGCGGTATAGTAAATGATGATTGTATAATTGCAACAAAAATCATGCAAAGGAATTCCATACCATGTGTCTGTCCACTGTATACCGCAATGAAAAGCAGGAGGAAAACGTCCTGTGCAAAATGGTGTCCTCCATCAAAGCGGAGGGGGACACGCTGACCTTTACCAACATCATGGGCGAGAGTGTCACCGTCACCGGGCGGCTTGTCAGCGCTGATCTGACCGCCGGGACTGTGATCATCGCCGTCAACTGATTCGATATCTCAAAGGAGAAAATTTTCTATGGCACATACCATCGCGCTTGCCGGCAAGGGCGGCGTAGGCAAGACCACCATCAGCGGAATGCTCATCGAGTATTTCTGCCTGAAACAGGGCGGTCCTGTTCTCGCAGTTGATGCCGACGCAAACTCTAACCTCAATGAAGTTCTGGGCGTGGAGGTCGAGGAAACGCTGGGTGACATCCGTGAGGATATCGCCCGGGCAGAGCTTGCCGCCGTCAGTCCCATCCCCGCAGGCATGACCAAGGCGGATTACGCAGAAATGCGCTTCAGCGACGCGCTTGTGGAGGCGGACGATTATGACCTTCTGGTCATGGGCCGCACCCAGGGCAAGGGCTGCTACTGCTTTGTCAACGGACTTCTGACCACGCAGGTCACCAAGTACGCAAAGAATTATAAGTACATCGTTGTGGACAACGAAGCCGGTCTGGAGCATCTCAGCCGGGGTGTTCTCCCCCAGGTGGACACCATTATTCTGGTGAGCGACTGCTCCCGCCGCGGCGTTCAGGCGGCGGGCCGTCTGAGTGAGATGATCGTTGACCTCAAGCTCGGCGCAAAGGAAGTCGGTCTCATCATCAACCGCGCTCCCAATGGGGAGATCAGCGACGGTGTTCGTGAGGAGATCGAAAAGTACGGTATGCGTCTGGTGGGTGTCGTCCCCCACGACGAGGCTGTGTACGAGTGCGACGCGGAGGGCAAGCCCAGCGTCAGCGTTCCCATGGACAGCCCCGTGAAGAAGGCGGTCCACGCCATCTTCGATCAGCTGGCACTTTAATTTACGCGCATCATAGATCCAAATCTATTTTGTATAAACAGGCAAAAAAACAAACAGAATGAAGGGAGTAAACCACTATGCCGTTTGTCAAAAAGCCTCAGGTTTACAGCGCAAAGATCAATGCTCTGACGCTGGGAACCGGTGATAAGGCCATCGTCCTGGGTGGTCAGAATGTGAACAACCTCTATGCTTTCGATGGTGAGATCGTCAACCGTCCCAAGGTCGGTATCGACGTTTCCGACATCGCAGAGCAGCCCAGCAAGGGTCTTGCCGCTTTCTATGAAGGCTGCACCACTCTGGCTGACCGTGCCAAGAAGGCCGCGGAGCTGCCCGAGGCAGATTTCGTCTGCATCCGCTTCGATCTGGCCGATCCCAACGGTGCCAACAAGTCCGTTGAGGAGTGTGTCGCCGAGGCCAAGGCTGTTGCCGAGGTCGTCGACAAGCCCATCGTCGTTGCCGGCTGCAAGAACTCCGAGAAGGACGCCGAGCTGCTGAGCAAGGTCTCCGAGGCTCTGCAGGGCAAGAACATCCTGGTCCTCTCCGCCAAGGAAGAGAACTACAAGGGCGTTGCCGCCGGTGCAGGTCTGGCTTACGGTCAGAAGGTCGGTGCCGAGTCTGCTGTTGATATCAACCTGGCAAAGCAGCTGAACGTCCTCATCACCCAGATGGGTGTGAACGGCGAGAACATCGCCATGAACGTCGGCTCCGCTTCCGCCGGTTACGGTTTTGAGTACGTCTCCTCCACTCTGGAGCGTGTTAAGGCTGCAGCTCTGAGCCAGAACGACACCACCCTCCAGATGCCCATCATCACCCCCGTCGGCGATGAGACCTGGGGCGTTAAGGAGTCCACCGCATCCGAGGCCGATGCTCCCGAGTGGGGCTGCCAGGATGCACGCGGCATCGCTATGGAAGTTGAGACTGCCACCGCATGCCTCGCTTACGGCAGCGACGCTGTCATTCTCAAGCATCCCGAATCCATTAAGACCGTTGCGCAGCTGATTGCTGCTCTGATGTAAGGAGGGCGAAAACAATGGCATTGAAAGGTCTTGACATTTTTAAGCTGACCCCCAAAACCAACTGCAAGGACTGCGGCAACCCCACCTGTATGGCATTCGCCATGAAGGTTGCTTCCGGCGCTCTGACCATTGACAAGTGCCCCCACATGTCCGCTGACGCTCTGGCTACTCTGGGTGAGGCTACCGCTCCTCCCATGAAGTCCTTCAAGATCGGCGAGCTGTCCCTGGGCGGCGAGACCGTTCTGGCCCGTCACGAGAAGACTCTGGTCAGCAAGACCCTGTACGCTGTCAACGTTTGTACCTGTATGGACGGTGCTGCTGTGGACGCCAAGCTGGCTGAAATGGCTAAGGTCGACTACGAGCGTATCGGTGAGCGTATGTACGTGGAGTTCGTCTTTGTTCGCAACAAGGGCAACGATCCCGTCGCTTACGCTGAGCTGGTGAAGAAGGCTGTTGCTACCGGCCGCGACATCATCCTGGAGTGCTGGGATGTGGAGTGCGCCAAGGCTGCCCTGGAAGTGACCGGCAAGAACGCCATTCGGGATGGCGCTACCCCCGAAAACTGGGAAGCTATGAACGCCGTGGCTACCGCCGCCGGCGTGCCCCTGGGCGTTTGGGCCGAAAACCTGAGCGACCTGTATGATACCGTTAAGAAGCTGGAAGCTGCCGGCA
>JAZOBV010000020.1:0-21712 GCA_045596145.1 Candidatus Pelethomonas sp.
AGAAATTCCAGGGCAAAATCCAGTGATACTATCTGTAAAGAAACGAGGCAGCTTGCGTGCAAGCTGCCTCGTTATCAGTCTGTCAAAAAACTACCATCTTTCAGGATGAACTTTCCCGTTGCGTGGGGGAGCTTGAGGGGGGCAAAGCCCTCCTCAAATGAAATCGAATGCCTCGCTAAGCCTTGCCTCGCAAGGCATGCAACAGGCGTAGCCTGCACTTTTGCGGCGCATTGCAAAGCAAAAGTAACGGCATTTTTGAAGCGTGTCTGAAAAAGTCGGAGACTTTTTTTGACACGCTGTAGAACAGGCATGATTTCGATCATGCCTGTTCTGCTTTTACAATACATTTCTTCTGCCCCCCTTTTTGCGACGGTCTTGTATTTTTCTCACCTGCACGTCACTCTGCTATGGAGATTTGGCACGAAGCATGGTATAATGGATTTAAAATTCACCGGGAGGACAATTATGAGAACGATTTACCACAACGGTAAGGTCTATACAGGAACACTTCCCCTGCAGGAGGCATTTATCGTCGAAGGCGACAGCTTTGTTTTTGCCGGTTCATCGCAGGATGCACTGAAGCAGCAACATGACGGCGACAAAACCGTTGACCTGAACGGAAGCTTTGTCTGCGCAGGCTTTAACGACAGCCACATGCACTTACTCGGCTACGGACAGACGCTCAGCAACGCCCGGCTTGAACAGCATACAGAACGGCTTGCCGATGTGCTGGATTGTCTGAAAAAACATGCCGCTCAGCACGGGAGCAGCGGCGGATGGATCCGCGGGCGGGGCTGGAATCAGGATTATTGCACCGATGAACGCCGTATGCTGAACCGTTATGACCTTGATAAGGTATCCACCGAGCTGCCTGTCTGTGCGGTACGCGCCTGCGGTCACGCACTGGCGGTCAACAGCAGGGCGCTGGAGCTTCTCGGCATCACCGCAGACACACCACAGCCCGAGGGCGGCGAGATCGGCATGGAAAACGGCGAGCCCGACGGGCTTTTCTTCGACAATGCTATGGAACTGGTTTACTCCGCCATTTCCGCACCGGATAAGGAAACCATCAAGGACATGATCCGCCGCGCCTGCCGTGCTCTGAACACCTACGGCGTTACAAGCTGCCAGAGCGATGACTACTGCGTCTTCTCCTCCCTGCCGTGGGAGACAGTGAACGAAGCATTTCGAGAGTTGGAAGCCGCCGGTGAGCTTACCGTTCGTGTCTATGAGCAGGCAAATTTCACAGATATCGACAGCTTGAAAGGTTTTGTTGCCGCCGGAAACCGCACAGGCGTTGGAAGTGATTTATTTAAGATCGGACCTCTCAAGATGCTTGGCGACGGTGCGCTGGGCGCCCGCACAGCATTTCTCAGCCAGCCCTACGCAGACCAACCGGACACCTGCGGTCTTTCCGTCTTCCCGCAGGAGGTATTCGACGAGATGATCGGATACGCCCATCGGGAGGGAATGCAGGTCGCGATCCACGCCATCGGCGATGCCTGTCTGGACCGGGTGCTTTCCGCCATCGAAAAAGCACTGGAGAAAGATCCCCGCGCTGACCACCGCCACGGAATCGTGCACTGCCAGATCACCCGTGAGGATCAGCTTCGCAAGATTGCGGATAAAAAGCTGCATGTCTATGCACAGAGCATTTTTCTGGATTACGATATCGCCATCGTCGCTGACCGCGTGGGGACTGACCGCGCCGCCACCAGCTATAGCTGGAAGACTTTAAAAAATCTCGGCGCTACGGTCAGCAACGGCACGGACAGTCCCGTTGAGCGGCCGTTCGCTTTGGGCGGCATTCAGTGCAGCGTGACCCGTTCCAATCTGAAAGGAACCGCCCCCGCCTATCTCCCCCGCGAGGCATTCTCCGTACAGGAGGCGCTGGACAGCTACACCGCATGGGGTGCTTACGCAAGCTTTGAGGAAAATCGAAAAGGCAGGATCGTCCCCGGTATGCTGGCGGACTTTGTCGTACTGGATAAGGATCCCTTTACCGTTGACACAAACTGCATCAAGGACATTCGCGTTCTTGCTGCCTATCTTGGAGGCAGCAGGGTCTATTCCGCGGATTGATCCCTGCAAACCATTCAAACATAAGAAAAATCTTTGATTCTTGTGCTTTGCGGGTGTATAATACCCTCAACAGAACAAAGGGAGGAAATCATCATGCACGACCGGAAATATTTCGGAAGAAAATATCTCAATGACGACTGGCAGTTCACCCTGCACTACAGTGATGCGCTGCACACAAAGGATGCGGCACCTGACGGGTTGGAATCGGTACGCCTGCCTCACACCGTGAAGGAAACGCCGTTTCATTATTTTGACGAGAGCATCTATCAGTATAACAGCGGCTACCGCCGCATTCTGACGGCAGAGGAAGACTGGCGTGGCAAGCATGTCCTTCTGACGGTCGAGGCAGCGGGACATGAATCGGAGGTTTTTCTGAACGGCACCTCTATTTTCACCCACCGCTGCGGCTATACGGCCTACACAGTGGATCTGGCACCGCACCTTCACTTTGGCGATGAGAATGTTCTGGTGATCCGCGTGGACAGCCGGGAATCGCTGGATATTCCGCCCTTCGGAAACGTTATTGACTACATGACCTATGGCGGACTGTACCGCGAGGTGTATCTTGAGATCAAGGAAAGCTCGTATATCCGCGATGTTTTTCCCCAAGTCACTGCGCTCTCCACCAACGATGGACTCACCGGTGCTGTGACGCTTCATTCCGATATCACCGTGGAGCAGCCGGAGGGAACGGTGATCCGTCAGACCCTCTACGGCGATGATACCACGACTATTCTTCCCGATGGTGAAACCCGCGTTGACCTCAAGGGGGCGAAGCTCTGGTCACCGGAGCAGCCTGCTCTGTATACATTAAAGACCGAGCTTTGGCGCGGCGAACAGCTTTTGGACACACGGGAGGACAGCATTGGTCTTCGCACGGTGGATTTCCGCCCCGATGGCTTCTATCTCAACGGAAGTAAGATAAAGATCCGTGGCCTGAACCGCCATCAGAGCTATCCCTATGTGGGCTACGCCATGCCGGAGTCCATGCAGCGGTTTGACGCAAGAATTCTGAAAAACGAACTGGGACTCAACGCCGTCCGAACCTCTCACTACCCCCAGTCTCACCACTTTATCGACGAGTGCGACCGGCTGGGTCTGATGGTATTCACGGAGATCCCCGGCTGGCAGCACATCGGCGGCGAGGCGTGGCAGGAGCAGGCTGTGCGCAACACCCGGGACATGGTGGAGCAGTACCGCAATCATCCGTCCATTATCCTCTGGGGCGTTCGCATCAATGAGTCTATCGACAACGATGAATTGTACCGGAAAACGAACGCTGCCGCCCATGAGCTGGATAAGACCCGACAGACCGGCGGCGTGCGCTGCTTTATGAAAAGCTCCCTGCTGGAGGATGTGTACACCTACAACGATTTTTCCCACGACGGAACCAATCCCGGCGTGGTGAACAAAAGCCGTGCAACGCCTGATATGGGCAAGGGATATCTCGTCACGGAGTACGGCGGCCACATGTTCCCCACCAAGACCTTTGACGATGAGGAACACCGTGTGGAGCATATGCTGCGCCATGCCCGCGTGGTAAACGGCTACTACTCCCACGACGACATTTCCGGCGGCTTCGGCTGGTGCATGGCGGACTATAACACCCACCGTGATTTTGGCAGCGGTGACCGCATCTGCTATCACGGCGTGCTGGATATGTTCCGCAACCACAAGCTCGCCGCGGCGGTGTATGCCTCTCAGCTTGACAACCGGGGCGGTGCGGACACCGTGCTGGAAATCTCCTCCAGCATGGAAATCGGCGAGCATCCCGCCTGCCTGCTGAAGGATACATACGCGGTGACCAATGCAGACAGCGTGCGTGTCTACCGAAACGATCAGTTTATCCGGGAATACCCCGCTGCGGACTCTCCCTTCAGCGCTATGCCTCACGGTCCGATTTGTATTGACGATTTCGTTGGCGATCTGATGGAGCGGAACGAGGGCTTCTCCCACCGCAAGTCAGAGGATATCAAGAAGGTCCTGGCAGCGGCTAACCGCTACGGCATGGCAAATCTTCCCCTCAGCGCTAAACTGATGGCTGCCAAGTGCATGCTTCTGTACGGCACGAAGATGGAAGACGCTGTTGACCTGTACAACCGCTATATGAGCAACTGGGGCGGCAACGTGAAGAGCTACCGTTTCGAAGCTGTCGTGAACGGCAAGGTGGTCAAATCCGTTGAGAAGCGTCCCATGACGAAGGTTCATCTCACGGCGGAAGCATCCCATCAGACACTTGTGGAGGGTGCGAGCTATGACATCGCTGCCGTTCGCATCCACGCCCTCAGTGAAGACGGCGCCGTGCTGCCCATCTATCAGGAGCCGATCCGTCTTCGCACGGAGGGACCCATCGAGATCGTTGGTCCCGACTGCGTTACGCCCCGCGGCGGCATGTGCGGCACCTATGTCCGCACCACAGGCGAGACCGGCGAAGCAGTCCTGCACATTGAAACCGCTGGCCTTGCTCCGCTCACAGTCCGCTTTGACGTGCAGCGCACCCGATAAGACAGGAGTGTGAACGCATGAACGAATATGAGGTCATTATCGAGGAGATCAATCCCTGCGGCGGTGAGACCTATGCCCGCAAGGAGATCCTTGAAGTGGAAGCGGAAAGCCCCGAGAGCTATGTTCTCGCAAATGCCAAATTCCCGATCCTTGAGATCAGCACACTGAGCGATGGCTCCATACTGATCGTTACCGGAAACGACTGCGGGTATTTCACAAGATATACTTTTTCGTAAAACAGAGAGTGCTGTGAGAAACAGCACTCTCTCGTTTTTGTCCTGCTTACCAGACTGTATGGTTTGTGCATTTATTAATAGCACAAAAATACGTAAAAGTTAACAAATCAGTTGATTTTGACAACGCCTGTGTGATAAACTGAAAAATAAGATATATTTTTCCTGTATGTAAGCGCAATTTTCCGTTTTTAATGCGCACAAGAAGACAAGGAGGCATTTGAGATGAAAGATTCAGCGACTCAAAACAATATCCTCGACTGTATGCCCGGGATTGGTGTGCTGGTTTTGGAGCAGGAGAGCTTCCGTGTTTTATATACCAACGAAAAATATCATCGGCTCAAGGAACGGCTCTGGCCGGAGGTGACAGCGCAGGACACCTTCTCCAGTATTGGCGGCAAGCGCATGTTGGAAGGCGCGGAGCAGCCGAACGGATATGTGTCGGTATTTCACGACGCGTATTCCGGCGAAGACATGGACATTACATTTCATAAAACCGTCTGGTTCGACGGAAGAGCCGCCTATATTCTGACCATCACTGAGCATATGACGCTCAACGAAGAAAATGAAATGAACTGGGACCGCCAATTACTGGGAGCATTGATGCGTGTTTATCCCAGAGTCATGGCGGTAAATCTGACCAAAGATACCTATTCCATCATGGAGTACCACAGCGGTCTTACCCAGGGCACCCTAAAGGGCGGCAAATATTCCGACCTGCATATTCAAGGTCTGATCAATACACATCCGGACTATCGCGAGGCATTTGCGGAAAAATTTTCCCGTGAAAATCTCCTGAACCGGTATCTGTCCGGCGAAAACGAGGAATATCTTGAAGCATTGCAGCTCGGTCCGGACAGACGCTACCACTGGTCCTCCACCCATGCCATTCGCGTCAACAATCCGTACAGCGATGATGTCATGCAGTTCATTCTGATACGTCCGCTGGACGATCAGCGTGAGCTGGAAAAAGAAATCGGACGAATCCGCGCAGAAGCCAACCGCTACCGCAACGCGGTCACAACGACCTTCGACCATATTTACGAGGTTGACGCAGCAAACGATCTGGTCAGTGAGATCATGATCTCCAACGGACGGGTCGAGAAGATCCTGCTCGGCAATATTGAGGAAATGAACCGCGCACTTATCCTCGACCGTATGCATCCGTCCAATCTGGAAACCTACGGAAGCAACCTCCCGTGGATGAAGTATTTGCCGGAAGACGGTGTTTACAACCTTTACGAGATCTATGAGGACGACTGGTATCTGCGCCAGCGAAACGGCGAATACCGCTGGGAACGCATCCAGATCATTCCCAGCGAGGATAACCCCAGCGAGATCATGATCTTCTCGAAGGATATCCACGAGGTGAAGCGCCGCGAGGAAATGCAGCGCGAGCTGCTGTTTGAGGCACTGGCAAATGCCGAGCAGGCAAACGCCGCCAAACGCGACTTTCTCTCCCACATGTCCCACGATATGCGTACCCCAATGAATGCCATCGTTGGCTTAACAACCATCGCGCAGGCGAGATTGGGTGATGATGAAAAGGTTGCCGACGCTCTGGATAAGATCCGCTCATCGTCACAGCATCTGCTGCGTCTGATCAATGAGGTTCTGGATATGAGCCGTATTGAAAGCGGCGCGATCACACTGGAAGAGGAAAAATTCAACGTTTCCGAACTGTTGGAAAGCGTGATGGCAAGTATCAGAACCCAATCCAGAGAAAAACAGCAGACTCTTGTTGCGCATACGCAGGACATGTCCCACGCATGGCTGCTGGGCGACCGTTTCCGTCTGGAGCAGGTCATGCTGAACCTGCTGTCCAACGCGGTAAAGTACACAGGCGTGGGCGGCGTCGTTATCCTGTCCATGTGCGATACCCCCAGCACCCATGAAAATGTGACAAATCTGACGATTTGTGTAGAGGACACCGGCGTGGGCATGAGCAAGGAGTTTATCAGCAGGATGTTTGAACCCTTTGAACGTGAGGTCAAGCTGGAAACACAGAACGAACAAGGCACCGGTCTCGGACTGCCTATCGTCAAAAACATCGTAGACCGTATGCACGGAACGATCCGGGTAGACAGCGCGGAAGGAATGGGCACCTGCTTTGCGGTAACGATCCCGATGAAGATTCCGAAGGAATCGGAAACGATCGAGAAGCTCGAAGTACAACTTGACACGCAATTTGATGATACTCTTATCGCCGGTAAATGCTCGGGGCGACACTTCCTGCTGGTGGATGACAACGAACTGAACCGCGAGATCGGTCAGGAGATCCTACAGATGCTCGGCGCAAGGGTCGATCTTGCCTCCGATGGTCAGGAAGCGATCGACATTCTCTTTGATACGCCGGAAGGACAGTACGATGCAGTGTTTATGGATGTGCAAATGCCCGTGAAAAACGGCTATGATGCCACCCGCGAGATTCGCTCCTGTTCGCGTCAGGATCTCAAGTATCTCCCCATCTTTGCCATGACCGCAAATGCCTTTGCGGATGACGTACAGGACGCGTTGGATGCCGGTATGAACGCGCATCTCGCAAAACCTCTGGATATTTCCGCATTGAACAGGATACTGGACCGTTTCTGTCCGTGATATGAATAACAGGAGTGCAGCGTTGTAACCGCGCGGCACTCCCTGTTTGTTTTACAAGCGTCTAAATTAGGGTTTGACTTTTCACATCAAAAAAGATCGCCGCAGATGATCTGCGGCGATCTTTTCTATTATAAGGATATCAGATGCTCTTATCGTCAACATAGAGCTCGCGGACAGCATTGCTGTCTGCGCTCTTTGCGGCGGGAGCAGCAGATGCGGCAGGAGCGGCGGCGGGAGTCTCCTCGCGCTTACCGTCACGCCATGCCAGGAACTTGGGAGCAACCTGGGGGAACAGGGCGAGGCTCAGAACGTCCTCCTCACACTTGGCGAGATCCTTGAACTCCTCCTTGTACTTCTCCAGCTCGGGCTCCAGCAGGTCTGCGGGACGGCAGGTGATGACCTCCTCGGGAGCGATGCCTGCCTTGGCACGGACCTCTTCGTTGACCTTGCCGGGCAGGGAACCGTACTCACCCTTCAGAACGGCGCGGGACTCCTTGGTAAAGGTCTTGTAGCGCTCGCCCATGATGACGTTCATAACGGCCTGTGTGCCGACAATCTGGGAGGAAGGAGTGACCAGAGGAGGATAACCGTAATCCTCACGGACGCGGGGGATCTCAGCCAGAACCTCGTAGTACTTGTCCTCCTTGCCGGCCTGCTTGAGCTGGCTGATGAGGTTACTGAGCATACCGCCGGGAACCTGATAGAGCAGAGTGTTGGTGTCAACATTCAGCACCTTGGGATCAAGGGAGCCGGTCTCCTTCAGACGCTGGGCGACCTTGCGGAAATGCACTGCTGCATCGCTCATCTTGTTCAGATCCAGGCCGGTATCGCGGACGCTGCCCTGCAGGGTGGCGACCAGAGATTCGGTGGAGGGCTGAGCGGTACCGTTGGCAAGGGGACTGAGGGCAGTATCAACAATGTCAACACCTGCCATGGCAGCCATCAGGTAGACCATGTCGCCTGTACCGGTGGTATTGTGAGTATGCAGATGGATAGGCATCTTCACGCTTTCCTTCAGACGCTTGACCAGAGAGTAAGCATCCATAGGCAGCAGCAGGTTTGCCATATCCTTGATGCAGAGGGTATCGGCGCCCATCTGCTCCAGCTCCTTCGCCATCTTCACGAAGTAATCCTCGTTGTGGATGGGGGAAATGGTGTAGGACAGAGTGGCTTCCACGATACCGCCGTACTTCTTGGTGGACTTGATTGCCTGCTCCAGATTACGGACATCGTTCAGAGCGTCGAAGATACGGATGATGTCGATACCATTCTCAATGGACTTGCGGCAGAAGGCGTCAACAACGTCGTCAGCATAGTGCTTGTAGCCCAGAATGTTCTGACCGCGGAACAGCATCTGCAGCTTGGTATTGGGCAGGGCCTTGCGCAGCTTGCGCAGGCGCTCCCACGGATCCTCGTTGAGGAAGCGCATACACACATCGAAGGTAGCGCCGCCCCAGCACTCCAGAGAGTAGTAACCAATGGAATCCAGAATTTCGCAAGCGGGGAGCATATCGTCGATGGTCATGCGGGTAGCAGCCTGAGACTGATGGGCATCACGAAGGATGGTATCCGTGATCAGCAGGGGCTTATTGGAAAGAAACTCCATGTAGTTTTTCCTCCTTTGATTAGCCGAACAGTGCCATCAGCACGCCGGCGGCGATAGCAGAGCCGATAACGCCTGCCACGTTGGGGCCCATGGCGTGCATCAGCAGGAAGTTAGAGGGATTGTACTTCTGGCCGACGACCTGAGAAACACGGGCGGCCATAGGCACAGCGGAAACACCGGCGGAGCCGATGAGGGGGTTGATCTTCTCCTTGAGGAACAGGTTCATAAACTTTGCCAGCAACACACCACCGGCAGTACCGCAGCCAAAGGCAACGATACCCATGCACATAATGGCGATAGTCTGCACAGAGAGGAATGTCGCTGCGGTAGCGGTGGCGCCGACAGAGAGACCGAGGAAAATAGTGACGATGTTCATCAGCTCGTTCTGCATGGTCTTGTTCAGACGCTCCACAACGCCGCTCTCCTTGGCAAGGTTACCCAGCATCAGGCAAGCGATCAGAGGCGCAGCGGAGGGAACCAGCAGCGCAACGAATACAGTGACCATGACGGGGAAAATGATCTTCTCGGTGCGAGAGACCTCGCGCAGAGGCTTCATAACGATCTTGCGCTCCGCCTCGGTGGTCAGCAGCTTCATAATGGGGGGCTGAATGACGGGGACGAGAGCCATGTAGCTGTAAGCCGCAACGGCGATGGGGCCAAGCAGCTCGGGAGCCAGCTTACTGGTGACAAAGATGGCGGTAGGACCATCCGCGCCGCCGATAATGCCGATGGAGGCAGCCTGTGTTTCGGTGAACAAACCGGACAGGCGGCAGCCAACAAAGGTCATAAAGATACCAAGCTGCGCGGCAGCACCCAGCAACAGGCTCTTGGGGTTGGCGATCAGGGGGCCAAAGTCGGTCATCGCGCCCACGCCCATGAAGATAAGGCACGGGTAGATACCCAGCTTAACACCCAGATAGAGAATATCGAGCAGACCGAGAGAGATACTCTCGCCCACCGCAACACTGCCGAGAACCGCATCACTGACGCCAACAGCGCTCAACTCAGCCAGAAACTCAGCAGTAACAGGCGCACCGCCGAACAAATCCCAGTGGATATGACCGCCGGCGAACAGGATCTCGTGGTACATTTCGGCTCCGGGCAGGTTGGTGACCAGCATACCGAACGCGATGGGGAGAAGCAGGAGCGGCTCAAACTTCTTTACGATCGCCAGATACATCAAAACAAAGGAAATGAGCATCATCACAAGAACAAGGAAGTTCCCGTCGGCGAAAATACGATAGAAGCCGGTCTCCTGAATAAAATTCATGATAGCTTCCATGTGCGAATCCTCCTGCGTGGCGGCATTAGCCGATCACGCACAGCAGAGAACCGGATTCGACAGAGGAGCCCTTGGAGGTGTTGACGGAAACAACGGTACCGGCGCAGGGAGCCATGATCTCATTCTCCATCTTCATAGCCTCGAGGATGAACAGAACATCACCCTTCTTAACGGAAGCGCCGTTCTGGACCTTAACATCAAGAATGGTGCCGGGCATGGGAGCGGTGACCTTCTCGCCGTTTGCGGGAGCAGCGGCGGGAGCAGGTGCGGGAGCGGGTGCGGGTGCGGGGGCTGCAACAGGAGCGGGGGCAGCGGCAGGAGCAGGTGCGGCTGCGCCGTCGATCAGCTCGATCTCAACCTCGTAGACTGCACCGTTTACGTTAACTCTGTACTTCTTCATGATGATTTCTCTCCTATAAATTAAAATATTTTATGGACTGATGAAATTAGGGGTAACCGGAACGATCAGGCGACGCGCTTGAAAGAACGGACACGGATACCGGAGATATCGGTGCCGAGATCCTCCGCGATGGCGGCGGAGACGGCCGCGATCACTGCCTGACGGTCATTGGCGGGAGCGGCAGCAGGGGCGGTCCCACTAATGTGCTTCAGAGATTTAATGCGGATGCCGGAGATGTCCGTGCCAAGATCCTCCGCAATGGCGGCGGAAATGGCGGCGATCATCGCCTGGCGGTCGGGAACGGCAGCAGGTACACCGGCAGGAGCTGCATACGCCGCGGCGGGCGTTTCCTCAGCGGGAGCATCGGAAGGCTTCTTTTCAAAAAGCTTGCAAACCTTGCTCATGATGGTGCTGAGGATAATAATGCAGATCAAACCGAAGAAAACAGTGCCGAGACCCATAAGAACGACGAATGTGTTGCTGGGCATTGGGCGATTCCTCCTTTAATGATCTTGATGGGAAGCCGCATCGGCCGGCAAAGCTTCCCTGTGGGCTGCCCCACGGAAAAAGACAAGCAGCATCGAAAAACGACGCACTTGCGCACAGATGATGTTATTATAGCAGAGCTTCGACAATAATTCAATACTTTACCGTGTACAATTCATATAAGCTTTCTTCGGATTTTTGGAAAATTTTCGTTGTGAAATTTGGAAAATGGTTATCGTATTTTCTGATAATTGCTGTTCATTCTATAGATTTTGTCGATATAGACGGATCGTGTCAAGGTTTTCGTGGACAGCATCGAGCGAGATGTATTATAATGTATTTGTATTATTATGAACACGCTTCCATACAGGAAAGAGAGTGGTGAAACGATGGAAGACAAAAAAATGATCTGCAAAGGCGGCGGGTGAACCGCAAAGCTGAGCGCAGGTGCGCTGAGTCATGTGCTGTCCCGTCTGCCCCGCGGACCTGTGGACAAAAATCTTCTGATCGGCTTTGAAAGCAGCGACGATGCCGCGGTCTATAAGGTCTCTGACGAGATCGCCATCGTTCAGACGCTGGACTTCTTCCCCCCTATGGTTGAGGATCCTTACACCTTCGGCAAAATTGCCGCGACCAACGCGCTGAGCGATGTATGGGCGATGGGCGGCGAGGTCAAGGCCGCCATGAATATCGTCTGCTTCCCGGAAGCGATGGATATCAACATTCTGGGCGAGATCATGCGCGGCGGTGCGGAGAAGGTCATCGAAGCCGGCGGCACACTGGTGGGCGGTCACTCCATCGCCGATACCGACATTAAATACGGACTGTCTGTTATGGGCACAGTCCACCCCGATAAAGTCTATGCCAACAACGGCGGCAGAGCCGGAGATAAGCTGATCGCCACCAAGCGGCTGGGTGTGGGCATTGTCTGCACCGCCGACCGTGTGGGCGAAGCATCAAAGGAAGCGATAGACTCGGCACTCACCGCTATGACCACGCTGAACAAGTACGCCGCTGAGATCGCCCATAAGTATACCATCCACGGCTGCACGGATATCACCGGATTTGGTTTCCTTGGTCATCTTCACGAGATGATGGACGGCGACCTTTCCTGCCATATCCACGCCAGACAGCTCCCCATCATTCCTGAGGCGGTAGGCTACGCAGATGAGTTCCTGCTGACCGCCGCGGCGCAGAAAAACCGCAACCATTTTGCGGAATACATCCGGTTTGAGAATGTTCCCTTCGCCTACGAGGAGATCCTCTTTGACCCCCAGACCTCCGGCGGTCTGATCATCGCCGTCGCAGGCGATGAGGCGGATGCCATGCTCGCCGAGCTGACCGCCGCGGGCGTTACCGCCGGTATCGTGGGCGAGATCACAGAGCTTAAGGACGTTGAGATCCTTGTCACAAATGATTAACATACAAAAAGGAGATACATAACCATGATCAAAGTCAATGCAATCGGAGATGCCTGCCCCATTCCTGTCGTCAAGACCAAGAACGCCATCCGGGAGCTGAACGGTCCCGGCATCGTGGAGACTCTGGTGGATAACGAGATCGCTGTCCAGAACCTGACCAAGATGGCGAACCAGAAGGGCTACGGCGTAAAAAGCGAAAAGCTGGGCGATGCCGAGTTCAAGGTCACCATGACCATCGGCGAGGGCGCAGCCATCCCCGAAGCAAACGAAAATGAAACCTGCCTTGTCACTCCCGGCGGCAAGAAGAACATCGTCGCCGTCATTGCCTCCTCCGCTATGGGCATGGGCAGCGACGAGCTGGGCACCGCGCTGATGAAGGGCTTCATCTATGCCCTCAGCCAGCAGGACACCCTGCCCAGCGCAATCCTGTTCTACAACGGCGGCGTTAAGCTGACCTGTGCCGACAGCGCCTCCCTCGAGGACCTCAAGTCCCTCGAGGCACAGGGCGTTGAGATCCTGAGCTGCGGCACCTGCCTCAACTTCTACGGTCTGACGGACAAGCTGCAGGTCGGTGAGGTCACCAATATGTACACCATTGTTGAGAAGATGACCGGTGCTGATCTGGTGGTGAAGCCCTGATGCGGGAGAAAAAGCCGTCCCTGATCGTCACCTTTCATACAACGACCGCTGCCATGGGCGCGGAAAAGCTCTGCATGGCACAGGGTGTTCCCGGCCGTCTGATCCCCGTCCCACGGGAGATCACCGCAGGCTGCGGTCTTGCGTGGAAAGCTGCCCCCGAGGAAGAAGCACGCATCGCCGAGGCACTGCGCGGCGGCTCCATCGAATGGGCGGCGATGCAGGTCATTACAGTATAAACGGAGAAGAAACATGATCTATCTGGACAACGCTGCCACAACGCTTCACAAGCCTCAGTGCGTGATCGACGCTGTGTGCGCCGCGATGGGCAGCATGGGCAATGCCTCCCGGGGAGCCCACGGCGGCGCGTTGCAGGCATCCCGCACGGTATACGCCACCCGCGAGAAGCTGGCAAAGCTTTTCGGCTGCCAGCGTGCCGACCATGTGGTGTTTACATCCAATTCCACCGAAGCGCTGAACATCGCCATTCGCGGTGCCATCGACGCGGGCAGTCATGTCATCACCACGGATCTGGAGCACAACAGTGTTCTGCGTCCGCTATATCTTCTTGAGGCTGAAGAGAACGTTTCCCTCAGCTTTGTCCCCGCCGATAAGCTTGGTAAAGTCGATATTGCTGACTTTGAAAGACTGGTTCTCAAAGAAACCCGCGCTATCGTCTGTACCCACGCCTCCAACCTCACCGGAAACCGGATTGATATCGCCGCTGTAGGCGAGATCGCCAAACGGCACGGGCTGATTTTTATTGTCGATGCCTCCCAGTCCGCCGGTGCGATGGAGATCGACATGGAAAAAATGGGGATCGACATCCTCTGCTTCACCGGACATAAGGGGCTGATGGGTCCCCAGGGCATTGGCGGACTGTGCGTGCGCGAGGGCATGGAGATCCGCCCCTTTAAGGTCGGCGGATCCGGCGTGCAGTCATACAGCAGGACACAGCCCACAGAGATGCCCACCCGTCTGGAGGCAGGTACACTCAACGGCCATGGCATCGCGGGACTTTCCGCCGCACTGGATTATCTGGAAGACATCGGCATTGACGTGATCGCCAAAAAAGAGCGCACGCTGATGCGCCGTTTTTACGAAGGCGTTGTCAATGTCCCCGGCGTTACGGTCTACGGAGATTTCAGCGATGAAGAGCGGGGTGCTGTCGTGACCCTTAACATCCGGGACTACGACAGCGGTTCGGTAGCGGATGAATTGGGCGAAGAATACGGCATCGCCACCCGTGCCGGCGCGCACTGCGCTCCCAGAATGCACGAAGCACTGGGCACCGTGGAACAGGGGGCGGTACGGTTCAGCTTCTCCTGGTTCAATACCGAGGAGGACGTGGACACCGCGATCCGCGCGGTTCGAGAACTGGCAGAAGAATAATGATAAAGGGCGTGCTATTGGCAGCACGCCCTTTGTTTTTCATTCAATTTCCAGACCTGCAAGGTCATCCTTCGTGATCGTCAGAATATCCTCATCGGTAGGCGCTTCCAGAAGAGCCACACGGTTCGCCTGATTGGCAATGATCTTTTCAAAGAGATTGCGCACATCGCGGCCATTGCCGAAATTGTCGTCACGATCTTCATAGAGCTGCTTCAGATGCTCCCGAATCGCCGCGTCAGCTTCTTCATTGAGCTTATAGTCGTTTCGCTCCACCCGTCCCATGAAGATCGCATAGAGCTGATCGCCGTCGTAATCGGCAAAGTCCAGATACTTGTTAAATCTGGACTTCAAGCCGGGGTTGGAGTCAATAAAGCGGGGCATCAGCGAGGCATATCCGGCAACGATGACCACAAAGTCATCGCGGTGATCCTCCATTGCCTTCAAAATGGTGTCGATCGCCTCCTGCCCGAAATCCTTGTCCGCTTTTTCGGGGGCGAGGGAATACGCCTCGTCAATAAACAGCACGCCCCCCAGCGCCTTCTGGATGACTTCCTGCGTTTTGATGGCAGTCTGTCCCACATATCCGGCGACCAGACCGCTTCGATCCACCTCCACCAGATGTCCCTTGGAGAGCAAACCCAGCGCACTGTAGATCTTTCCGATAATGCGGGCCACGGTGGTTTTACCGGTTCCGGGATTGCCGGAGAAGACCAGATGGAAGGACATATCCGGACACTTCAGTCCGCGCTCTTTTCGCAGCGCGCGCACCTTGACCAGATTGACCAGACTGTCAACATCCTTTTTTACCACATCCAGACCGACCAGCTCATTCAGCTCCGCCATCGCCTCCTCAAGCGTGGGCTTGGGCGGCTCCGGCTCCTCCTCCGGCGCTTTCTCCTCTCCGGCGGGAGCGGAGGTTTCCTCCGGCACAGGCAGGGGATCCAGAGGAGACGGTGCTTTTTTCGGCGTTCCGAAGAAGTCATCGTACATTTTGCGGGAGGAGTCATGGGAAAGCACTTTGCTGAACTCATCCATAATATCGTTGAGCTTGCCCGCCGCCCGCCGCTGGGCATCAGCGCGCAGATTGGGGGCACCGTCCAGATAATGCTCCGGTCCCGGAGTGAGGGAGATCCCGCTGACTCCCTTGCGGTCACATTCAGCGGTAAGCTGACTGTACAGCCGGGTGATACGCCGGCTCTCGGCAAAGGAGAAGGAGCCGTCATAGGCCGCGCAGAGCATCAGAAGATTTTTCTGCAGCTCAGCGAAATTGCGGCTGTAGCTCGTTCCCCTGTTCACATCCGTTTCCGTTAGACGAAGGAAAAATTCCGGCACGCCGGTAGTGTATTCGGGGTTCGCGCGGTAATAACCGATAGCCTTGGCGAATTGCTCCGGTGTAAATTTCACCTGCTCATCGGTGTAGATCTGATTGATGCCGATCACATCTCCGCCCCGGTCCTCACTTCCTGCCCATAGGCACAGGGCGCAGGAACGAAAATAAGCGTCCACCTCCCCGGTGGTCACGCCTGCCTCAACGGGAGCACTCTGGCAAAAATGCCGAATGCTTTCCGCGTAATCGTTGTGAAGATTCTTGCTCATAGCTACCTCCGCTCGTTCATATCAAAAAGAGTATAACACAGCGCAAAGCGGAAATAAAGTAACAAGCGGGAAAAATTTACACTTCGTTTACTTGACTGTTCTCCCGCAAGCGTATAGGATAGGAATGGATAACCACAAAGGAGGTACCCCTATGGAATTGTCCCGTTCCATGATCAAAAAACTGATGGCACTGATCGCCTTCGCGGCGCTGTGTCTTGCTGTCAGCCAGCGTCCGGAGTCCGTTGGCAGCGTGCTGAGCTTTGTTCTCTCCATGCTCTCCCCCTTTCTGACCGGCGCGGCACTGGCATTCATCCTCAATGTCCCGATGCGCTTTGTTGAGAACAGACTCTTTGCGTCCGCCAGAGTGCAAAAACGCATTTCCGCGCCACTGCGCCGCGGGATCAGCCTGCTGGCGACCTTTGCGCTGGTCGCCGCCGTAGTAGCGCTGCTGGTACTGGTCATCGCGCCGCAGCTCACTGCCACTATAGCGGGACTGGGCGTTACGATCCAAAGCTTTTTCACCCGCGTTATCGCATGGGGAGAAGCGGAATTTGCCAATAATCCCCAGCTTCTCCAGTGGCTGAACACTCTGACCATCGACTGGACCGCCATCGACTGGGAGGGACTTCTCAACAAGGTCATGGACTTTCTGAAAAATGGCGCGGGCGATGTCCTCAGCTCCACAATTTCCGTCGCCAAGGGAGTTTTCAGCGGTATCGCCTCGGCTTTCGTTGCATTTGTTTTTTCCTGTTACCTGCTGCTGCAAAAGGAAAAGCTGGCGTTGCAATGCCGCAAGGCGCTCTTTGCCCTGTTGCCTCAAAAAACCGCCGTGCGTTCCATTGATGTCTGTTCTCTGAGCCACCGCGTGTTCTCCAGCTTCATCACCGGTCAGTGTCTGGAAGCGGTCATTCTCGGCTTGATGTTCTTTGTTGCCATGACGCTTCTCAAAATGCCGTACGCCCTGCTGGTCGGCTGTCTGATCGCCGTGACCGCGCTGATTCCCATTGTCGGCGCGTTTATCGGCTGTGGCCTGGGTGCTTTTCTTATTCTGATGGTTTCCCCCATGCAGGCGCTGATCTTCGTTGTCATGTTCCTTGTTCTGCAGCAGATCGAAGGAAACCTGATTTATCCCCACGTTGTGGGCAGCTCTGTCGGTCTGCCTTCCATCTGGGTCCTTGCCGCGGTATCCATCGGCGGAAGTCTGATGGGTGTTGTGGGTATGCTGACGTTTATCCCCCTCGTTTCTGTTATCTACACGCTGTTCCGTGAGTTTGTCTACAAAAGGCTGGACGAAAAACACATCGGTGTGATCTGATCCTGTTTTATCTGAAATGCTATGAGAAAAGGGCGTGCCGTCGGCACGCCCTTTTCCTGTATTTGGTTTTCTTAAGGTTCATTTTTACTGTACCGACGCACCTCTTCCAGAGAAGATCCGATGTAGTAGGAATTTTTGGCGCGTTTTTTGACACCGTAGAGTGCCATATCCGCACAGTACAGGAAATCCCACGGTTTGTTGCCGCCGGAGGGGATCCGGTGAAACAAACCCTGACTGACGGTGACTCGATCACTGACCTTGGAGTACTTATGCTCAATATTGAGCGCGTGAACCTTGTTCTGCAGCAGGCGCGCCATTCGCTCCACATCGTCGCGGGCATACCCCTCATAGAGAATGACAAACTCATCGCCGCCATAGCGGGCGGTATACACGTTGGGATATTCCTCCATCGAGCGGATCACCTCCGCCAGACGAACCAGGCAGTCATCTCCAGCCTGATGCCCGTAGTTATCATTAAATTCCTTGTAACAGTCAATATCCAGGATCTCCACGGTGAGGGGTGTTCCGCTGACATACGCCCTGTGGAACATAAGCTCCGACAATTCATTCAGCTTGTATCGGTTGTTCATCCCGGTCAGCGCATCCCGCTCTGACTTTTGCTTGAGCAGGAGGTTTGTCCTCTCGATCTCCCTGCGTTTTGCCGACTCCTCATCCAGATATATTCTGGCAATGATATTGTGGGCAATGATCTTGTTTTGTATATGCTCGCGCAGCTCGCTGACTTCATAGAACTTTACGGCAATTTCCTCACACGCCTTCTGATCTCCGATCTTCTGATAATACTTCAAGCGAAGATCCAATACGATTTTCTCGACGTTCGGACTATCTGCCCGGCTTTCGATCTGTTCCACCAGTGCGAGGAACTCATCAAACTTTTTAAGCTCCAGAAGAAGGTGCGCATGGCGGCAAAGCTCATTCAGCGCGTCAAAAACAATATTGGATTGAAAATCCATCCCATGCAGCTCAGCGATCGCGGCATCCCGGGTCTGAACATCACCCAGCTCATGATACAGCTCAGAGGTAAGAATACCAAGAATGACCCGATTCGTATCCGCGGGGTGATCGCCAAAATCACGTTTCAGCCGCTCAAGATATTTTTTTGCCTCCACCAGCTTACCCAGACGGATATAGCATGTAGTCAGGTTGGCAAGGATCACCATTTTGGACTGCGGAGCTACCCCCAGTCCCTCTTCCATTCGCTTTTCACAGGACAACAGCATATCGACCGCGTGATCCAGCTCCCCCAGCGCGATATGGATATTGGAAAGATTACTGCTGATGCTGAAAACAAGCAGATCCAGACCATGCTCCTTGCTGATGGAAAGTCCCTTGCAGTAGCAGTCGATCGCAAGTGAAAGATCCCCCTGGAAGTCAGCAATATTGCCCATGGAGTTATAGGTTCTCGCTGTCATAAACCAGTCGTCTGTTCCGATGAGCTCATTCAGCGCGCAGGTCAGCGCAGTCATGCTTTCCTCCAGCTTGGACATGACATAATAGCTATACCCACGGAAAAACATACTATAGCCCTTCAGATAGCCAGAGCGCGTCTCCTCGGCGTACTGTTCCAGCTTGTCGCAGTACTCCATCAAAAGTTCCGGATTGGTGACCATATGTTCTTCAATTTTCCTGATCCACTCCTGTACATGCGCAGGAAGACTGGCATGATCCATGAAACACACTCTCCTATCGTTAAGATAACTCATAGTAACGATAACACATTTCGACAGAAATGTAAACATTTGTAAAAAACATATTATGCGTCGTTTAAAAAATATCTCTGACACGGTCACAGAAAAATATGCAAAAAGGCGTGGGGTATGATATAATCAAAACACTGTAAAAACATTTTGTCGGGCAAATACGCAGATAGAATAAGGAGTGATCATGTGTGATCAAGGTAACATACCACAGAACCGGAGAGATCGAGGACAATCTGCTGCGTTTCGCAGTCATTGCGGCGCGTTACCGGGATAAATGGGTCTTCTGCCGTCACAAGGAGAGAACCACCTGGGAGATCCCCGGCGGACACCGGGAGCCGGGAGAGAGCATCAAGGCAGCGGCGCTGCGTGAGCTGCGGGAGGAAACCGGAGCACTGGACGCACAGCTTCAGCAGATCTCCGTATACGGCGTGACACGAGATCAGTGCGAAACCTCCTACGGCGCGTTGTTCTTTGCCGAGATCACCGAGCTTGGCGCATTGCAGGAGGTTGTGGAAATCGGTGAAGTGCGTTTATTTGACCGGCTTCCCGATGACCTCACCTATCCCGAGATCCAGGGCTCGCTCTACGAGCGCGTACAGGGCTGGCGCAACCTCAGCACCAACGCCGACGAGCTTTGGGATGTCTACGATGAAAACCGCAATCTGACAGGACGCCTGCAGCGGCGCGGAGACGCGCTGGAGAGCGGCGATTACCATTTGGTGGTCTACATCTGGGTGATGGATCACGAGGGAAATTTTCTGCTCACGAAGCGCAGTCCCAACAAGGGCTTCCCCAACCTGTGGGAAACCACCGGAGGCTCCGCGCTGGCGGGAGATGACAGTCTGACCGCCGCGCTGCGGGAGGTCAAGGAAGAAACCGGACTTACCCTGCGCCCCGAACGCGGCAGACGTATCCTCACCGAGAGGGGCGAGAATTTCTTTGGCGACTACTGGCTTTTCCGAGAGGATTTTGATTTGGACGAGGTCGTTCTGCAGGAGGGCGAGACCTGCGGCAAAATGCGTGCCGACGAGGAAACCATCCGCAGGCTGCGGGCGGCGGGAGAATTTGTTCCCTGCCGTCACTTGGATGAGATCTTCGCCGCAGCACGAGAGCTAAGAGAGCAGGAATCATAACATAGAATAGAGAAAACGATGAAAGCACGGATGATCCTGCGTGATAAAAAGCGGGAATGATGATTTGCCCTGCGTGTATTTCCCTCCGGAAAAAAATTCATTAAAAAGGAACTGCTGCAACAAGTGCAACAGTTCCTTTTACTATGTACTGATTAGTCAACCTTGGGACCGGCGGCGACCAGAGCCTTGCCTGCGTCGTTTCCGGTGTACTTGACGAAGTTCTTCACGAAGCGCGCGGCAAGATCCTTAGCCTTGGTCTCCCACTCGGCGGGATCGGCGTAGGTATTTCTGGGATCGAGGATATTGGTGTCCACGCCGGGCAGAGCGGTGGGGACCTCAAGACCGAAGTAGGGGATAGTCTTAGTCTCCGCCTTCAGGATGGATCCATCCAGAATAGCGTCGATGATACCGCGGGTATCCTTGATGGAGATACGCTTGCCGGTGCCATTCCAGCCGGTGTTGACCAGATAAGCCTTGGCGCCGCTCTTCTCCATCTTCTTGACCAGCTCCTCACCGTACTTGGTGGGATGCAGCTCCAGGAAGGCCTGACCGAAGCAGGCGGAGAAGGTGGGCGTAGGCCCGGTGATGCCGCGCTCGGTACCTGCCAGCTTGGAGGTAAAGCCGGAGAGGAAGTAGTACTGAGTCTGCTCGGGAGTCAGAATAGAAACAGGGGGCAGAACGCCGAACGCGTCAGCAGACAGGAAAATGACGTTCTTTGCATCGGGACCCTTGGAGACGGGACGAACGATCTTCTCAATGTGGTCGATGGGATAGGAAACACGGGTATTCTCGGTAACAGAGCCGTCAGCAAAGTCGCACTTGCCGTTTGCGTCAACGGTGACGTTCTCCAGCAGAGCGTTGCGCTTGATGGCATTGTAGATATCGGGCTCAGACTCCTTGTCCAGATTGATGACCTTGGCGTAGCAGCCGCCCTCGAAGTTGAAGACACCCTCATCATCCCAGCCGTGCTCATCGTCACCGATCAGAAGACGCTTGGGGTCGGTGGACAGCGTGGTCTTGCCGGTGCCGGAGAGGCCGAAGAACAGGGCGGTGTTTTCGCTGTTCATATCGGTGTTGGCGGAGCAGTGCATGGAGGCGATACCCTTGAGGGGCAGGTAGTAGTTCATCATGGAGAACATGCCCTTCTTCATTTCGCCGCCGTACCAGGTGTTGATGATAACGGATTCGCGCTGGGAGAGGTTGAAGGCAACAGCGGTCTCAGAGTTGAGGCCCAGTTCCTTATAATTTTCCACCTTGGCCTTGGAAGCATTGAACACAACGAAGTCGGGCTCGAAGGTTTCCAGTT
>JAZOBV010000021.1:0-50589 GCA_045596145.1 Candidatus Pelethomonas sp.
CGTCCTGTGCCTTCACTTTGAAATCATAAATACTCATACAAAAAACCTCCGCATAAATTAAATTTGATGCAATCTAATTGTACTCTATTAATTTTGCCGTGACAATAGGAAATTAAAAAATCGGCAAAAAAGAGGAAGCACCTCTTGATGCTTCCTCTTCATAAACTTTTCAGTTTTTCGGCTTAATCGCTTTGTGATAGTGCGCGTAGGTGCAGCTTGCGCCGCCGGGGAGCTTCCTGCTCTCCGTGACCTCACCGATGAACATCATGTGGCTGCCGAGGTCGAGTTTTTCCACGACCTTGCAGGAAAACAGTGCATTGGTATGCTCCGTGAGGTAGATAAGACCGTTTTCGCTTCTCTCAAAGCCGATGAAATCCGCAAACTTATCGGTGTCTCTTCCCGATTGCATTCCGAAGTGGCGGATGGTCTCAAAGGGAACGTCCTCCGTCAGCACACTGACGTTAAACTTTCCGCTCTTCTCCACCATTTCCCGGGTAAGGTTGCCCTTCTGGATGGAAATAGCCAGTCTGGTCGGCAGGCTTGCCACCTGCACGGCGGTGTTGACAATGCACCCGTTGTCGCGCCCATCAGCTTCCGTCGTCAGCACGAACAGACCGTAGGTCAGATTGTGCAGCGCGGCAGGGTCTTCTTTCGGTTCACTCTTAGCGAAAGTAACGCTCCAGCAGACCCTTCAGAGCCTTTCCGTGACGGGCTTCGTCGCGTGCCATCTCGTGGACAGTGTCATGGATCGCGTCCAGATTGTTGCGCTTGGCAGCCAGAGCCAGCTCAAACTTACCGGCGGTAGCGCCGAACTCGCAGTCCACACGCCAGGCAAGGTTGGCCTTGGTATCAGCCTTCATCATGGGCTCCAGCTCAGTGCCCAGCAGCTCCGCGAACTTGGCGGCGTGCTCAGCCTCCTCGTAAGCGGCCTTCTCCCAGTACAGACCGATCTCGGGATAGCCCTCACGGTGGGCGATGCGTGCCATGCACAGGTACATACCGACCTCGCTGCACTCGCCGGTGAAGTTGGCGAAGAGCTGGTCGCGGATAAACTGCTTATCCTCCTCGCTGATGTCGGGGTTGTTCTTGACGGTCTTCTCGTAAATGCCGTACTCATGCTCGGCAGCCAGCTTGGCGTTCTCAGCCATCACGGTGAACTTGGAACCGGGAACCTTGCAGACAGGGCAGGCTTCGGGAGCAGTCTCTCCCTCGTGAACGTAACCGCAGACAGGGCAAACCCACTTTTTCATACTATTGATCTCCTTTATGAATTAATATTTTTAATAAGGTCTTACTTTAGAATGGACGTTTTTGAAGAAACCTATTCATCCAACGCTTCGCGGCAATGGGGACACACCCCGGCGTATTCCACCGCGCAGCTTTCGATGAGATATCCGGCGCTGTCGGAAAGCGCGCCTACCTCCACCGCGGGAAGGTCATCTACCCGTCCGCAGACACGGCAGCGGACATGACAGTGGTCAGCGGTGGTGCCGTCGTAGCGGTTCTCGCTTCCCGCGATCCCCAGACGCAGCACCGTCCCCTCCTCCACCATCTGCCCCAGCACCCGGTAAACCGTGGACCGGCTGATGCTGGGATGGGTACGGTGGATCTCCTCGAACAGCATGGGCGCAGTGGGATGGGTCTTCAGCGCGCACAGCGTAGATCGAATGATCTCCTTCTGTAATGTATTCCGCGTGATCATAGGTTTTTCTCCTAACTAGGACTTCGTCCTGATAAGAATATACAACATCTCCGCCTGTTTGTCAACGATTATTTTCAAGTTTTTATTAAGAAATATTTCCTGCCGTATTCTGTCGTCTTTTGCGCTTTACATTCTTGAAAGCCATGCAGTGACATGATATAATCTAATGCAGTATTGATTAAGGAGGGTTCCTATGACCGTTTTGAACCAACTCAACAGCGCGCCGCTGTATCTGATCTGCGGCATCATCATCCTTTTTGTGATGTTTATGAGCGTCCTCTTCATGAGGCGCGCATGGAAAGCGGGCATTGCCATCGGCATGGATAAGGCAAAGCTTCGCAAGACCGTGATCTCCAGCGCCACCTTTACGCTGGTGCCCAGCATCAGTATTCTGATCGGTGTCATCACCCTGTCCGGCTCTCTGGGCGTTCCCCTGCCCTGGCTGCGTCAGAGCGTTATGGGCGCCCTGCACTATGAGCTGAGCGTGGCGGATATCGCCGCCCGCGCGGTGGGTCTGACCAGCTTGAATGCCACCGAGATGACCGCCGAGGCCTTCACCACCATCGCGCTGGTCATGAGCGCAGGTATCATCTGGGGCATGGTGCTGACCGTTTTCCTCAACAAACGCTACACCTCCAAGCTTCAGAAGAAGCCCGCCGACGCCGGAAACACTAAGAAAAAGGGCAAGAGCCTGGGTGATGTTGCCATGACCGCCATGTTCATCGGTCTGGTAGCCGCTTACGTCGGCAGCTATGTGGGCACCTACACCTCCACCGGCAACATCCTGCCTTTGATCGTTCTGGCGGTCAGCGCGGCGGCTATGGCTGTCTTTACTTATTTTATTGAGAAGAAGAATATTCGCTGGCTGGAGAACTTCTCCATCGCCTGCAGTATGCTGGTGGGCATGGCAGCAGCCGTGCTCATCGGTTAAGGAGGTGGCATCATGGATAAGAATCAGTATTTCAAGCAGTATAACGACCGCACCCACCTGCTGGGCCGCGTCTGTCTGACCATCGGCATCGCTCTGATGCTCCTCTGTCCCTTCGCTATGGGCATGGTGCTGAACGCAATGCCCAATATGAGCGCCTTCTGGAAGGGCTTTGCGCAGGTCGCCGCTGTGTACATTCCCAGCTGCATCGCCGAGTTCCTCATTTATACGCCCATGCTGGGCGGCGGCGGCAGCTACCTCGCCTTCATCACCGGCAACCTCATTAACATGAAGATCCCCTGCATGATGAACGCCCGAGACATCACCGGCGCGGAGACCGGTACCCCTGAGAACGAGATCGTTTCCACCCTTGCCATCGCCTCCTCCGCTCTGGTCACCACCGCCGTGGTCGCCATCGGCGTCGTGCTGCTCATTCCCCTGCAGCCCATCCTGCAGAGCCCCGTTCTCGCCCCCGCGTTTGACAATGTGGTTCCCGCCCTGTTCGGCGCAATGGCATTCCAGTACTTCCGCAAGGGTCTGAAGATCGTTGCTATCCCTCTGGTGGTTATGACCGCCCTGTTTGTCCTTGTGCCCTCCCTCATTGGCAGCGTTGGCTTCCTCATTATCCCCAGCGGCGCTATGGCCATCGGCGTGGGCTACGTTCTCTTCAAGCGTGAACAGAAGCAGGAGACCGAAAAGGAGGTCGAGCAGCAGTGAGCTATCTGATCGACGTACTTTCCCTCGTCTGGGGCTGCCTGTACTTTCTCGTTCTCGGTCTGTGGAACCTGTTTCTCAAGCTGATCCTGCCTGCCGCCCTTATTCTTCTGGGCGTTCTGGTGGTTCTGCTTCTCGCTGCGCTGATCCGCACTCTGGTGCGAGGCAGCAAGACCTCCACCTATGTCCCCGATCCCGACTCCGGACGCTCGGAGCCTTACGCCAAAAAGCTCAGCGAGATGGTCAAAGTGGAGACCACCTCCGTCTTCGGCGTGTCCGACCCCGATAAATTCCGCGCCCTGCATAAGGTCATGGAGCGGGAGTTCCCCACAGTCTTCTCTAAACTGGAGAAGCACGATATTGACGGCAACCTCGTCATGTACTGGAAGGGAAGAAAAAGCGAAAATCCCATTATGCTCATGAGCCATCTGGACGTTGTCGCCGCCGGTCCGGGCTGGAGCCACGACCCCTTCGGCGGCGAGATCGAAAACGGCAAGGTCTGGGGCCGCGGCACGGTGGACACCAAGTGCAGCGTTATGGCGTTCTATCAGGCGGCGGAGGAGCTGCTTGCCGAGGGCTACGTCCCCCCTGTTGATGTCTACCTCTGCTCCAGCTGTACCGAGGAGGTGGGCGGCGACGGCGCGCCCAAGATCGTCGAGTGGCTCAAGAGCCGCGGCGTGAAGCTTGCCATGCTCTCCGACGAGGGCGGCGGCATCATCTCCGAGCCCATCGGCGGCATTGGCGGCAATTTCGCCATGATCGGCGTTTACGAAAAGGGTACTGGCGACCTCAAATTCACCGCCCGCTCCACCGGCGGTCACGCCAGCGCCCCCCCGAAGAATTCTCCCCTCGCCCGCCTTGCAAAGTTTATCACCCGCGTGGAAACCAAAAATCCCATGCTGGTGAAGTTTACCCCCGAGGTGGACGAGATGTTCAACCGCCTGTCCGTCTACGCAGGCTTCCCCCTGCGCTTTGTGCTGGGCAATCTGTGGCTGTTCAAGCCTGTTCTGAAGAAGCTGCTGCCTCTCATTTCCCCGCAGGCCGCCGCTATGCTGCAGACCACCGTCGCCTTCACCACCCAGAAGGGCAGCGATGGACACAACATCATCCCGCAGGAGGCATACGTCACCGCCAATCTGCGCTTTATCCCCCACCAGAAGGTGAAGGAGAGCGTGCAGGTGCTGTCCGACCTTGCCGCAAAGTACAATTTGGAGACCGAGGTCATCGCCGCCATGGATCCCTCCCCCAGTCTTGACCTGAGCGGCAGAGCCTTTAAGCTGACGGAAGCCGCCATTGCCCGCACCTTCCCCGGACTGCCCTCCAGCCCCTACGTTGTCACCGGCGCAACGGACTGCCGGTTCTATAACGATGTGTGCGACAACTGCGTGCGCTTCTCTCCCATCATCATGGGCCCCGCCCAGATGAAGGGAATGCACGGTATTGACGAGCATCTGGAGTACAACTGCCTGCCCGGCGCGGTGGACTACTACAAGAATATCATTAAAATGCAGGAGGAGTTCTAAATGGAACCCACCTATTATACGGTGACCACCATCAACGGCGACTACGCCTACATGGTCTCCGACTCCGGCATTGAAAACCAGGTGGCGATGTTCCTCCTGCCCGATGGAACGGACACAGGCAGCCGCCTGCTGTTCGAAAATTTTGAGTGGACATTGGTGGAGGGCTGATATGCTGGAAAAAATCAAAGCTATTGTCCTCGAAGCGGGCAAAATCGTCACCTCCGCCGAGGATATCTCCGCCAAAACCGAGGAAAAGAACGGCGCGGCCGACCTTGTCACCGCTTATGATGTCGCTGTAGAGCAGTTTCTCCGCAAAAAGCTCCTCGCCCTGCTCCCCGATGCTTATTTTTACGGCGAGGAGTCGGAAAAATGCGGCGATCCCGCCAAGGGGTGGGTGTTTATCGTTGATCCCATCGACGGAACCACCAACTTTGTCCGCGGTATGAGCCAGAGCGCCATTTCCGTGGCACTGGCGAAGGACGGTGTGATAGAGTACGGTGTGGTGCTGGACCCCTTCAAGAACGAGCTGTTCTCCGCACAGCGCGGAAAGGGCGCGTTTCTGAACGGAAAGCCCATTCATGTCAGCGACCGCCCGCTGGAGAAGGGTATTTTCGGCATGGGCACCGCCATCTACAACCGGGAATTTGAGGATCAGACCATCTCTGTCCTCGCCCAGCTGTTCAAGAGAAGCTGCGACTTCCGCCGCATGGGCGCGGCGGCACTGGATCTTTGCAATGTCGCCGCGGGACGCTATGACGCGTTCTTTGAGTTCAGTCTTGCCCCGTGGGACTTCGCCGCAGGCAGCCTGATCGTCACCGAAGCGGGCGGACGCATCCGCACCATGCAGGGTGAACCCCTGCCCATTGCCCGCTGCGGCATCTGGGCAAGCAACGAGGTAAACGACCATATTCTCGAGGAACTGAAATTTTAATACTGCAACAGGGAGCGCCGAAAAACGGCGCTCCCTGTCTTTTTGTCCGGAAGAGAAAAACCATATCTGTAATTCCTCTTGTGAAACAAATGTTTGTATGTTATAATGCTATAATAAGATTTTTTGCTTACACTATTCACAGGAGATGCCTATGGACACCGTTCACAAGGATCACAGAAAACGAAAACGTCAGCAATTCTATGACCATGGCAGCGATGCCTTCGCCGACCACGAGCTTCTGGAGCTTCTGCTGTTTTACGGCATCGCCCGCAAGGATGTCAACGGTCTTGCGCACGCGCTGATCGACGAATTTGGCTCTCTGGAGGGTGTATTCGCCGCCCCCATCGAGGCACTGGAAGCTGTGGACGGTATCGGTGCGCAGACGGCGGTGCTCATCAAACTGGTCCCCCACCTCATGCGCCGCGCCCATCTCACCGCTCTGAAAAATGACGTCCCGCTGGACACGGTAGAGCGCATCGGTGATTTCTTTTCCGACCTTTTCACCTGTGAGGGCAACGAGGTCATGTACCAGCTCTGTCTGGACGCGAAGGGCAAAAAGCTCTCCTGCCGCAAGGTGGCGGAGGGCGATCCCGCCAGCGTGTCCCTCAATCTGCGGCAGATCGTGCAGAATGCCCTCAAATGCAACGCCGTCATGGTCGCGATCGCCCACAATCATCCCAGTGGCGTGGCGTTCCCCTCCCACGGGGACAAGCTCGCAACGCAGCAGATCGCCGAAGCGCTGCGCGCGGTGAACGTGCAGCTCATTGACCACATCGTTGTGGCAGGCGGTGACTATATCTCGTTTCGTCACGACGGACTGCTCTGACAGTCCGCAATGGAGGTGCCTATGGCAGAATTTCAGGTCGTTTCCTCATACGAGCCCGCGGGCGATCAGCCGGCGGCCATCGCCGCGCTGGCGCAGGGCGTGGAGGACGGACTGCGCGAACAGGTGCTTCTGGGTGTCACCGGCTCGGGTAAGACCTTCACCATGGCAAAGGTCATCGAGGCAGTTCAGCGTCCCACGCTGGTACTGGCGCACAACAAGACTCTCGCCGCCCAGCTCTGCGCGGAGTTCAAGGAGTTTTTCCCCAACAACGCCGAGGAGTACTTCGTTTCCTACTACGATTACTATCAGCCCGAAGCCTATATCCCCCACACGGATACCTTTATCGAGAAAGACGCATCCACCAACGACGAGATCGACCGTCTGCGCCTCAGTGCCACCGCCGCCCTACTGGAGCGGCGGGATGTGATCGTGGTTGCCTCGGTGAGCTGTATCTACGGTCTGGGCGAGCCGGAGGACTTCGAGAAAATGATGATCTCCCTGCGCCCGGGAACGCAGATGGCGCGGGACGATCTGCTCCATGCCCTCATCGACATTCGCTATGAGCGCAACGACATTGCCTTTGAGCGCAATATGTTCCGCGTGCGGGGCGACACGGTGGAGATCTACCCCGCCTACTGGACGGGCAAGGCGATCCGTGTAGAATTTTTTGGCGATGAGATCGACCGTATCAGCCAGATCGACCCTGTTACCGGCACGCCCACCCGTGTTCTGAGCCATGTTCCCATCTGGCCCGCCACCCACTATGTCACCCCCCGCGACAAGCTGGAGCGTGCCATCGCCCAGATCCAGGTGGATCTGGACGAGCGGGAGGCGTACTTCAAGGAAAACGAAAAGCTGGTGGAGGCACAGCGCATCCGTCAGCGCACCACCTACGATATTGAAATGATGCGGGAGCTGGGCTACTGCTCCGGCATCGAGAACTATTCCCGGGTCATCGAGGGCAGACCTGTCGGTTCCCCGCCCCATACCCTATTGGACTACTTTCCCGACGACTTTCTGCTGTTCGTGGATGAGAGCCATGTGACGCTGCCGCAGGTGCGCGCCATGTACAACGGCGACCACGCCCGCAAGGAGAGCCTTGTGGAGTACGGATTTCGCCTGCCCTGCGCCTTTGATAACCGCCCGCTGAAATTCGCGGAGTTTGAGGAGCGTGTCCATCAGGCGATCTACGTTTCCGCCACCCCCGCCGATTACGAAAAAGCGCAGGCGGATCAGATCGTGGAGCAGGTCATCCGCCCCACTGGACTTCTGGACCCCAGGGTTGAGGTGCGTCCCGTGGCGGGTCAGATCGACGACCTTATTGGGGAGATCAACGCCCGCTCCGCCCGCAACGAGCGTGTGCTGGTGACGACTTTGACCAAGAAAATGGCGGAGGATCTCACCGAATACCTCACCAAGGCGGGCATCAAGGTGCGCTACATGCACCACGATGTGGAGACCATCGAGCGCATGGAGCTGATCCGCGACCTGCGTCTGGGCGAATTCGATGTTCTGGTGGGCATCAACCTTCTGCGTGAGGGTCTGGATATGCCGGAGGTCAGTCTGGTCGCCATTCTGGACGCGGATAAAGAGGGCTTCCTCCGCAGCGAAACCAGCTTGATCCAGACCATCGGCCGCGCCGCGAGAAATGCGGAGGGTCTGGTCATTCTCTACGCCGACACCGTCACCCGCAGTATGCGCGCGGCAATGGACGAAACGGAACGCCGCCGCAATTTGCAGGATGAATACAATAAAGCCCACGGTATCGTGCCGAAAACGGTCATCAAGTCCGTTCGCGAGATTTTGGAGATTTCCAAGTCCACCGAGGAAGCGGCGCGCAAGAGCGGCAGGAAGCTCACCCGTAAGGAAGTGGAGCAGGAGATCGCCGAGATTGAGAAGAAGATGAAAGAAGCCGCGAAGATGCTGGAATTTGAGTATGCGGCGATTTTGAGAGACAGATTGATCGAGCTTCGTAAGGAATTGAAGTAAACCGTACTACAAAAGCGGCAGACAACCGTCATCTGTTCGATACCGTGTTCAGCCTGCGGCGCGGTACTTTTTCCTTGGCGAAAAAGTACCCAAAACGCCACCTAAGGCGTTCCCCCTTAGGTATCCCCCTTTTGAGAAAACAATGTGCAAAAGATCTATATTCGGCACTTGCTTATTGAAATGGCGAATCGTTTGCCCCGCTCGCCCGCTACATGGGTGAGATAGGATAATTCCTGCCTTTTCTTTGGTGTGCCTTGAGAAAACAGCGGTTTTTCGGTGCCTGCAACCCAATCAGGCACTCCAAACCAAAGGCACCAACTCCCCATTAGCACCGCAAGAGCGGGCGAGCGTGGCAAACGCAGTGCGTTTCCGGAAGAACGTGCCGAAAATCTGAGCGACAAACCAATTCCCTAAGGGGTTGCCAAGGGGTATCCCCTTGGCGGCGCTTTGGTTACTTTCTCGACGAGGAGAAAGTAACCCGCGTCGGGACGCGGAATATCCCCCTGCCGCTCATGCGGCACAAAACCAAAAAGGAGGTACTCCCATGTATTTAGACGAAACACGCTCCACCTTCCAAAAGGTCATCCTCTGCATTTTTGCCGCCATGGCGGTTCTCTTTGCTATTTGGACGGCGGTGAGCCGTGCGAACGAGGGCGTGCTCTTCCACGACATGCTGCTGGAGGTCAGTGAGCAGGGCAGCACCACCGTCTACAGCGGTACGCTGTACAGCACCCCCATTACCATCACCGCGCGGGAGGAAAACGGCACAAAGTACGTCAATTTCTCCGCAGACGGGGAATACTACGCCAACTGCCGGGTGGAATACCCCGAGGGAACGATCAAAACAGAGTATGGAACAGAGGTCAGGCGTATTAAGATCATTCGCAATGACGAGGTACTGTTCTCCGGCGGCTATGATCCGGATGCCACCAACTCCGCCGCAAGGTATTACGGTGAGGACGGCTCGTGGGACCCTATGTTCTCCGTCACTGCCGGAGGCAACGGCGACCCATGGTACTATTTTGAATTTACTATGGGCAACATATTATACTTTGGCGGCACACCTGAACTCTCAGTCCGGGGAAGCTGGGCGCTCTATTTCGCGGCGCTGTTTGTTACTGTGATTGGTGCGCTGCTCACCGCATTTCCCGAAACAAGCTTTTACCTCAGCCACTTTCTCTCCGTCCGCGATCCCGAACCCACCGATCTCTACTACTTTATGCACAAGGTTGGCTGTGTCATTTATGTCATCTTTGTGTTTGTTATGTACATCATGGGTGCGACTCAGATCGTTTCATAAAATAACCACGATACATCTTCATCCTGCGCTTCTTTTCTCAATACCGTTTTTGATTCCTATATCAAATTATACTCTATGTTGTTTGGAGGCCTGTGTATGACCCGCTTCAGTCAAAAAATCATGGACGAATTTCAGATCCGCAAATCCGCTAAACAAAAAGCAGCCTTTCGTGCATGGCTGCGGGAAACGCTGGAAAACGCAGGCTACTGTGTCCGCGAGGAGAAGGGCAATTTCAGCACCAATGTTGTAGTCGGTGATCCGGACACCGCCAATGTGCTCTTCACCGCCCATTACGACACCTGCTCTGTGCTCCCCTTCCCCAACTTCATCACGCCCCGCAACTTTTTGATCTATCTTCTCTATCAGTTTGTTCTCTGCATTCCGATCCTTGGTATTCCCTTCGGCGCGGAGGCTGCACTGCTGATCTTATGGGAGGATTGCCCCCTCTGGGCTGCCATGCTGACGGTATATGCCCTGCTGTTTTTCATGCTCTGGTGGCTTTTGGACGGACCTGCCAACAAACATACCGCAAACGACAACACCAGCGGCGTTCTCACCCTGCTGGAAACCTCCCTCGCCCTCCCCGCCGAGCAGCGGGATACGGTCTGCTTTATCTTTTTTGACAATGAGGAGAAGGGGCTGTTTGGCTCCTCCGCCTTTGCGGGAAAGCATAAGACCGCAAAGAAGAATACCCTGACCATCAACTTTGACTGCGTATCCGATGGCGACTATATCCACCTTTTTCCCAACAGGCGGGAGAAAAGGGACAGTGAAACATGGCGGCTTCTAAAGGAGTCTTTTCTCCCCGCCGGCGAAAAGACTGTCACCGTCATAAACGGCATCTATCCCTCCGACCAGCGCGCCTTCCGCCGGGGCGTTGGCGTGTGCGCACTGAAAAAAAGCCGCATTTGGGGCTATTATATGGACAGAATACATACCGGTAAGGATACTGTGCTGGACGAGCGGAACATCACGCTCCTGCGCGACGGTGCGCTGCGTCTTACCGCTTCACTCTGCAAATAAGGGGCATAAACATGAACGATAAAATTTACATCAAGGGCGCGCGGGAAAACAACCTCAAGAATGTTGATGTGGAGATCCCCCGCGACAAGCTGGTGGTCATGACGGGACTTTCCGGCTCGGGCAAATCCTCTCTCGCCTTTGACACGATTTACGCCGAGGGTCAGCGCCGCTATGTGGAAAGCCTCAGCTCCTACGCCCGCATGTTCCTCGGTCAGATGGAAAAGCCGGATGTGGACTACATTGACGGTCTCTCCCCCGCCATCTCCATCGACCAGAAGACCACCAGCAAGAACCCCCGCTCCACCGTTGGCACCGTGACGGAGATCTACGACTACCTCCGCCTTCTCTGGGCGCGCATCGGCACGCCCCACTGCCCTATCTGTGGCAAGGAGATCCGCCAGCAGACCATTGACCAGATCATTGACCAGATCCTCGCCCTGCCCGAGGGCAGCCGTATCCAGATCCTCGCCCCCGTGATCCGGGGCAAAAAGGGCGAATACCAGAAGGTCTTCGAGGATGCCCGCAAGAGCGGCTATGTCCGCGTTCGGGTGGACGGCTCGCTCTACGAGCTGACCGAGGAGATCAAGCTGGAAAAGAACAAAAAACACAATATTGAGATCGTCGTTGACCGTCTGATCGTCCGTGCGGACATCCGCCAGCGGTTGACGGACAGCGTGGAGACCGCCAGCGCCCTAACAGGCGGCATCGTGGTGGTCAATATTCTCACGGAGGAACGGGATATCCTGTTCAGCCAGAATTACGCCTGCGAGGACTGCAACGTAAGTATCGAGGAGCTTACCCCCCGCATGTTCTCCTTCAATAACCCCTTCGGTGCCTGCCCCACCTGTACAGGTCTGGGTAGTCAGCTCAAGGTTGATCCCATGCTCATCGTGCCGGACGAAACGCTGTCCATTCTGGACGGTGCCATCCAGGTCAGCGGCTGGGGCAACGTCAGAAGCGACGGCATCAGCCGTATGTACTTTGACGCACTGGCGAAAAAGTACCGCTTCAAGCTGACAACCCCGTGGAACGAGCTGAGCGCCGAAGCGAAGGACGTGATCCTCTACGGCACTAAGGGCGAAAAGCTGGAGCTGACCTACGATCAGCCCCGGGGCAAGGGCGTTTTGCATCAGGCGTTCGAGGGCGTCTGCAACAACGTGGAGCGCCGCTATAAGGAGACCCAGTCCGATGCCTCCCGCCGTGAGCTGGAGGAGACCATGAGCGAGTGTCCCTGCCCCACCTGCCGGGGCAAGCGGCTGAAAATGGAAAGCCTTGCCGTCACCGTGGGCGGCAGCAGCATCTACGACTTTACCACCCTCTCCGTGGTGGACGCGCTGAAATTTGTGGACGGTCTGGAGCTGCAAGGCAATCAGCTTATGATCGCTGAGCGCATCTTAAAAGAAATCAAAGCCCGTCTGGGCTTCCTCTCCAGCGTGGGACTGGATTATCTGACTCTCAGCCGCTCCGCCGCCACCCTTTCCGGCGGCGAAAGCCAGCGCATCCGCCTTGCCACCCAGATCGGCTCCAGTCTGATGGGCGTACTCTATATTCTGGACGAGCCCTCCATCGGTCTGCACCAGCGGGATAACGACAAGCTGCTGGAGACCCTGCGCCACCTTAGGGACATCGGCAACACGCTGATCGTTGTGGAGCATGACGAGGACACCATGCGCGCCGCCGACTATATCATCGATGTTGGTCCCGGTGCGGGCGTCCACGGCGGTCAGATCTGCGCCGCCGGAACACCGGAGGAGATTATGAATAACCCCGCCTCCCTCACCGGACAGTACCTCTCCGGCAAGCGGTATATCGCCGTTCCCGAAAAGCGCAGAAAGGGCAACGGTCACACGCTGACCGTCCGGGGCGCGGCGGAAAACAATCTCAAAAATATTGATGTTTCCATTCCTCTTGGTACGCTCACCTGTGTCACAGGTGTCAGCGGCAGTGGTAAATCCTCACTGGTGAACGAAATTCTGTTCAAGAAGCTGGGTGCGGATTTGAACCGCATGAAATGCCGCCCCGGAAAGCACACGGCTATCGAGGGCGAGGAATATCTGGACAAGGTCATCGACATTGACCAGAGCCCCATCGGGCGCACGCCCCGCTCCAATCCCGCCACCTACACCGGCGTGTTCAACGATATCCGCGAGCTGTTCGCCTCCACTCCCGAGGCAAAGGCGCGGGGCTCCGGCTCCGGGCGCTTCAGCTGCAACGTCAAGGGCGGACGGTGCGAAGCCTGCGCGGGTGACGGTCTTCTGAAGATCGAAATGCACTTCCTGCCGGATATCTACGTTCCCTGCGAGGTCTGCAAGGGCAAGCGCTATAACCGCGAAACGCTGGAGGTGCGCTACAAGGGCAAAAATATTCACGAAGTTCTGGAGATGACCGCCGAGGAGGGCAAGGAGTTCTTCAAGGCGCTGCCCAAGATCGGCGTAAAGATGGCGACGATGTGCGACGTAGGTCTTGGCTATATCAAGATCGGACAGGCGAGCACCACCCTCTCCGGCGGCGAAGCCCAGCGCGTGAAGCTGGCAACAGAGCTGAGCAAGCGCAGCACCGGAAGCACCATCTATATTCTGGATGAGCCCACCACCGGACTTCATACCGATGATGTGGGCAAGCTGCTGGAGGTCCTGCAGCGTCTGGTGGACGCAGGCAACACGGTGCTGGTCATTGAGCATAATCTGGATGTCATCAAATGCGCCGACCATATCATCGACCTCGGCCCCGAGGGCGGCGCCGCCGGCGGCGAGATCGTCTGCACCGGAACACCGGAGGAGGTCGCCGCGTGTGAGAGAAGCTATACAGGAAAATATTTGAAGAAAATGTTGAAATGAGTGACCGATTATGATTCTTTATCTGGTTCGCCACGGACAATCCGAGGGCAACGTAAAACGCTATTTTCACGGTCAGACCGACTATCCTCTGACCAAACTGGGGCATGAGCAGGCGCGTCAAGCCGCCGAAAAGCTGAAAAATACCCATTTTACCCGCTGCTGCGCCAGCGATCTCCAGCGGGCATGGAACACCGCGCTGGCATGCCTTGAGCTTCACCCCGAGGTAGCCCCCGAGGTCTGCACCGATCTCCGGGAGCATTTTGTCGGCGATATGGAGGACATTTCGTGGGAGGAAGCCGAGCGCCGCTTCCCCGGTATTCCCGATAAATTCGTCAACGACTGGTTCCACACCGTCCCACCCGGAGGCGAAGACCCACAGAATATGCTGCAGCGGGTCGGGCGCTGCATTGACAGCATCATTGAGCGGGGTGAGGATACGCTTGTGGTATCCCACTTCGGCACCATGTCCCTCATCGCCGTCCATCTTGGCGTTATGACAGAGCAGGAAGTCATTAAAAATGGCTTTGGACAGGGCTGCTACACCGCTATTGAGATCACAAAGGACGGCGCAAGACTGCTTGCGCTGAACAAATAACCATCCTGCCTTCCCACGCATACACTGTCGTAGCTGAAAGAGAAAGCGGGGACATTATATGCGATTGTGGGAAGACGGTATTCTTGCGCTTCTGGCAGCCATCGGGCTCGCTTCTGTCCTCTGGACATTGATTCGCGCGGTACTGTTTCAGCCACCCGTGCGGCAGGGCGTTATCGTGCTGATCTGTGCCCACGGCGACGGCGGGGAGCTGGAGCAGCAAGTGCGTGAGCTGACCGCGCTGCGTCAGGAATATGGTGTTGTGGGAGAAATTTTTCTGGTGGACTGCGGGCTGAGCGAGGAGGGCAGAAAGCTCTGCCGCCTGCTCGCCCGGGGTGACCGCCGCGTCACCCTCTGCAAAAGCGGCGACATAGAAACCTATATCACTTGAAGGAGAAAGCCTATGAACGGGCGCTGCACCATTGACGGAACGATTTTACATACGATCTTCACCAACGAGGAAAACGGCTATACGGTGCTGCGTCTTGTGACCACCGACGGCGAGGTGGTCACAGTCGTGGGAACTATTCCCTGCGCCGCGCCGGGTGAAAACCTCATCATCACCGGACGGTGGGTGGAGCATCCCACCCACGGCACGCAGGTGCAGGCTGACACCGTGGAGCGGCACATGCCCACTTCGGAAAGTGATATCATCAGCTACCTCTCCTCCGGCATCATCAAGGGCATCGGACAGGCGACAGCGATGCGCCTTGTGCAGCGTTTCGGGGAACGTACCCTCACTGTTATCGAGGAAGAGCCGGAGCTGCTCACCAAAATTCGGGGCATTACGCCCCGCAAGGCGCAGGAGATCTCCGAAAGCTACCGTTACCAGACCGGAATGCGCCGTCTGCTGGACTTTCTCACCATCAACTCCCTCCCCGTTAGCCTTGCCATGCGCCTGTACCGCCGCTATGGCGGTGACGCTCTGGACGCCGTTCGCAATAATCCCTATCTTCTTGTGGATGAAATGTACGGCGTGGATTTTTCCGTCATGGACGAGATCGCCCTCACCATGGGTATTGCCGGGGATAATTACCGCCGTATCGAAGCCGCGGTGCTGTTTGAACTGACCTATAATCTTGGCAACGGTCATGTATTTCTCCCCCGAGACAAGCTGGTTGCCGCCGCATCCGCCCTCATCGACTGCCCCGCCGACCGCATCGAGATGGCGCTGGACGATCTGATCACAAGGGGTGCGGTGCATTGTGAGAGCGTTGCGAAGGTACAGGCGTGCTATCTTCGGCGGCTTTACGACGCGGAGGTGGGCGTTGCGTCGCGCATTGACCGTATGCTGAAAATCCGTGCCGACAAGGGACGCAATACCGCCCGCATTATTGATGAGATTGAGCGGATGCAGGGCATCACCTATGCCGATGCCCAGCGCCGCGCCGTGGAGCTCGCTGCGGAGCGGGGCGTGATGCTGCTCACAGGCGGTCCCGGTACCGGAAAGACCACCTCCGTTCGGGGCATTGTGGAGATGCTGGAGCGCATGGGATACACGCTTCTGCTTCTCGCCCCCACAGGCCGCGCCGCCAAGCGGCTGGGCGAGCTGTGCGGACGGGAGGCGCAGACCATCCACCGCTGCCTTGGCATGACATGGAAGGAGGACACCGGAGAGGTCACCTTCCAGAAAAACGAAAAAGATCCGCTGGACGCGGAAGCGGTCATCGTAGACGAGATGAGCATGGTTGACTTAACGCTGATGGACGCACTGCTGTCCGCTCTGCGTCCGGACTGCCGTCTGGTGATGGTGGGCGATGCCGATCAGCTCCCAAGTGTGGGCGCGGGCAACGTATTCTCTGATCTGATCCGCAGCGGACGGGTAGAGACCATAGCGCTGACGGAGGTATTCCGTCAGGCGCAGGAGAGCGCCATCATCCGCACCGCCCACACCGTCAACCGGGGCGAAATGCCCGAGCTTGTCAATAATGCCCGGAGCGATATGTTCTTCATGCGCCGCCGTGACCCGCTGACAGCGGTGGATCTGGTGGTGGAGCTGTGCGGCAGCCGTCTGCCGGACAAAATGGGCATTCCCGCCGGACAGATTCAGGTCCTCTGCCCCACCAGAAAGGGCGAATGGGGCACCGTGAACTTAAACCGCGCGCTGCAGGCAGCTCTCAATCCCCCCGCCCCCGACAAGCGCCAGAAGGTATGGGGTGAGACGATCTTCCGCGAGGGCGGCCGCGTCATGCAGATCCGCAACGACTACGATGTGCTCTGGGAACGCTCCGATGGCTATGTTGGCTCCGGCATGTTCAACGGCGACGTAGGCGTGGTGGAGGAGATCGAGCCCGGCGGCGAAATGATCCGCATTCGCTTCGACGACCGCACTGCGGTATATAACACAGAGATGCTCTCAGAGCTGGAGCTTGCCTACGCCGTGACAGTGCATAAATCACAGGGCAGTGAATACCGCGCGGTGGTGCTGGTGTCCCTCCCTGCCGCCCCCGCGCTGATGGTGCGCGGCGTGCTGTACACCGCCATCACCCGCGCAAAGGAGCTGCTGGTCATCGTGGGCGACGACGGCGCACTCTCCCGCATGGTTGCCAATGATAAGCAGCAGCGGCGGTATTCCGGGCTTCGCTGGCGGCTGAAAAATATGCAGAATTAAGTCAATACCATCTTAATATGCAGCAGAGGTGCCGCAAAAGCGGCACCTCTTAATTTGATATAAGGATATAAGGGTAAATTGTTGTTTATACGATTATTTAGCTTTTACCGTGTCGCTGGCGCGGCAGTGAAAGCTGCATCTATTCGATACCGTGTTCAGCCTCCGGCGGGTGACTTTCTCCCTGTCGAGAAAGTCACCAAAGCGCCACATAAGGGGATGTCCCCTTATGTATCCCCTTGAGAAAACGGTGTGCAAAGCGTCTATTATCGACACTTTCTTATTGAAATGGCGAAGCATTTGCCCCGCTCACCCGCTCCTGCGGTATGTTTTTGCAGTCTGTGCCTTTGTTTTGGAGTGCCTAATTGGGGTGTGCGCACCGTGAGACCGCTGCAACAGCAAGGCACACCGAAGCAAAGGCAGAAAGTTACCATTTATAACAGAGTAGCGGGTGAGCGGGGCAAACGCGGCGCGTTTCCGGAAGGGTGTGCCGAAAACAGAAAAAAATGACAGATTATTTTAGGCGGGAAGGCTGAAACCGAAGGGGTTTCAGCGGCGTTTTGGTTACTTTGCCGCCGAGGGCAAAGTAACCCGCGTCGGGGCGCGGAATATCCCCTTTGTAACATAAACAACAATTTATCTTTCCTGCATCAAAAAACCCGAGTGCTTTTCAACACTCGGGTCATTTTTACATCATTTTGGTGGTGAAGTACGCCAGCTCAGCGAAGAGGACGATCACCGTTGCCCAGATGAGATAGTAGGTGACCGCAGGGACAAAAGCCGCGAGGGCGACCAGAACAACAGAAAGCGCAGTGAGAACGTAGATCGCGCGGTAGTCGAACTCAGCGGGAAAAATCTGGAGCGCGCCCAGCTTACCGTCCTTAAACTGAATTCTGCGGGCGGCGATGCCAAACACTGCCAGCGCGATCATCACAGCGATTGCACCAAGGCGGACATAGAGCTGCAGGCTTCCCTCGATGCCCTTATCGCAGATCCAGACGGTGAACATGGTGAGCGTCAACACCAGAGTGCTGATAAAGCAGTCCCTGGGATACAGGAAGAAGATCAGCATCAGAACCGTCAGAATGGGAACAACGGCACACATTGCGGTAACACCGAGATCAAAGAACCGGGTCATGATCCAGCCTGTGGCGGCAAAGAACAGACCTGCACCGGCAACGATCAAACCGATCTTGCGCAGCTTGGCATCCTTTTTCTTCACGAAGGAAAACACTCCGCCGACTGCCAGAGCGGCAACACCGATCCACATGAGTACACGCAGGATACCGTCCCACGCCAGCAGGGAGTCAATGGTTCCGGCAATGTAACCGCGGTAGACGATAAACAGATAGCATTCTGCGGCAAGACCGATCAGAAAGGTATTGAAAATATTGTTAAGAGCTGCGCGCTCCTGCTGCTGACGCTGCACGCGCTTCTGGCTCACAGGCTTTTTGGACATATTATGATGACCTCCGTATAAAGGGTGGGGGCGGATCGCACGGCAAATGCCAATACAATGCTGAACTATTTTATCAGATTTTCCTTTCTATTGCAAGCAGAAAATGAGATACAGGGCAAAAATGTGAAAAAAACAGGGCAAAACAGAGAAAATCTGAGTATTACAGTGCTGATTTACAGCGGCGGGATCAGTTGATCTGGCGGCGGCGGGACAGGTTGATGGTGCCTTCCTGCATGTCAGTGATCATATCAAGGCTCTTGCCGGTACCCTCGGCAACGCAGGCAATGGCATTTTCCGCCACAGTGGTGGTGATTCCGGTGCGCTTGCAGATCAGCTTGTCAAAGCCGTGGATCAGACTGCCGCCGCCGGTCATAACGATACCGTTGGTGGAAACATCGGAAACCAACTCAGGGGGTGTGCGCTCCAGAACGGAGTGGATGCTCTCCAGAATGCGCTCGGCAGGCTCCTCAAAGGCCTCCAGCATCTCATTGGAGGACACGGAGATGGTCTTGGGCAGACCGGTCATCAGGCAGCGGCCCTTGACCTCCATGAACTTTTCCTCCTCCATAGGGAATACGCAGCCGATGTTGATCTTCATCTTCTCAGCAGTGCTTTCGCCCACAAGGATATTGTGCTTACGGCGCATATACTTGATGACAGCCTCGTTGAACTGGTCACCCGCGACCTTGATGGAGGCGGATTCGACCACGCCGCCGAGGGAGATCACTGCGATATCGGCAGTACCGCCGCCGATATCAACGACCATGTGTCCGTCGGGCTTGGTGATGTCGATGCCGGCACCGATGGCGGCGGCGACAGGCTCCTCGATCAGATAGACGCGGCGGCAGCCTGCCTGAATACCCGCGTCAACAACGGCACGCTCTTCGACCTCGGTGATGCCGGAGGGAACGCAGATAATGACCCGGGGCTTGAAGATCATAAGACCGGCAACCTTCTTGATAAACTCACGCAGCATACGCTCGGTCATATCGTAGTCGGAGATAACGCCCTCACGCAGAGGACGGATCGCAACGATATTGCCGGGGGTACGGCCCAGCATCTGGCGGGCCTCCTCGCCAACCTTGAGCAGCTTGCCGCTGTTCTTGTCCATTGCCACAACGGAGGGCTCGTTGAGAATGATGCCCTTACCCTTAACGTATACCAGAACGGAAGCGGTACCCAGATCAATACCGATATCCTTTGCGAATGCACCCATAGTTAAATACCTCTTAATTTATATTTCCAGCAGATATACTGCCACTATTTCAACTTATTATTATACTGTTGATCTCGCCATTTTGCAAGCAGTTATCGGAACTTTTTCCTCTAATTATCAAAATAATTGTCATTTGTCGGCACGACTGCCTGCCAGCGCGGCGCAGACCACACTTTTCGCCCCCGCCCTCAACAGAAGATCGGCGCAGACGGTCAATGTGCTGCCGGAGGTCGTGATATCGTCGATCAGAAGGAAGCGCCGTCCCGCAACGGGGGCATTCGGAACGGTGCGAAATACATTTTCTACATTTTTACGCCGTGACTTCCAATTTTTGACGCTGGATTGCGGCGGATTGTTCCGTATTTTGTATAAAGTTTTTTCCGGTTTTACGTTCCACGCCGCCGCGGTGTACCGGGCGAGGAGCGCTGTCTGGTCAAAGCCGCGCAGAAACCGCCGCGGAAAACTGATGGGCACATAAGTGACAGCATCGAATTCTCCGCCCAGCTCCTCCGCTATTGTTTGAATGAGATAGGGCGCGAAGGCTTTCGCCCGCGGAAAGCGCTTTTGAAATTTCAGCGCGTGAATACCGGCGCGCACCATGTCCTCATAATAGAAGGTAACTGCACAGGTATGTTTCCCAACTTTTCGCAAAACCTTTCCCTGTTCAACGTATGGTAATTTTTTAGCGCAGCCGCCGCATGCGCCGCTGCTTCCGATTGGCATAATCCTGCCGCAAAACGGACAGCGGGATGGAAAGAAAAGGTCGAGGAGTCTGTTCAAGAAAAATCACCGTCGATATCAATTTCTCCATGACGCTGTTCAAAATCCCGGACATATTGCTCCAGAGCAAATTCCATCTCCTTATTTGCTGAGCGCTTGTTGCGAATAGCAATGACTTTGACCTTTGCCAGAAGTTCTTCGGAAACACGCAGAGAGAAGGGCGTATAGTAGTTTGCCATGTGATGCACCTCTTTTTCGTACTTTCTAATTCTTTTTGCTTCTCGGATAGGGCTTCGGGTCATCGGTCAGTCCGGCGAGATAGTCCATACTTGTGTCCAGCGCCACCGCAATGCGCCGAAGCTGTTCAAAGGTGTAGTACCGTTTACCGTTTTCGAGCTTGGAGTAGTCGCTCTGGTCGATGCCGGTCAGCATCTGCATTTTGACCTGCGTATATCCGCGCAGTTTTCGTAATTGACGAAGTCGTTCCATAAAAATCACCCATCATAATTATGGGTGATTTGACCTATTATTTTTAGGGTGTAATTGACCTTGAATTATGAAAAAAATCTGCATAGTTCCCTCTCTGCCGCGCATACTAACCTCGGCAAATGCCAAAACGCAAACAACAAGGAGGAAAAAACCATGACGGATCATACCAAGGACGGCTGCTCCTGCACCCCCAACCGCTCCATCCGCTGCAGCGTTGAGCAGTGCGCTCACCACTGCGCCAGTGAGGCTTACTGCGGTCTGGAGAGCATCCAGGTCGGCACCCACGAGGCAAACCCCACTGTTGACCAGTGCACTGACTGCCAGAGCTTCAAGCCCATGCAGTAACCGCTGAGCCGCCTGCGGGCGGCTCGTTACATAAGAAAACCACAGAGAAAAAAGGAGGCATCTGCCATGACGAAGAAGAAACGCCGCGCCGCGGCGGGCGCCGCCGCCGGACTGGTGAACGGCATATTCGGCGGCGGCGGCGGGATGGGGCTGCTGCCGCTTCTGGCCGGACAAGGCGGACTGTCCCGGCGCGCCGCCTTTGCCACCTGTGTAGCGGTCATTTACCCCATGTGCCTGGTGTCTGCGGTGATGTACTGCCTGCGCCTGCGTCCCGATCTCACGCTCCTTCTTCCCTATCTTCTGGGCGGCGTGGTAGGCGGAATCATCTCGGGACTTACCCTTGAAAAGGTTCCGGTACGGCTGTTAAAGGCGGTTTTCGGCGCGTTTCTGATCTACGGCGGCGTGAGGTATCTGCTGTGAGGAATTTTTTCGTGCCGTTTCTTCTGGCGGCGGTGCTGGGCGTCCTGTCCGGCTGGGGCGTAGGCGGCGGAACGCTGCTCACCGTGTGCATGACCCTTCTCTTAGGCATCGACCACCGGCAGGCACAGGCGGTAAATCTTCTGTTTTTTCTGCCCACAGCGGCGCTGAGCCTGTGGTTCCATCGAAAAAACGGACTCATCGACAGTGAGGTCTGGAAGCAGGCTGCCCTGCCGGGGACGATCGCGGCGCTGGCGGGCGCGACTGTGGCACTGATGGTCGATGTATCTGTTCTGCGCCGCCCCTTCGGTATTTTTCTGCTCATCAACGGGGTTCTGATGCTGCGGAGCGCGGGAAAAAAGGAACCGGACAGCCCCTCAAAATAATTCCGGTCAATATAACCGAATTTAAGCCGGAAATATTTCTTCTATTCATAAAAATTTAATACCTGTTTTCGGAAATGTATGGTATACTGTAATTAGAGGGGAAGTCCGCCTTCCCTGCCCAGCCTGTTACATGTCCGGAAAGGGATCTTTTATGAATATTCTGTTTCTGTTAATTCCAAAAGCCACCTGCGCTTTCGTCCATGAGGACTATACCATCCGTCAGGCGCTGGAAAAAATGTCCGTGTCGGGCTTTACGGCGCTGCCCATCCTCGCGCGGGATGGTACATACCGCGGAACCATTACCGAGGGCGATCTGCTCTGGGCGATCAAGGATCTGTTTCTGATGGACATGAAGGAAGCGGAAAAGCACTCCATCATGGATATCCGCCACAGGAGAGATAATATTGCCGTTTCCGTCAATACCCGCGTGGAGGATCTGCTGACTACCGCCGTGGATCAAAACTTTGTCCCCGTGGTGGACGACCGGCATACCTTTATCGGCATTATTACCCGCCGCGCCATTATGCAGTACTGCATCGACCGCTATTTTCCCAAGGAAAGTCCTCAGCAGGCATAAGTAAATAGACAAGCAGTAAAAGAGCGTGCCGGTACGGCACGCTCTTTTACCTCAATATTCCCGTCCGGCGATGACCTCGCCGTCCACGTTTTCGATGGTAAAGCATTGCTCGTCCACATAGATGTGCTTTTCAACGCTTTCGCCGCGCTCCAGCCGTGAAATGACCTCCGCCACCAGCTCGCCCAGCAGAGGATTGCACTCCACCGCCAGCGCGATCTCACCCCGCGCTACCCGGCGCAGGGCGTTTTTCGTAGCGTCGAATGTGATGATCTGAACATCCTCACCGCAGACATAGCCGTACTCCGTCAGTGCCTGAATTGCGCCGAAGGCCTCGTTGTCATTCTCACAGTACACCACGTCGATGGGCAGCGTATTGGCAAAACGCTCCAGATAGAGGTGCATGACCTCATAGGTCTTCGCCTGGGTGAAGTCCCCATCAAAGCGGGCAAGGACGGACCAGTTTTCGTGCCGCTCGACAGCCGCCTCCAGCGCTCCGGTGCGTCCGATCTGGGCGGTGGAGCCGAGCGTCCCCTGAATGTGGATGATGTTGACTGATTTCGCTCCGGCGTAGGTCTTTTCCATCCACTCCACGGCGCGCTCTCCCTCCAGCGCGAAATCGGAACCCACATGGGTGGTATACAGGTCCTCATTCTCCACCGCAACGCAGCGGTCCACCAAAATCACAGGAATACCGGCAGCGCGCGCCTCCTGCAGAACACTTTCCCACCCCGTTTCACTCAGCGGCATCAAAACGATGTAGTCCACCCGCTGCTGGATGAACTGACGGATGGCGATGATCTGATTTTCCTGCTTCTGGCGGGCATCACTGAACAGCAGGCGGAAGCCGTTTTCCTCGGAAAACACTGCCTTCATGGATTCGGAATTGGCAACACGCCAATCCGATTCCGCGCCCACCTGTGAGATGCCAACGGTGATCAGCCTGTCCTCCGGCGGCGGCACGGTATCGTCATCCCCGGTGCAGCCGCCAAGAAACAGCAGCAGCATTGCAAGCAACAAAGTCAGCGTCCGTTTCATTTCACCTTTTCCTCCTTTTCCTGATAAGGGATTCGGATGGTTACGGTGGTGCCGACTCCCTCACTGCCCGACAGCGTCAGTCCGTAGGGCTTTCCGAACAGAAGCTGAAGCCGCCGGTTCACGGCGGAAATACCAAAACCGACACGCTCATCAGTCTCCATCGCGCGGTGCAGCTCCGCGAGACGCTCAGCGCTCATACCCGCGCCGTCATCCCGGACGCACAGCAGCACATCGTTCCCCTCCCGCCGTCCGGTGACGGAGATATGCCCCCGCTGGCGCTTGAGCTTAATGCCGTGGTACAGGGCATTTTCCACCAGCGGCTGCAGCGTAAGCTTGGGGATCACCGCCCCATGCAGCGCACTGTCGATCTCCACGGTATAGTCCATGATATCCTTATACCGTGAACGCTGGATCTGCAGATAGCTGAGCACATGGCGTTCCTCCTCGGCAAGGGTGATAACATCCTCCCCCCGGCTGAGGGAATGGCGGAAAAACGCCGACAGATTGGACACCATCTCCACCGCCTCGTCGCTTTTCTCCGCCTCAATAAGCCAGATGATGGTATCCATAGTATTGTAAAGAAAATGTGGATTGATCTGCGCCTGCAGCAGCGCCAGCTCCGTGCGGCGGATCGTCTCCTGCTTTTGATTGAGGTCCCGGATGTGCGCGCCAAGCTGCCCGACCATCTGTTCAATGCCCTCGCCCAGTGTTGTGATCTCGTAGGTATCCGAGGTGATCGGCTCCCGAACGGTAAGATCTCCGTTACTGATGTCCTCCGCCCGCTCACACAGGGCGACGATGGGCTCGGTAATGGACCGGCTCAGCCCCAGTGTATACCGTGTGGCAACGACCCCCACGATCAGCGACAGCAGGATCATGACAATGATCTCCGCAAAGGTCTGCCGCGCGACCACCTGACTAAGCTCGTTCAGCTCACCCGCCTCAAAGTAGAGGTAGGTATACATATAGTCCTCAACCAGCGCCGTCAGAACGTAAATATTGTTTTCCAGCTGCTGGAGGCGCTGATCATAGACCACGGTATTCTGGATCTGGTAGATCTTTTCCTCCAGATTTTCACACAGGTCCAGTACGCTGGTGATCGCCTGCAGGCTCTCCTTCCGCGTAGTGGATTCGATCAGGTCCCGCGCCAGCTCCTGCGCGGCAAGCACCTCAGCAATGGGAAGCCCCTCGGAATACCGGCTCTCAATGACGTAGTAGTACATTCTCTGGTCAATGGTATCCTTGAAATCCCGGTTGAACTCTGAGGCGGTGGTCACATTGTGCAGAATACGGGAGTAAAAGCTGTTGTAGACAAAAAGGAGGATCAGCACCGCTGCGGCGATGGCAAGCATCACCGTTGTAACGATAACGATCAGCCGGTGCATCCGGCTGCGGATGGAAAACGGTTTTTTCATTGCGGCTCCTTCCCTGCCCGGTAATCCCGGGGCGTGCAGCCCTGTGTCTTTTTAAAAAGGAAGCTGAAGTAATGGGGATCCTTATAGCCCACGGCGGCGGCGATCTCACCGGAACGCTGGTCGGTGGTGCGCAAAAGCGTCCGCGCCAGCTCCATGCGCCGGGAGGTGAGGTGCTCCACAAAGGTCGCGCCGGTCTCCTGACTAAACAGTGCGGACAGGTAATTGGCGCTGAGACCAACCTCCTGCGCCACACGGTGGAGAGAAAGCTCCTCCTCGGTAAAATGGGCATCAACGTAGGCGACCGCCTGCTTGAGCAGGGCGCGGTACTGGTGTCCCGCGGCACGGTCACGAAGCTGTACCGTCCGGCGCAGAATATCCGTCATATAACCGGAGAGCTGACCGCGCGTCACGGTCTGCCCCACCAGCTCCAAACAATCCAGTCCGTCAAACAGCTCCTGTTGTCCGATGGAAAGCGTGGCGGCAAAACGGGCAGCCGCGAACCGAACGCCGATCATCAGATATTGGCAGAACGGCGCGCTGTCCAGCGCGGGAGCCACACGGTTGAGGTATTCCTCCACAAAGCCGGGGATCTCCTCCTCCCCCGCGTGCCTCAGCACACCGTCCACCAGCGCGGGGTCTACCGCCCCCGCGTCCAGCTCTGAGATGGACAGTGCCGCTCCTGTTCCTGTCAGCGCCGAGGCGGTATCGGGAGTAAGGACATGCTGCTTCGGGGCGATATGCCGGTAAGCCCACAGGCGGGAAACCTCCTCAAAGCACTGCGGAAGAGCACTGAGCCGCCGGGTGGGACTGCTGACGGCGATATACCAGCTCCGCGAGTCTCCGTCCTCCTCATACTGTTCCCGCACTGAGTCAATGCAGCGTCGGATATAGCTCTCCATTTCCCCGCTGTCCCCCTTGATGAGGACAGCGTAGGTGGAAAGATTCCAGCGAAACAGGATGTACTCCGGGCAGTCCAGAAGCTGCCCGTCGCCGCTTTCCGGAAGCACGGAAAACAGCGCGATGGCATAGCTCTGCGCGCGCAGATCCAGCTCCAGCTTCTCCGCATTTTCATAGATCTGCTGAACGGACAGCCGTCCGGCGACCACCTGCTCAAAGAAATCCCGCCGGGCATACTGCTCGTACTCCTGCGCCTCCTGCTTGAACTGTGCCAGATAGTTCATCTGCGCCTGCTCGCTCTCGATTTTCTCCCGCACCTCGTCCAGAACTGTGATCAGGGCATTCTTGGTGATGGGCTTGAGAAGATAGCGCTCCACGCCCAGATCAATGGCCTGGCGGGCGTATTCAAAGTCATCAAAGCCCGATATAATGATGATCTTCGTCTGGGGAAATTCCTGCAGCACAAGGCGGCTCAGATCCAGCCCGTCCATAAACGGCATACGGATATCGGTAATGAGCACATCCGGCCGTGTTTCCCGGATCAGCGGCAGTGCCAGCTCACCGTCAGCCGCTTCGCCCACAAAGGTATAGCCGCATTTGGTCCACGGGACGGTGTCCCGCAGCGTTTCCCGGATAATACTCTCGTCTTCCACTATAAATACTCGCAGCATATCGTTGCCTCCCCGCCCCGTGGGGCTCCCAGCATTCTTTTTTCTATTGTAGCACAGAGCTTCCCGCCGCGACAACGGTTTTTACTAACTCATCGCACAAAAACAGCATTTACAAAGCGGTATCTCCATGGTATAATCCCTCCCGACAGGTTTCCACACCCTGTCCAAGCGCAGAGCAGTCCTCTGCGTTCGTTCAGCCGCTTTTTCCGGCTGTTCTCTAAACAAAAAATGGAGGAAAAGTAAACATGAAGAAACTCTCTGCCCGCGATTTGACCCTTGCCGCCATTGTCGGTGCCATCTATGTGGTGCTGGGCTGCTTCGGCAACACCTTCAATCTTACCTTCGGTGTTGTGCAGTGCCGGTTCAGTGAGGCGCTTACAGTCCTTCCCTTTCTGACTCCGGTCACCGGATGGGGACTGTTTATCGGCTGTGTCATTACCAATCTTCTCAGTCCCTACGGACCGCTGGACATGATCTTCGGTCCGCTGGCAACGCTCCTTGCCGCGCTGCTCACCGCGAAATGCAAAAGGAAGTGGCTTGCCCCCTTCCCCCCGGTTTTGTGCAACGCAGTGATCATTGGCGCGCTGATCGCGTTTCAGGAGGCGGGTTTCTCCTTCTCCGGTGCCTTTTCCGCGGCGTTTTTGTATAACGCGCTGACCATCGGCGCGGGACAGGTGCTGGCCTGCTATGGTCTGGGAATGCCTTTGTTGGCTGTTATGGAGCGCCTCACGCCGAAAACGAGGAAGGATTCCTAGAAAAACGAAGAAAAGTAAAGCTTTTTTCACAAAAAAAGCTTGACTTTTTAGTTAACTTCGATATAATGATAGGGCTTGCAGTATGCAAGTAAATCCTTGCTCCCGTCAAAGAGCGGGGGCCATCAGTCCAAAAGGAGGTGCAACCATGGCTAAGATTTCCGCTAACTATGAGGTCGTCTACATCCTCGATCCCGCTCTGGGTGAGGAGGCTATCGCCGCTACTGTGGCTAAGTTCAAGACCCTCGCTGAGGAGAACGGCTCTAACGTCGAGGTTGAGGAGTGGGGCAAGCGCAAGCTGGCTTACGCTATCGACTATAAGACCGAGGGTCATTACGTCCTCATGTCCTTCACCAGCGAGCCCGCTTTCCCCAAGGAGCTGGACCGCGTGCTGGGCATCACCACCGGCATCCTGCGCTCCATGATCGTCTGCAAGGGCGAGTAAGGGGGAACAAAAATGCTGAACCGCATTATCATCATGGGTCGTCTTGTGCGTGATCCCGAGCTGCGTACTACCCAGTCCGGCACCAGCGTGACGTCCTTTACCCTTGCCGTTGACCGCGACTTCAAGAGCCGTGAGTCCGGCGAAAAGAGCACTGATTTCATTGATGTTGTCGCATGGAGACAGACGGCTGAGTTCGTCTGCAAGTACTTCTCCAAGGGCCGCATGGCGGTCGCTGAGGGTCGTCTCCAGATCCGCGAGTGGAAGGACAAGGACGGCAATAACCGCCGCACCGCCGAGGTCGTGGCTGAAAATGTCTACTTTGGCGATTCCAAGCGCGATGGCGCGGGCGAGTCCGGCTACGGCGCACCCGCTTACGGCAACGCAGGCTACGGCGGCAATGCCGCTCCTGCATACGGCGCGCCCCCCGCTTACGGCGGTGGCTACGGCGCTGGAGAAAGCTCCGGCTTCTCCGAGATCTCCGACGAAGACGGCGATCTGCCCTTCTAATATCAGTCGCTCACTACTTTGCGGCCTCGCTGCCGACATTTTATAAGGAGGAACCTACCATGGCTATGGAACGTGAGAATAGACCCGCTCGTCCCGCCGCTCCCCGCAAGCGCAAGAAGGTTTGCCAGTTCTGCGTGGACAAGTGCGAGTCCATTGATTACAAGGATAGCGCTAAGCTGCGCCGCTTCATCTCTGAGCGCAGCAAGATCCTGCCCCGCCGTACCACCGGCACCTGCGCAATGCATCAGCGCCAGCTGACTGAGCCCATCAAGCGCGCTCGACAGATGGCTCTGCTGCCCTACGACACCGAGTAATTGACGTTTTTCAAACCCCGCCCAAACGGGCGGCGTTTTTTCATATTCCCGAAAGTATGGAAAGAGGCTGCCGCAGGCTTGCGGCAGCCTCTCTGCGCTTTTATTTTACGGAATGCGAATCGTTACGGCTTACTCGAAGTCGTTCTCGGAACCCTCGTCCTCGTCAAGCTCACCGTCGTTAATGAATCTGCCGTTGCCGCCGTCGATCAGCCTGCCGGTGGCATAAATGTGGATATAACCCCAGTTGTACAGTCTGCCATACACGATGATCTCGCCGGTCTCGTCGCCCAGCAGCGCGCCGACCTCGAGATTTCTGTGGTTATACATACGCCCGCTCTCTGCGATCACCAGAGTGCCATCCACACTGATGTCGCCGGAATTATAGAGATAGTCTCCAACCGTCAGCGTCACGCCGTAGGGAATGATCAACCCGGTATTCGAGAAGATATTCACTCTGCGTTCAAGAACAAGATCCTCAGTGACCGTAAGGCGGTCATCTCCGGTAATATAGACACAGTCAACGATCTGGTCTCCCATGTCCATCTTCATCGCACCCTTCAGACCCGGGAAGGACTCCACATACACGCGGTTCTTTGCCTGCGCAAGAGCGCTTCCGGAAAGCGAACCGTTGCGTCCGATGACCACGATCTCCGTATCGTCGGTAATGGAGTACACAGAACTGATATCCGTATCCTGATCCACGGTGTACACATTGTCACCGTCCACCAAGACCGTGTAGGACTGGTAATCCTTAAGGGCAGTATCATGCAGCCTGCCCTCATACCACTGAATAAAGAAATCACAGGAAACCTTGCCATCACCGCTGTAGCTTCCGCCGTCACCAACTTCGATCTGACCATAATAATAACCATCATCTACCGTAGTGATACAGCCGTCATTTGCAATGCAGCCACCGGAAGAAACGTAAAGAGAAGTGTCCTTCAGCGTGAGCGTCACACCAGAGGCAACGGACAGCGTTGCGGGGATCAGCACCTGCTGCTGCAGCTCGGAATCCCACATCCAGGTGCCCTGAATCTGATAATTACCAAACGCCTCAAGGGTGGTATCCTCGGTGATATTGATGTCATCGTTGATAGAAATCGTGTCATAAGCGTCAAAGCCGAAGTAAGAGGGTTCACCCTCCGCTTCTGCCAGCTTGGCAAGCTGGGCCTCCTCGGCGCGGCGCATACCCTCAGCAGAGGTTACATCGACACGGTACCACAGGAAGCAGGTATCATTGTGGAACGCATCGCGCTTGCCCAGATTGATCTCGCAGATGTTGTCCACCTCGCCGTACTCGTCAACGATGGTCATCCAGCCGGTATTCTTGAAGGTTCCGGCATTTGCCTTGCTGACATCGAAGCTGCCGCCGACAAGATACAGTCCATCGGAGGACTCGAACATCTCGTTGCCCTTGTGGGAAAAATCGGAATAGGTAAAGCTCAGCATACCGTTGCTGACAAAGTGACCGCAGGAGCGGAAGGTTCCGTTTTCCATGTAGACGCCTGCGTCACTGTTCTGCAGAGAGCCGTTCACGAACTTTCCGTAGTTGGTAAACTCGGGATAGCTGAGGATCTCTCCGTCCTCCTCGTACTCTCTGCACCGGATGCCCATCTCGTTGACGAAGGTACCGTTATTCACGAACTCTGCACCGGAAAGATACATACGGAGCCAAGTGGTTCCGGTCTGCGATGCCTTGCCGTTGTTGAAAACACCGTCGTTGGTCAGGGAACCGCCGTACAGGTTGAAGCTGCCATAGCTGTTGAACAGACCATCCTTCTCCACCACGATCTCAGCCGACCACATATTGACTCTTGCATTCTCAGCATTCTCAAATGTACCGCTGATGGTAATGACGGCATCCTCTTCCATGTAGACGCCTCCCTTGTTATTGAAAACGCCGTTCACGGTAAGAGAGGACGCGGCAGGATTCTCCTCGTCGTTGTACGAGCGGATGCTTTCCATGTTGGTAAACGTGCCGTTGACCGTAATGTCAGACCCCACCGCATACAGGCGGTTCCAGACTCCGCCATCCTCGGAGACATAGCCGTTGACAAACGTTCCGTCAACGGTCAGCGTGGAGTCCGTCAGATAGGTAGCAGCCAGGTTTTGATATATACCGCTCTTCTCCACGGCAACGGAACTGTCTGTTACCCACACTCTGTAGTACCGATCGTCAGAGGCACTGCTGGTGAAGGTACCGCTGACCGTAAGAGCGGAGCCGTTGTTCATGCGAAGGATACCGGTATTGACCACCTCAGCGCCCTCGGACACAGTAATGGTGCTGTTGTCGGTATCCAGATGCTGCCGGCCATTCTCCTCCTCAACATTGTGGAGGATTCCGTTGACGATCAGCTCGGAACCACCCTTCAGATCCAAGAAGCTGTAGTTGACCAGCTTGCCATCCACAGTGAGCGTGGACTTCTTATCCAGCGTCAGCGCTGAAGTGATCACCAGCGTCTGCCCCTCTGCAACGACCAGTTTCTCCTTTTCCGCGGTGATCGTACCGGTGATGGTGATCACCTTATAGGACTTGCCCAGAGCCGCCTTCAGCTCCTCCAGCGTGCTGACCTCGATCTTGTCAGCTTCTGGCTCCTCGGGATTCTCGGGAGCTTCGGGAGCTTCGGGGATCTCAGGAATGCTGGGAATATCGGGAATGACAGGAGTGGACGGCGTACCGGGATCCACCGTAGTGCCGGACTCGATCTCCTCGCCGCCAACCGTAACACCCGTGGTGTCCTCACCAGTGGTGACCTTGGTGCCCTTGGTATTCACCGCGGTGTTATCACCGCTGATATTGGCCTGAACGACCGTGCCCTTACCGTCAACGGTAACATTCTCTGCTGCAGATTCCAGATTGGTAACGGTGGAGCTGCCGTCAACGGTCAGCGTCGCGCCGGCGGCTTCCTCCCCGATCACGACCGTGGTGATTTCGGTATGGCCCTGCGTCTGGATATCAGCATTCTCACCGGTAACAGTCAGACCGGTGATGCTTGCGCTCTTCAAAACGATGGGCGCATCCGTATCAACTGCGACCTGATTGAAGGTACCCTCCAGAATGATGTCGTCCTTACCGTCAGGAATATAGACCACATCAACACGGCAGCCCTCCTCGGTATACAGGCGGACACCGCCGTCACCGGTCTTGCTGAGAATAACGTGACCGACGCTGGTCTTGTTCTTGATAACGATGGAATTTTCACCACCGCCGCGAACCAGCAGGCGGCCCTTGAGCGCAACGCCGTCCAGCGTGACCTCACCGTTACCGACACCCTCACCGATGATGAGGTCGCCTTCAATGGTAAGATCCTTCAGAATGACACCGGGAACATTGACCATCACGTTGCCGGAATAATCCTCGGTGTAGGTGCCTTCCTCCGCGATGTAGTGCCGGATCATATTATAAATGACCTGAGCAAACTCCGCGCGGGAGATGGTGCTGCCGGGATTCAGCCTCCCGTTGCTGCCGTTCACATAGCCTGCCGCGACAAGAGCCGCAACGGGACCAACGGCATAGCCGGAGATTTTTTCCGCGTCCGCAAACGCAGTCAGCGCCTCAGCACTGCCATCCTCCAGACGGAAGGCGCGGGCAAGGACGGTAAATGCCTGCTCGCGGGTGATGGGGCTGTCGGGATTCATCAGACCGCTCTCATCGCCCCTAAAGGTGCCCATGCGGACTGCCTTTGCAATGTCGGTGAAGAACCAGTCTGTTGTCTTGACATCAGAGAAGCTTCCGATGTCAGCCATGTCCATAGCACCAAACGCGCGGTTGATGATAGCCGCCATCTGGGCACGGGTAAGAGCGCTTCCCGGCATCAGTTTTCCGTCAGCACCGTTGAGAAGACCATTTTCCACCGCAGCCTCAAGGGCAGTGTAGGACCAATGATCCGCATCCGGCATATCGGAGAACTCGATGGCCCATGCTGTCGGCATTGAGAGCGACAGCATCAGACACAGGGAGAGCGCCAGCGCGAGAAATCTTTTCACTGTTTCTACCTCCTTCAGTTTAGGAATAAGAATTCCCCTACCAATATATATCACCCCACTGTTTCTGTCAAGATTTACCGGAAATTCAATACTTTTTTCTGGAAAAAATGTACAAATTTAAATCATTCTGTTTCGTTTTTTCTCCATACCCCCACGGTGGTGTCCGTATAGTACCACGCGAGGATCTCACGGTAGTCCATTCCCCCCGCCGCCAGCACATTCGCGCCGTACTGGCTCATGCCAACGCCGTGACCATACCCCGTGACAGAAAAACTCACGCTGTCTCCCTCAAAGGACAGGGTAAAGCACGCGCTGCGCAGTCCCAAAATCGAGCGGAGACGGTTGCCACTGACCTCCACACCGCCCACCTGCAGCGCCGTCACCGTCCCGTTGGTCTGCTGGCGCATATTGGTAAACCAGTTGGACGCGCTTCCGGTGAGCTTCGCCTCCGGCAGAGCGGAGAGCAGCAGGCTTCGCAGGGCGGAGGTGGTGAACGTCGCGCTGGAATAGAAATTGGGCACCGTTTCCCCGGTTTCCGGCGAGCTGACGCTGACAAGATACGGTACCGCGCTGCTCCATACATCCTGCGCGTTCATGGTCATTCCCGCGGAGGAGGAGTGGAACACCGCCAGCACCGGCTGTCCCTCGTAGAGTACGCATTCCCCGTCCGTAGCTGTTACCGCCGCGCGGATCTTCTCCTCATACTCTGCCGCCGCGTCCCCCCAGAGCGCCGCGCTCTCCGAGGCGTCCATATATGCCTTGCAGCAGTTGATATCCGTGCAGGTATCGGCATCCGGATGATTTTCGCTGCCGCCGTTTGCTATCTTGTGCAGCGTATAGGTTCGCGCCGCCACCGCCTGCGCTTTCAGCGCCTCCACTTCAAAGGACGCGGGCATTTCCGCCCGGACAACGCCCACCAGATATGTCCCAAGATCCATTTCGACCACCTCGCCGTCCATCAGAACCGAGATCATAACCGCGCTGTCCCTCTCTCCGGTGGACACCGGCTCGGGTCCGGACGGCTCAGGTTCCCCATCTTCCGCCATATCCCCGGGAACGATCTGCTCCTGCGGCTCCGCTTTTGAGTCCTCCCGCGCCTGCGGCGTCTCGTCTCTACCCAGCCACGGGATAAAAAACACCAGAAACAGCAGGATCAGAGATACCAAAAAATGCTTTTTCATGGGCACCACCTTTCTTAAAGCAGTTTATGTGCCGCTTGTCCGAAAAATGATGACAAATCCCCACCCGCGTGGTATACTATGGTTTACGACAACTCCACCGGAAAGGCTGTAACACTATGAATTTTGCATCAAACAAAAAATTCCGCAGGATGTGGGGCATGGGTCTTGCCATGTTTGCTCTGCGCCTGTACCAGAACACCTACGACTTTGAACCCACCACCGGGCTGCACTTCCTCTCCGTGGCAGGCATCGCGCTGGTGGCGCTGATCGTGCTGTCAGGTATCCTCGCGTTTGTTTTCACCCGCGGTGAAAGCCGGGAGCGCCCCCGATTTGCCGACCACTTCCCTGCGCCGGACCGCTCCACCATTGTTTTTGTCAGCGCAAGCCTTCTTTTTGCCGCCGGCGGCGCGATGCTGGCTGTCCACGCCGTTTCCGCGGACGTGGAGATCGCTCCCCTCGTTACGGCAGTCTTCGCTGTTGCCTCGTTCCTCGGCTTCCTGCTTCTTACCAAGCAGATGCGCGGCAGCGCGGCGTTATCCGTCGGACCCACGCTTCCGGTGCTGTTTTTCTCCGCGTTCTGGGTGCTGACGCTCTACCTCCCCTCCGCCAACGACCCCATTCTGGCGCGGTACTACCTTCCCATTCTCGCCGCGTCGGTATGTGCCTTCGCCTTTGCCCAGCTCGCCGGATTTTTCCGGGGCGAAACCAAAGTGCGCACCTTCAGCTTTACCGCTGAGTACGCGGTGATGCTCTCTATCGCCGCTATTGCTGAGCTGAACCGGCACAGTCTGCTCTTTGCCGCCTGCGCGGTGATGCTCACCGCCTTTCTGATGCTGCAGGAGAAAGCTCCGGAACCCGCGGAGGTGGCTGAAGAAGCTGCCGATACCCCTTGAGTCTGATCGCCCCTTCGGGCGTACCGTGCGATGTGCGGTTTTGCGCCGCATCAAAGCCTCCCTTGGATGCTGCTGCATCGAAACAGCAAGAAAAAATCCGACCTGTGCTTTTGAATTGCACAGGTCGGATTTACTGTTTTATGACTATTCCGCGATAGCATTCCCCTTTGATTGATCATTGTGGTCTGAGCCAGTAGGGCATTTCGTCCTCCGGATCAATGATTCCGGGGTCTTCCTCCTCGCCGCCGTCATCATCGGGGACCGTGGGTTCATCCGCTCCGGGATCGGTGCCGGTATCTCCGCCTGTGTCGCCGCCGGTTCCGGGAGCTTCGCCGGTGCCGGTATCTCCGCCCGCGTCACCGCCGGTTTCCACGCTGCCACCGTCATCGGCGGGACGGCCATTGATGCCCACAAGGATGATCAGATCACGGCTGGAATAGGTGCTCCTTGCCTCCGGTGTGCTGGAGATCAGATTACCCTCGCCGTCATAGACATTGCGGTAGGTCTGCACCTTGTAGCCAACGTACGAGCTCTGCTTGGTCTTCTCGGTGCCCCAGGGGAGATCCATGGTTTCGGTGCGGATCGTCTGCGGCTGGGTGACAGACAGAACCTCGTGGGTCATCACGACGTATGTATCATCGGTCTTGGTGCCGTAGATGTTGACCGTGAGCTTGTCATTCTTGTAGATCACTTCGATCCTGATGGGGTAGCCGGTATTGTTGCGGAATCTAAACTCCGGACCGCCCCAGGATACGGTGGCATCCATACCCAGCTCGATATAGCCGGGGTAGAAGCGGTGGTTGGCACGCTGCACGATCTCCAGATTTGCCAGCAGCGTGGCGTAGTAGAGGGTGCTGGAGGTCTGGCAGATGCCGCCGCCCAGCTCCTGCACGGTCTCGCCGTTGCGATAGGCTGCCGCCTCACCGAAGCCGCGCTCCACCGTGCGCTCGCCGACCGTTTCGTTATAGTCAAAAATATCGCCGTGGTTGAGAACCGTTCCATTGACGAACTCGCCGGACAGCTGCACGTTGCCCTTGCGGGTCTTGGTGCCGGAAACGGAGGTGGTGGCGGTGGAGAGCAGGTCACGGAACAGCACAGCCTCCAGCTCCTCGGCGGTCATCTGGGGATAGATCACCTCAGCGGGGAGCTGCACACGCTCGCCCTCGGCGGCCGCGTCGATCACATACTGCGCTGCCTCCACGTCCACAGCAACGCCCACCTGCCCCTCCAGCACCGTGCCGGAAGCGACATCGTACCGGGCGGGGAGCGCCTCAGCGCTGAGCTTTTCTGCCATTTCGTAGAGATTCAGCGCCTGACCGGGATTTTTTGTCCACGGCGCTTCGATGGCACCCTCCGCGCCCCGCAGCTGCTCCGCAAGAGCATCGCGGTCAAGCTCTCTGCCGCTGCGCTCCTTGGTGACAAAAAGTCCCTCGGGTGACAGCTCATAGAAAGCGTCAGCGCGTTCGGTGAAGAATTTATCCGCCATCTCGTCCACCGCCGTGCGCAACACGTCCTCATCGTAGGTCAGGGAGAGGGCGATTTCTGTCTTATCGCCCAGAACGGCCTTCGCCATAAGCAGCGCGTTGCTGATCCAGCCGGAAACGCCCTTCTCGCGTCCCACGGCATAGGCATCCAGCGCAGCCTTCGCCGCGTGCGCCTGGGCGCCGAGCTGCTTCTGATTGTAGCTTCCGAGGACCTCGCCGCAGGCAGTAACCGTAACGGTGGAGCCTTCCAGCCGCGCACCAAGCTGCGTTTCCAGTGTCTTTTGGGCATCGGAGAGGGATTTCCCGTCCAGCGGGATGTCCGCGATGGTGACACCTGGGAACACGCCCTCATAAATATGGTTGGCATAAACGCCGATGCCGGCGGCACCGCCGATGCCAAGAACTAAAATCGTGATCAGCAGGATCAGCGCTGCCTTGCCAAAAAAGCCGAGTCCCTCGCTGGATTCCGGCTCGGCGATCCGTCTGCCGGGAAGATGTTTACCCTGCATGGCAGCCTCCTTTCATTCCCATGAGGAAAAGTAATCTGCAGTGGATACTATGCGCGTTTTCTGCCGCGCAAAACTCAAGCGCATCTATTTTACCACTTCCGACAGGAAAATGCACTACAAATTTGTTACAGAATGGCATGAAAATTGTTCCTGCTCTTGTTTTGCGCGAAGCCTTCCTTTATAATATATATAACAAACGCAAAGGAGACTTAAAAATGAAGTGGCTTGAACTGCACATTGACACCTCTCCCGTTGGACTGGAGCCGGTGAGTGATATGCTGGGAGATCTGGGGATCGAAGGCCTTGTCATTGAGGACGAGGGGGATTTCCGCCAGTTTTTAGAAAATAATCAGCAGTATTGGGACTATGTGGACGAGGAGCTTGACCGCTCCATGGAGGGCAAGTGCCGCATCACCTTCTATGTGGAGGAAAACGACGCGGGCTTTGCCAGGGTCGCCGCGGTGCGCATCGCCATGGCGGAGCTGAAGAAGGAGCACCCCGAGTACGCGCCGCTGCTTCTCACTATGGACGGCATTGAGGATGCCGACTGGGAGAACAACTGGAAGGCGTTCTACAAGCCCATGGAGATCGGTGAGCGCCTCATCGTCATTCCCGACTGGGAAACGGCGGACCCCAAGGGGCGTGTCGCCCTGCGGCTTAACCCCGGTCTGACCTTCGGCACCGGAAGCCACGCCACCACCCGCCTGTGCCTCACCGCACTGGAAAAGCTGGTGCAGCCGGGAATGCGGGTGCTGGATCTGGGCTGCGGCAGCGGTATTTTATCCATCGCGTCCATTCTGCTGGGCGCGGACAGGGCGTATGCCTGCGATATCGACGACAAGGCGGTAGATGTTGCCTACGAGAACGCCGCCCTCAACGGCGTAGGCAGGGACCGCTACACCGTTCGCGCGGGCGATGTGACCAGCGACAGCCGCCTGCGTGCGGATATGGGCGATAACTATGACATCGTTGTGGCGAATATCGTTTCCGATGTCATTATCAACATCGCGCCCTCCGTGCGTCCCCTGATGCGCGAGGGCGGTGTGTTCATCACCTCCGGCATCATCGACGACCGCGCCGGCGAGGTCCGCGGCAAGCTGGAGGAGAACGGCTTCAAGGTTCTGGAGGCAAATCAGTCCGAGGGCTGGTTCAGCTTCGTCTGCGTCTGATAAGGGGAAGCGGTATGCGTTACAGCAGAGATTTCACGATCACACGGCAGGATACACAGAGATTTTATCAAATGCTGGTGCTGCGCCGCTGGCGCAAGGGCATTCTGGGCTTCGCGGTGGTCGGCGCACTGGTGGGAAAGCTGTATCTCGATTGGCTGGGCTTTACGCTCGGCGGAGTGGAAATGGTGTTTTTCCTTTTGCTCGCCGGAGTTCTCACCTCCCTGCTCATCACGCTGGGCATGGTGATCCGCACACGAAGCAACGTAAGCAAAATGATGCGAAAAAAAGGACGCGAGAGCTACGTCCAGCAGACGAGGATCGACGGCTTCGGCGTTCATGTCACCGTGGAGCAGGACAACGCGAAGCTCCGGTTTGAGGAGATCTGCCGCGTGGAGGAAACCTCCGACGCGTTCTATATTTTCCTCACGGAGCAGGATGCGTGGATCCTGCCCAAGAACCAGATGGAGAGCATGGAAGCAGAGTGCCGCGCGGTGCGGGAGATCTTCTCCAGAGTCGTTGCGCCAAAGCGGCTGAAGCTGCAAAAATAAATGCCGTTACTTTTGCTTTGCATCCCGGAAGATGGTAGTTCTTTGACAGACTGAAAACAGGGAGTGCCGCGCTGCGGCACTCCCTGTTTTTTTACCGGTCTCTTTTTTGAATTCTGATATCCCTGCCGAAAAACCGCATGATCTGATACTCTCCCTCGATGCGGGAGCGGACTGCCGCGCCGTAGCGCGCGCCGATCTCCGCCGGAGTCAGATTGGTGGAAAGGATCGTCTTTTTTCTGTTGATCAACCGGTCATTGACGATGCGGTAAAACGCCGACTGCACAAAGCTCGTCAGCATCTCCGTGCCCAGATCGTCCATGATAAGCAGATCGCAGTTGAGGTAGCGGTTGATCTCCCGGTCCGGGTCCTCCTCATAGGGGTTGTCCCGCCCGAACTTGCCGCTCTCAAACTGCTGGAAGATATGCGCCGCCGTATCGTACACCACAGAGAAGCCGCTGTCGCTGACCTCACGGGCGATGCAGGCGGAAAGAAATGTCTTGCCCAGTCCCGGCGCGCCGGTAAACAGCAGGTTTCCGCTGCGTGCGCCAAAGGTGTGGGCATAGTTGGAGCAGATCTCCAGCACGATCTCCATATTTTTCAGCGGACTGATGCCATACTCGCCGTGGGCATCGCCGTCATACCAATCCAGCGAAAAGGTGTCAAAGGACTGGCTGCCCAGATCCAGCAGCTTGCTCAGCCGCGTGTTCTGCTCCCGTGTATAGTACGCCATCAGACAGCGGCAGGGAGAACCGTCGCTGAGAAAGCCTCGATCCTCGCAGAGCTTGCACTTCACCTGTTCGTCCAGCACATCGTAGGAATACCCCGCACCTACCAGAAGCTCTGCCCGCTCCCGCTGCATGGCAAGATTTTTCTCCTGCAAAGCCCGCAGCGCAGGCTCGGGATCGGTCTCACTGTCAAAGGCGGCGAGCATGATAGCGCCCACCGTGGAGCGCATTTCCCGGTCGATCTCCTCCACCCGTGGGACACGGCTGTAAACCTCCCGCATGAGCCGGTCATGCTGACGCTCCCGCTTTTCTTTGTCCGCAAAGAATTTGCGCTGGGCGCTTGCCATGATATTCGCATCGTAGGACATTTACTGCCCCCCCTTCTCTCTCTCCTGCCGCAGCTGCTGCAGGTACTTCTCCATCCGCTCCACATCCTCGCGGCGGGCGGTATTTTCGTCAGCAGGCACATTTGCCGTTTTGGGGCGGTCCCCCTCCTGCACCGCCTTTACCGTATGCAGTCCCTTTTCGTGCCACGCGGTGAGGATGCGGTTCATGTACGGCCACTTCAGCTCCTTGCACTTGAGCATCGTTTTATCGTACGCCAGCTCAATGGCGGCATCTTCAAAGCCCATATCGCTCCATGCGATCATGTACCGTTCCTCGCTGGCGGAGGGCTTGCGGTCGCCCAGTCCCAGCAGAGCCATCATCTTCGGCAGCGCCTCCTGCTGGCGGTGGTATTTTTTGATATATGCCGAGGCACGTTCCTGATCAAGAAGCTCCATCCGCGCCCATGCGTAGCCCTCCTGCTCGATCTGGCGCATGGTGGGACGCCGCCCCGCGCCGTACCGCGCGGCGCTGCGCTCCAGGCAGAAATTTACCAGCAGAAAGATCACATCCGCGCCCAGTCCCAGATCGTCATACAGGCCCAGAAGGATCTTCTGATCCGGTGTGGTCAGCTTTTTGCCCAGTGCCTGGTCCACCGCGGCGCTGAGGGAAGCGAATTCCGAGCGCTCCAGCGCTCCCAGCAGGTCGGCGTTGGTGTACTCCGGGCGCTCATGGGCAGGCTCGATGGGCGCTTTTTCCGGCGTTTTCACCGGCAGCGCGCCCTCGGGACGGCGTAGAAGCTCCATCCCCTCCAGCGCGCGGGCTGCCATATCGAAACGTTCCCTTGTCCAGCCCAGACGGGCGCACAGGGCAGCACCATCCGACGCGCCCCGATCCTTCAGAAAGGCAATATACAGCAGCGCCGCGTCACCGTTCCCGCCGCGCAGAAGCTTTTCCGCAGCGCCGCCGGAAAGAACGATACTCTCCTCCCGCGCCGCGCTCAGAATATATTCACTCACTGCTCTGCCCTCCTCTCCATACTTTTGGAATTCTATTCTACACGAAAACCTCTTTTTCGTAAAGAGTGAACTTGCGCGGACATAAGAACATGTCACAAATTGGAAGAAAACAGGCTGTAAAGCTGTTGCGTTTTCCGCCGATTATGGTATACTTTATTCTGAATAAGTGTCATCATCAAGATAAAATATACACAAGGAGTTGAGCATTATGGAAAACCGGATCACTGTCAGCATCTGCGGAACGGAATACACGCTCATGGCAGAGGAAAGTCCCTCCTACATGCAGAAGGTCGCCGCTCTGGTGGACACCAAAATGGCCGCGATCATGGAAAGCGGCAGGATCAACCGCGTGGACGCTGCCGTTCTCGCCGCCGCCAACATTGCCGATGAGCTTTTGAAGGAGCAGGCTGCCGCCGAAAACCTCCGCAGCCAGCTCAAGGACTATCTGGACGAGGCAAATAAGGCTAAGTCCGAGGCCAGCGATCTGCGCCGCGAGGTCTTCAAGCTGCAGCAGAAGCTGGATAAGAAGTAATGGAGCTGCTCTCACCTGCCGGCCATTGGGAAGCCATGGTCGCCGCCGTGCAGAACGGCGCGAATGCTGTATATATGGGCGTGGGCGAGTTCAACGCCCGCCGCGGCGCCAGAAATTTCTCTGAGGAGGAATATCCGGCGGCGGTCGCTTATTGCCATTTGCGGGGCGTGAAGGTCTATCTGACCCTCAACACCCTGCTCACCGACCGGGAGCTGAAGGGTGCCGCCGAGCTGCTCATCAAGGCCTCCCGCTGGGGAGTGGACGGTGTGATCGTGCAGGACTGGGGCGTTGCCGCCCTTGCGCGGAAGATTGTCCCCGACCTGCCCCTCCACGGCAGCACCCAGATGACTGTTCACGATCTGGACGGCGTGAAGGCTGCCGCTGACCTTGGAATGCGCTGCGTCGTTCTCAGCCGCGAGCTGAGCGAAAAGGACATCCGCTATATCGCAGAACGCAGTCCCATCGCCATTGAGGTCTTTGCCCACGGTGCGCTGTGCATGTGCTACTCCGGTCAGTGCGCTATGAGCGCCCTCATTGGCGGGCGCAGCGGCAACCGGGGCACCTGTGCCCAGCCCTGCCGCCTGCCCTACCGTATGGACGGCGGCAAAACGGGATATCCCCTCAGTCTGAAGGACGCAAACCTTGCCGCCCATTTGCGCGAGCTTGACGATATGGGCGTTTCCATTCTGAAGCTGGAGGGGCGCATGAAGCGTCCCGAATATGTTGCGGTCATCACCCGCATCTACGCCGCCCTGCTGAAAGAGGATCGCCTGCCCACGAAAGAAGAGCTTCTCGAGCTGGAGCGCTCCTTCTCCCGCAGCGGATTCACCGAGGGCTACTGGAGAGACGAAAAAGGCAAGGCAATGTTCGGCATCCGGGCGGAAAACACCCCCGAGCCCACGGAGCTGTTCAAAGCAGCCAAAGCCGCCTATGATAAGGAAGATATGCGTACCGTGGGCGTGACCCTTTCCGCCGATGTGCGTTCCGACGCGCCTATCTCCCTCACCGCCGAGGATGAGGACGGACACTCCGTCACTGTTACCGGTGCTGTTCCCGAGGCGGCACGCTCCCGCGCCGTCACGGCGGACGAGCTGCGGGACCGCCTTGCCAAGACCGGCGGCACGATTTACCGTCCCACCGCTATTCACGTTGAAACGCAAGAAGGTCTCGCACTGAGTGCAGGCGCGGTCAACGCCCTGCGCCGTGACGCTCTTGCCGCGCTGGACGGGGAAAGGCTCAAAATGCCCCCCCGCCGGGAGGAAAAGGACGATTTTCACGCGGACAACTCCGCCGCCTGCAATTCTCCCTCCTTCACAATCTCCCTCACCAGAGGAGAACAGCTCACGCGGGAGCTTCTTTCCCTCTCCCCCGCTATCGTTTACCTGCCCGCCGAGCGTATGAGGGAGTTTACCATCCCCACAGATGGGAATACTGAATTTTGTGTGACCTTCCCCCGCATCGTGAAGGATCGGGAGCAGGCCGCGCTGCGCGCGCTGCTGCTGGAGGCAAAGGAAAAGGGCTGCACCTCCTCCGCCGTTCAGAATATTGGTCAGCTTGCCCTTGCCAGGGAGCTTGGCTTCAGGCTGCGGGGCGATTACGGTCTGAACGTCTTCAACAGCCGTTCCCTCGATGAACTGCGCCGCCGGGGACTCGAAAGCGCCACGCTCTCCTTCGAGCTTCGCCACGAGCAGCTGCGGGATATCAAAAAATCCATCCCCTGTGAGGCGATCGTTTACGGACGGCTGCCCCTTATGGTCATGGAAAACTGCATCATTGCCAATGAGCACGGCTGTAAGCCGAAGAACCTCTGCGGCACCTGCCGCGCTGAGCATACCCTAACGGACCGCCGGGGCGAACGCTTCCCGGTCATCTCAGTCTTCGGCTGCCGCAATGAGATATTAAACGGCAAGACGGTATACCTTGCCGACAAAAACGAGCAGCGCCGCTGCGCCCTCACCTACCTCAGGCTGCGCTTTACGACGGAGTCTCCCGCCGAGTGTGTGAGGATCTTTGAGCAGTATCTGGGGATTCGGGAGTCAGAGCCGCCGAAGGAGCATACCAGAGGGTTGTTTTATCGGGGTGTGGAGTAATTTTTCTGTGCCGCGATGCGGCGAATCTTGACGATACCGTGTTCAGCCTGCGGCGCGGTACTTTTCAATCGATTGAAAAGTACCCAAAAGATCGCCGAAACCCCGTTGGTTTCGGACTTCCTGTTTTAGCGTGTGGCTCATGGGTTGCGTCAGCGTGGTCACCGTTTCCAAAGCAGCTTAACTTCGCCGTTTGATCCTGCTAACTACACTTCGCCTGCCGGCCCGCCGACCATCGGACACCAGACCTGTCAGTAGCTGCCGCTGACCGACCATGAAGCAAACTTCGGTGCGGTGCAAAACGACAACAGCAAGACTCGGCACTCCAAATCAAAGGCAGAGAGCTGCAATTAGCAACAGAGTAGCGGGCGAGCGGGGCAAAGGATTCGCCATTTCAATAAGCAAGTGCCGGAACCAAAACCACACGCTCATTCCGCGCCCCCGTAAAAGCGGGGATTTTAAGGGGTGTCCCCTTGCCGGCTTTTGGTGACTTTTGTCCGGACAAAAGTCACCCGTCGGAGACCTAACCATCCTCCGGCAAGTATTGAGCAACCCCAATTCGTATAATTCAAAACAAATATTACGCTTTGTATAGGAAATCTCACCATGGAACTTCTCATCAAACCTGTTTCCGACAAAATTGGAACAGAGATTCCCCTCCCCTACTATGCCACGGATGGCGCTGCCGCGCTGGATCTCCACGCCTGCGTGGATGAGGACGTCGTCATCGAACCTCACACCCGCGTAATGATCCCCACGGGCATCGCCGCCGCCATTCCCGAGGGACATGTGGGAATCATGGCTGTACGCAGCAGCATGGGCGCGAAAAACGGCATCAATCTTGCCAACGGCATTGGTGTGATCGACAGCGACTACCGCGGCGAGCTGCGTGTCACGCTGCACAACACCACCGATACCGCCTACACCGTGCAATGCCGTGACCGCATTGCGCAGCTTATGATCATTCCTGTGGCGCATCCCACCCTCAAGGTCGTGGACGAGCTGCCCGAGAGCACCCGGGGCACCGGCGGCTTCGGCTCCACCGGACGATAAACCAAAGCAAAGGACATAAACGCTATGCCACGTTTTATTCTCGCCTCCCAATCCCCCCGCCGCCGTGAGCTGCTGAGCCAGATCGGCGTGAAGGATTTTACCATCCTCGTTCCCGAGGCGGACGAGAGCTATGACCCCACCCTCACCCCGCAGGAGATCGTGTGCGCCATCTGCCGTAAGAAGATCGAAGCGGCGGTGGAGCTGGCAAAGGACGACGATGCCATCATCATTGCCGCCGATACTATGGTTTTTCTGGACGGTCTTCGTCTGGGCAAACCTAAAAACGAGGAGGATGCCGCTAACATGCTCCGCTCCCTCTCGGGACGCACCCATATCGTCTGCACCGGTGTGAGCATCGCCCGGGGCGCGCGGATCGTAACTGAGTCGGAGACCACCGCTGTCCGCTTCCGCGATTTGACGGACGCGGAGATCGCCGCCTACATCAAGAGCGGTGATCCTATGGACAAGGCCGGTTCTTACGGTATTCAAGGTAAGCCCGCCCTGTTTGTCAGCGGTATCGAGGGCGATTATTTCAACGTGATGGGTCTGCCCCTGCACCGTCTGGGACAGATGCTCAAAAAGTTCAACGTGGATCTTTTCTGTGAGGAGGCGCGCGCGTGAATAGACTGCTGACCAAATACGGCGTGGCGGTGCTGTCCGTCGCCGTTGTGATCGCCGTTGCGCTGAGCGTGATGACCTTCTTTTCCTCCAACAGCGCGCTGACCAATAATATCATCGGCACGATCGCCACCCCCTTCCGCACCATTGGTACGGTCATTTCCAATAAAATTGATGAATGGACGCAGTATTTTACCGATTTTGATGAAATGAAACAGGAAAACGAGCAGCTCAAAAAGGAGCTTGCCGAGCTGCAGAGCGCCATCCGGCAGGCTGAATTTGACAGCGAGGAAAACAAGCGCCTGCGGGAGCTGCTGGAGCTGCGGGAGCAGCGGCGGGATCTTACCTTTGAGTCCGCCCTCATCATCGAGCGCGATATTTCCAACTGGGCAAGCGTTCTCACTATCAACAAGGGCACGCTGTATGATATCGCTGTAGGCGACTGCGTTGTGGATTCCACCGGAAATCTGGTAGGCATCATCACGGAGGCAGGTCTGAACTGGGCAACTGTCCGCACTATTCTGGACAGTGACAGCGGCGTTGGCGCGCAGGTCTTCCGCAGCGGTGCGGGTGCCGTGGCGCAGGGCGAATTTGCCCTGATGAGCGCGGGACTGCTGGCGCTGAACTATCTGGATTCCGGCTCCGACGTGATGACAGGAGATCTGATCGTCACCTCGGGTCTGGGCGACTACCTCCCCTCCCAGATCGTCATCGGCTATGTTGAGGAGCTGCGCATGAATGACGATGGACTTTCCCGCTATGCCGTCCTCCGCCCCGAAATGGAGCTGGAGGATCTGACGCAGGTCTTTGTTGTGACGGATTTTGTGATTGTGGATTAAGCGAGGTGCGCCATGCTGCCAAAAAGCTATATCATCGCTAAATGGACTGTCTACTCCCTCGCCACCCTTCTTCTGTTCGGGTTTCAGCACCTCATTTTAAATCACATCGAAATTTTGGGCGTAACGCCCTTTCTTTACCCCATGCTCCCCGCTCTGGTGGCATCCTATGAGGGACTGCGCCGGGGCAGTGTGTTCGCGCTGGCGGTGGGCGTGGTATGTGACCTGCTGCTGACCGGTCCGTTTGACGGTTTTTTCACCATCATTTTTACTCTGATCGGCATTTTTTCCGCGCTGATTGGTGAAAACGTTCTCTCCCCCGGCTGGCTGTGCGGCTTTGTTGTGTCGCTGATGGGTCTGGGCATGACCGTTGCCGCCCGCCTGCTTCTCTTTTTCCTTTCCGGCGAGCTGCGCCCCCTGCTGATGGGATATCTGGCGCTGGCGGAATGCGCCATTACCCTGCCCGCCCTTCTCCCTGCTCTGCCGATCTACCGCTGGATCCACAAGCGCTGCGCCGCGGACTATTGATACGAGGCTTTACTATGGATAACGAAAACGAAAAGCAACTTCACCGGAGATCCCGTATCCTGCTGGGCATTTTTTCCCTGTGTCTGGCATTCTTTGTGCTGCTCTTATACGACGCGCAGGTGGTGGATCACGAGTCATATCTCGCCCGCTCCGCCACACAGGTCACCACCAGCACCACGGTGGAGGCTTCCCGCGGTGTTCTTACCGACCGCAACGGCAAGCTCCTCGTGTCCAACCGCGAGATCTATATCATCGACTTCGACCCCGATGAGGTGCAGGCGGAGGACGGCACGGAACACAGCGTGGCAGTGAGCCGTGCCCTGCTGCGGCTTATTACTCTTTGCCAGGAGCAGGGCGTAACATGGACGGACACCCTGCCCATCGCCATAAACAACGGATTTTACTACACTACCTCCACCGCAGGCTCCACCAACCGCACCCGTTTTCAGAACTATCTGAAGGAAATGAAGTGGTCCGACTCCGAGCTGACCGAAGACTCTCCCCTGCCCCGCCTGACGGAGGATCTGAAAAGCAAGCTGGACGAAAAGACCGATATTCTCACCGCTCCCGTACTGATCTCCCTGATGCGGGAAAAATTCGGCATTGATGAAGCCTTTACCGATGCCGAGGCCCGTCTGGTTCTGGGCGTACTCTATGAGCTGGAGCTTCGCAAGCGTGAGATCACCTATTCCGGCTATACCTTCGCCGAGGATATCGGCGTGGAGCTGATCTCCATTCTGACTGACGGAAATTTTGCCGGTGTCACAGTCAAATCTGAAACCGTGCGCCAGTTTCACACCTCGGCTGCCGCCCATATTCTGGGCCGCACCGGTGAATTTGAGACCAAGGAGGAGCGTGCCGCCCTCAACGAAGCGTACAACGCCGCCGCTGCCGCCGGAGAGGATACCTCCGGTCTTCACTACTACCGCGCAGATGACATTGTCGGCAAATCCGGCGTGGAAGCCGCGTTTGAAAGCTATCTGCGGGGCAGAAACGGCACCCGCCTCATCACCACCAACGCCGAGGGCAAAATCACAAGTGAGCTGTACTCCATCGAGCCTCAGCCCGGCTCCACCATCTCTCTGACCCTCGACATTGACTTCCAGACGCAGGTGGAGCAGGCGCTCCGCGAAGCGGTGGAAGCCATGAACGCCGAGGATCTGGCAAACGGCGTGGAAAACGTCGGCACCCGCGGCGCGGCAGCGGTTGTGGTCAGCGTGGCTGACTCCGATATCCTCGCCTGCGCCTCCTATCCCACCTACGATCCCGCCCGCTATTACACCGATTTTAATCTCTACGCCTCCGATCCCGGTCAGCCCTTCTTCAACCGCGCGCTGAGCGGTACCTATGCCCCCGGCTCCACCTTCAAGCTCTGCACCAGCGTTGCAGCACTGGAAAGCGGCACCATCACCCCCACCACCAAGATCTACACCACCGGAAAATACACCTACTGGGACGACTACCAGCCCGCCTGCTGGATCTTCAACCAGTACGGCGGTATCCACGGCAGCATCAACGTTTCTGAGGCTATCTTCCACTCCTGCAACTACTTTTACTATGAAGTCGGCCGCCTGATGGGCATTGAAACACTGAACGAATACGCGAAAGCCTTTGGATTGGGTCAGCCCACCGGCGTGGAGCTGAACGAACGTACCGGCATTCTGGACGGTCCCGAATACCGTGCACAGATCGAATCCGCATGGGAAGGCGGCACAGTGCTGCAGTGCGCCATCGGACAGGGCTCCAGTCTGTTCAGCCCCCTGCAGCTTGCCAACTATGTAGCCACCCTTGTCCGCGGTGGGGAACGCTTCAGCGCCCACCTGCTGGACAGCGTCACCCGGTATGACGGCAGCGTTATTATCGCCAACGATGAAACTGAGCTGCTCAGCATCGTCGATATGTCCCCCGCCACCCTTGCGGCGGTGAAAAAGGGCATGGGCGATCTGGTAACCAGCGGCAGTATTGCTAAATATTTCCAGAACTGCATTGTCACCGCCGGAGCAAAGACCGGCAGCGCGCAGGTCGGTACAGAGGTTGCCAACGGCGTGTTCGTCTGTTTCGCGCCCTTTGAGAACCCCGAGATTGCCGTTGCTATCGTCATCGAACAGGGCGGCAGCGGCAGCGCACTTGCCGCCACGGCGGTGAATATTCTCAACGCCTACTTTGCCCCCAGCGATATCGGCACCGCCCTCATCCCCGAGGGTGCTCTGCTGCCTTAACCCTTACACTCATCATCAAGGAGCTACCTGTATGGACTTTCCTGTTTTTAACTCCCGCGACAGCCGCTATAAACAGCCCTTCGGCGCGGTTCCCTGTGGAACGGAGATCACGCTTTCGCTCCACCCTCTCACCTCGGAGGGCTTTCGCGGCTGTGAGCTGATCCTCTACGGCGAATTTGCCAATGAACGCCGCGCCGTTGCTCTCACCAATGCAGGAACCGAGGGCGACCGCACTCTGTTCACCGGCAGTTACACTGCCTTCGACGAGCCGGAGCTGATCTGGTACTGCTTCCGGTTCACCCGAACTGACGGCAGCGCCGTCTGGCTGGGCAAAAACGGATATTGCGGCGAGGGTGAGGCAGTTTGCTGGCAGCAGACGGTGTATGACGACACACGCAAGACCCCGGACTGGTTCGGGCGCGGTGTCACCTATCAGATCTTCCCCGACCGCTTTTTCCGCACCGCCATTCCCGATCCCAGCGGCATGATTGGCAGCCGCGTTGTACATCAGCACTGGAATGAACTGATGGAGTACCTGCCGGACGAAAAGGGAATTATCCATAATCGGGACTTTTTTGGCGGAAATCTCGCTGGAATTGTTGAAAAACTGGATTATCTGAAATCTCTCGGCGTAACCACACTGTACCTCTGCCCCATTTTCGAGTCCGACAGCAACCACCGCTATAACACCGGCGATTACGAAAAAATCGACCCCATGCTCGGCACTGAAGAAGAATTCAAAACCCTCTGCGACGAGGCGCACAGGCGGGATATGCGTATCATGCTGGACGGTGTATTTAACCACACCGCCAACAACTCCCGCTATTTCAACGCCCTCGGGCAGTATCCCACCCTCGGCGCGGCGCAGAGTAAGGAAAGCCCCTACTACACATGGTATAACTTCCATAACTGGCCCAACAGCTACGACGCATGGTGGGGCATTCACACCATGCCCGCTGTGAATGAAACTCACAGCGATTACATCGACTATATCATTGAAAACAAAAACTCCATCATCCGCCGCTGGCTTCGGGCGGGCGCTGACGCATGGCGGCTGGACGTTGCTGACGAGCTGCCCGATGAATTCATCGCCCGTATCCGCTCCGCCATGATGGAGGAAAAAGCCGATAGCTTCCTCCTCGGTGAGGTCTGGGAGGACGGCAGCAACAAGATCGCCTACAGCAAGCGCAGGAAGTACCTCCTGGGGCACGAGACCCACGGACTGATGAACTATCCTTTCCGTGTCAGCGCCATAGACTACCTGCAGGGCGGCGATGCCCGCAGCTTCCGCGAGACAATGGAGAGCATCCGGGAAAACTATCCCCCTGCCGCGTTCTACAGCGCCATGAACATGCTGGGCACTCACGACAATCCCCGCATCCTGACTATGCTGGGAACGTTCCCGAAGGAAGCCCCCGCCACCCGCACTGAGCGGGCGGAGTACCGCATGACCGATGGGGAACGCTTCCGCGGTCAGCGTCTTCTGGGCAATGGTGCGATCCTGCTGTATACCTTCCCCGGCTCCCCCACCGTTTATTACGGCGATGAGGTTGGCATGGAAGGCTACGAAGATCCCTTCAACCGCGGCACCTTCCCGTGGGGCAGCGAGGACAAGTTCCTTCAGACCCTGTTTGCCGGACTGGGCAGGCTCCGCAACGCCCGTCCCTCCCTGCAGAGTGGCGATCTCCGCTGGCTTTATGCTGAGGGACATGTTCTCGCCTTCTCCAGAACTCTGGGTGAGGAAACAACGATTTCCGTTACCAATGTGGGCGATGAGAGCGTTACCCTTTCTCTGGACTGGACGGGCGACCTCGCCACCGATGCACTTACCGGACAGAAGTTCCTTTCTCAGAACGGGAAGATCACACTGACTCTGGCGGCGCTGGATGGCGTGGTACTGATTTGATTTGATAGACAGGCAGAATGTTTCACGTGAAACATTCTGCCTGTTTTTTGTCTGCTGTGCCGCGATGCGGGCAGAGATAGTATCATCTATATAGTACTGTGCTTTGCCTCCGGCGGAGGTATTCCGCGTTCCGACGCGTGTTACTTTGCCCCCGGCGGCAAAGTAACCAAAGCGCCGCTGAAGTCGGAGGCCAAGCGGTCTTAGGAAGACAAATGTCTTAGCCAACTCCTTGGCTCACAGAACGACATGGCTACGATCCGACTTTAGTACTGTGCTTTGCCTCCGGCGGAGGTATTCCGCGTTCCGACGCGTGTTACTTTGCCCCCGGCGGCAAAGTAACCAAAGCGCCGCTG